>JAEZKL010000120.1 GCA_023415475.1 Bacillota bacterium | reverse complement strand
CTTTCATTATCTCAGCTGTTTGCAAATAGTTTTGGTTTGCCATAGATTCTCCCATTATACATACTCAATACAGTATATTCAGGTAACCACGAAAAATGCACTAAGCAGGGCATGATAAAAGGCTGTTCCAAGATACGGGACAGCCTTAAGCTTTACGGGTGACATGATTAGCTGGGATAGATGAGATTGTCATCTGTTGCTCGGTAAAGAGCCTCTTCAAGATAATGCTTTGCATAGTGCTTCGCCATATCCAGATTCATGTCGGAATAATTGCCGCAGTTTTCCGGAGTAGCACCAGGAATCTCGCCGTTAAAGTCGCGAATAAACTCATAGGTTTCGATGATCAGGGGCAGAATTTCTTTGGATTCGTAATCCCCTCCTAATAATAAGTAGAAGCCGGTACGACAGCCCATTGGTCCAAAGTATATAATCTTATCTGCATATACTTCATGATTTCTCAGATAGGTAGCAGCCAGATGCTCGATGGTGTGCATCTCTCCGGTCATCATAACCGGATTAAAGTTCGGACGAGTCATACGGATGTCGAAGGTGGTGATGGTTTCATTGCCGATCTTATCCTTGCGGGAGACATATAAGCCTCGGAGTAATTTCATATGATCAATGGTAAAGCTAGCAATTTGTTTCATTTGGTTACCTGCCTTTCTCTGTAATGTGTATTATTTGAAGCATACTGGTTGCGGTATAATTGACATAAGACATAATCACGTATCATGATTATAACATAGATAAGAGGCTTTGTGGATTCTATATTTAAATTATTGGTATGCCAATACATTAATGCATGAATGAACAAAGCTCGCTTTGGGAGAACACAAGCTTCTTGAGAGGAAGATGGCGGAAAGCGGAATGCAAAAACTATGTTGCTGTTTGGGTTGTAAGAAATAGCGGATTATGGTAGAATAACTAACAATGGCCTCTCTAAACGATATTTATATTGGAGAATAGAGCTAAAATATTAAAATCAGGAGAAATGTTGATTTTTTTATTGTTAACTTGATAAAATGATTTTGTTAAAGATAAAAATAATATAAAAGGATATAGGATAACAATATGATAGATAGTATTATTTTTGATATGGATGGGACCCTGTGGGATTCAACACCGGAGGTGGCAATAGCCTTCAATAAGGTGCTTCGGGAGAAGCATCCGGAGGTGAAGGAAGTGGTTACCCCGCAGCTTCTTCAGGAACTGTTCGGACTTCCTTTGGATGTAATCGCAGTAAAGCTTTATCAAAGCGTGCCGGAGGATCAGGCTATTCAGGTGATGAAGGAGTGCTGTGACTATGAATGTGATTATTTGGCAGAACACGGAGCAACCTTATATGAGGGCTTAGAGCAGGCATTGATGGAATTAGCCAAGGAGCATAAGCTCTTTATCGTCAGCAACTGCCAGGAGGGTTATATTCAGTGCTTCTTCCGTGCTTACCCCCATCTGGAGAAGTATTTTACTGATTATGAATATCCCGGTCGTTCCGGTAAGCTGAAGGCGGATAATATCCGCTTGGTAATCGAGCGTAACGGCTTAAAAAGTCCAATCTACGTCGGAGACACCCAGGGTGATGCAAATGCAGCCAAGGAAGCCGGTGTTCCCTTTATCTTTGCTAGGTACGGCTTTGGCGATGTGAAGGAGTATGACGGTGTGGTGAATTCTCTTGTTGAGCTTACCGAATTAATTAACGGTAAGCATTGACATTTCATCGCAATATTTATATATTGGAAGATATAGATTTGACTGATACTTGCAGGGTTCTGATCCGTTGAGGATGGATACAGAGACCTGACTAATGAATAGGAAGTGATTGTATGCTAGACGGAAAAAAATCATTATTTAGCGGAATGCAGGCGACCGGTACACTCACCTTAGGTAATTATCTGGGAGCATTAAAGAATTGGGTGGAATTTGAAGATGAATATGAGACCTTCTATTGTGTGGTTGATATGCATTCGATTACTGTTCGCCAAGACCCGGCTGAGCTTAGGAGAAGAGCAAGAGCTCTGCTCACCTTGTATATTGCTGCAGGCTTGAATCCTGAGAAGAACTGTATTTATTACCAGTCCCATGTTTCGGCGCATGCGGAACTTAGCTGGATATTAAATTGCTTTACTTATATGGGTGAATTAAATCGTATGACCCAATTCAAGGATAAATCAGCAAAGCATGCAGATAACATCAATTCAGGCTTATATACCTATCCGGTACTGATGGCGGCGGATATCTTATTATTCCAGTCCGATATTGTTCCGGTCGGTGTTGACCAGAAGCAGCATATCGAGATTACCCGTGATATAGCGGAACGCTTTAATGGAATCTACGGAGATGTATTCACGATACCGGAGCCTTACTTAGGTAAGCAGGGAGCTAAGATTATGAGTCTTCAGGAGCCTGAAAAGAAGATGTCCAAGTCGGATGAAAATCCCAATGCCAGCATCTTCCTCATGGATGATTTTGATACCATTATTCGTAAGTTTAAGAGAGCTGTCACCGATTCTGACAATAGCATTCGCTACAGTGATGAAAAGCCAGGTATCAAGAACCTGATTGATATCTATAGCATTGCTACCGGTAAGACAGTAGCTGATACCGAGAAAGAGTTTGCAGCCTACGGCTACGGTGATTTTAAACTCGCGGTAGGGGAAGCGGTTGCCGGTATGCTTAAGCCGATTCAGGATGAATTCCATCGTCTGGAGAAGGATAAGGATTATATAGACGGAATAATCAAGACGAATGCGGATAAAGCTAATTATTACGCAACGAAGACACTACGTAAGGTTCAGAAGAAGGTTGGCTTCCCAGAAAGAATTCGATAAACCGAGCTAAAGATAAAGGAAGAAAACATTATGAAAATAGTATTTCTTGAGACGGATACCCTGGGAGATGATGTGGATTTAAGTATGTTTGACAGTCTCGGCGAAGTGGTAAAGTATCCCTGCTCCGTACCTTCAGAAAATGCAATGCGTTGTAAGGAAGCGGATATCGTCATCGTGAATAAGGTGCCTATGAATGAGGAAACCTTACAGCAGGCTAAGAAACTGAAGCTGATCTGCATCACAGGAACCGGAACCAATATAGTAGATTTTCCGTATACCAACGGACGAGGTATCACAGTAGCGAATGTAAAGGGCTATTCTACTCAGTCTGTGGTTCAGCATACCTTTGCCCTGTTCTTCTATCTGTATGAGAAGCTCAGTTACTATGATCAATTCGTAAAAAGCGGCGAATATATCCGCTCTGATATCTTCAGTCATTTTGTAATGAAATTTCATGAGCTTTCGGGAAAGACCTGGGGTATTATCGGACTTGGCGAGATTGGAAGAGGGGTAGCTGAGGTGGCGAAGCTCTTTGGCTGTAATATCATATACTATTCAACCTCCGGGAAGAATGATAACCCGGCTTATGAACAGGTGGATTTAGATACCTTACTTCAGCAGTCGGATGTGATTTCCATTCATGCACCCTTAAATGATAGAACAAATAATCTGATCGGTGAGAAAGAGCTTCGTAAGATGAAGAAGACGGCCTTATTGCTTAATCTGGGGCGTGGACCAATCATTAATGAGGATGCCTTAGCAAAGGCCTTGAAGGAGGACCTAATCGGCGGCGCAGGACTTGATGTTCTTACGGCAGAGCCGATGGCCGCCAGTAATCCGTTAATCGAGATTCAGGATAGTACCAAACTGATTATCACTCCTCATATTGCATGGGCAACCGTAGAAGCAAGACAGAGAGTGACAGAAGAGGTATATAAGAATATCGTGGCTTTTTACCATCACGAAGAGAGAAATGTGGTAAGACAATAGTATTCGTGGTAACTAATAAACCGGAAGAAACAAGCCATGTGAGTTTCTTCGGTTCGCGTGCGCGCTCGCTCACATTTGCTTACGCGTAAACAAGATGAATTGATAAACCAATTCACTTGTCATGAATAATGAAAGGGCTGATATAAATCTGGTATTCATAGATTTATATCAGCCCTTTTCAAATATGATTGCTATGCATTGTAATCCATAGGATTATAAAACTTAGCTATATATTAATTCGATTTTACTTCATTCCACTTAGTAGTATATAATGCTTCCATTTCTTCGCCGAGATAGCGGAAGGTACGGCAGCGATCCAGGACAGACTGCTCTGGAAAGGCAACCTTACTGTTCTTAATATCTTCATCGGTTATCATCGCTCTGGCAGCAGCATTCGGAGTCGAGTAGGTAATGTATTCAAAATTTTTCAGAGCAATCTCCGCAGAACACATATAATTGATAAAAGCCTCTGCGTTTTCCTTGTCTCTGCAGTTCTTCGGGATTACCCAGCCGTCGATCCATACATTGGAGCCTTCCTTCGGTACAACATATTCCAGATCGGAATTCTCTCTTTGGGTGTAAATTGCTTCTCCGGAATAGATAACACCGAGAGCTGCTTCCCCGCCGATCATTTTGTCACGCACCTGGTCTACAACATATGCTTGTACAAGCGGATATTGCTGCTGAAGTAACGCTTTTGCTTCCTCCAGCTGTGCCTCATCCGTGCTGTTAAGATCATAGCCTAAATAAGTGAGAGCGATACCGAAGGCATCACGGACACTGTCAATCATCAGAATATTACCGGAATACTTCTCATCGAAAATAGCACTCCAGCTGTCAATTGGTCCGTCCACCATGGTCTTATTGTATAGAATACCAACGGTTCCCCAGCAGTAGGGGACGCTGTATTTGTTTTCGGGATCAAAGCTTTTAGCACTAATCAGATAAGCAGGATCGATATTTTTGATGTTAGGAACATTATCAAAATTGATCTCCGTAAGTAGATCGTCCTCAATCATCTTCTGTATCATATAATCGGAAGGACATACAACATCGTATTGAACAGCACCGGATTTAATCTTGGGATACATCTCTTCATTCTGCTCGAATTCATCATAAACAACCGTTATTCCGGTTTCTTCCTCAAACATATCAATGGTTTCCTGATCAATGTATTCACCCCAGTTATACACATAGACCTTCTCCCCATCTTTCTTGCTGCAACCGGTCATGAGTCCGAATGTAACAACAAGCAATAAAATACATAATAACAATCTCTTCATCACAAAATCTCCTTAATATTATTCAGGGGCTTATGCCCCTCTATTCAATTCATAGGATGGTGCACTTCGGAGGACAAACGCATGTATAGCGGCATTATTTTACAGCTTTCTCATTGGAGCGTTTTTCCCTGCATTTCTACGATTGATAAAAATCAGTAATAAAAGTACAGTCACAAACATAATGGTGGAGAGTGCATACATCTCCGGTTTGATGCCCTTACGAACCTCGGTATAAATCTTGGTAGAAAGGGTATTGATTTCAGGACCCTTCGTAAAATGTGTGATTACAAAGTCATCCAGTGACATGGTAAAAGCAAGGAAGAAGCCGGACAATACTCCGGGGAAGATATCGGGAAGTATTACCTTGATAAAAGCATATACCGGAGAAGCACCCAGATCCTGTGCGGCTTCAAAGGTATGAGGATTCAATTGCTTCAGCTTTGGCATGACACTGAGAATGACATACGGGATGTTAAAGGTGATGTGAGCTAAGAGTACACTGGTAAATCCGAGAGTGAAGTTCAAAGCCACAAAGATTAACATCAATGAGATACCGGTCACGATATCGGCATTCAGCATCGGAACATTCGTAATTGCCATCAGTATTGTTCTCGGCGTTTTCTTCATGCTGTTCATGGCGATAGCAGCAGCGGTTCCAAGTAAGGTAGCAATCAATGCAGAAGAGAAGGCAATGATCAAGGTCGTAGACAGTGCGGCCATGATATCCTCGTTCTGAAAGAGCTCCGTATACCACTTAAAGGTGAAGCCTCCCCACTTTGCTCTTGATTTAGAGGCGTTGAAGGAAAGCACTATCAGAATAATAATCGGTGCATATAAAAATAGTAAAATTATTCCGATATAAAAGCGGCTTAAGAATTTCTTTACCATATATTACTTCCCTCGCCTTCCTTATCATATTTTGAAATGATTGCCATGCTGAATAGAATGAATATCATCAGCACAAGGGATAATCCGGAGCCGGTATTCCAGTTACCGAGCCGGAACTGCTGTTCAATGACATTACCGATTAGTACAATCTTACTTCCTCCAAGGATGGTAGACATAACGAAGGTGGTCAGCGAAGGAACAAATACCATGGTGATACCACTAACTACGCCCGGTAGGCTTAGAGGGAGAATTATTTTACGGAAGGTCTGCCTGCCATTGGCACCTAGATCCCTGGCCGCATTGACAACATCCTTATCAATCTTAACTAATACATTATAGATCGGTAATACCATAAAGGGTAGGAAATTATATACCATACCGAGGATGATAGCGGCAGGTGTGTTGATGATATTCAAGGTAGGAAGGTGCAGGAACTTCAGTATAGTATTCAGAACACCTGTCTTCTCCAGAATATTCTGCCAGGCGATGGTACGCAGCAGAAAGTTCATCCACATCGGTAGTATTATAATTAATACGATAAAGCTGTTACTTTTTAAATTAGAATTATTTAAAATGATTGCCAAGGGATAGGCGAGTAGTAAACATATCAGCGTGCTGACAATCGAAAGCTCCAAAGCGAGAAGCAGAGCATCCCGGTTGATGGGATCTGCAATCAAAGCGATATTCTCAAAGGTAACACTCTTATCGGAATTGGTAAGGCCATAATACACAATCATGATTAAGGGGATGAGAATAAAACCTATCATCCATAAAAGGTAAGGGAAGGAGAGCCATTTTACCTTATTCACCCGGGAGAATTGTAGACCGCTCTCCGGTTTTCTCTCAGCAAGGAGTCTTAATTTATCTGAAACTGCCATAGGAATTCATCTCCTGATTATACTATTCTTCGATTAATGCGGCCTCTTCATCTTCGGATTCAGGCTTATTCATGATCTGGATATCAAAGGGATCTACCTTGATTCCGACTTCACTGCCCACGGGGAAGAGGTCAGTAGAATGTACGAGCCATTCCCGTCCGTTTGCCGTAACCTCCATCTCATAATGAACACCCTTGAAGAGAAGAGAAGTTACTCTGCCTGTAATAGTCCCGTTTTCCGGCTGAACGAGATCGATATCCTCCGGGCGGATTACTACATCGACCGGTTTGTTCTTTCCGAAGCCGATATCAACACAAGGGAAGTTGGCTCCCAGGATATTCACCAGCTTGTCCTCAACCATAACGGAGGGTATGATATTGCTATCCCCGATGAAGTCCGCCACGAACGCATTCTTTGGCTCGTTATAGATATCCTCAGGTGTCCCAACCTGTTGAATATAACCCTGGTTCATAACTACAATGGTATCGGACATTGTTAAGGCTTCCTCCTGGTCATGAGTAACATAAACGAAGGTAATACCCAGCTCATTCTTCAAACGGATCAGCTCATATTGCATGTCCTGGCGCAGCTTTAAGTCAAGTGCTCCAAGTGGCTCGTCGAGTAATAACACCTTGGGCTCATTCACGATGGCTCTTGCAATCGCAATACGCTGTTGCTGACCGCCGCTTAAGGAATCAGGCATACGATTCTCGTAGCCCTCCAGATTAACCAGCTTTAGAGCGTACTTAATCTTGTCTTGAATATAGACCTTGCTTTTCTTCTTGATCTTAAGGCCAAAGGCTATGTTTTCAGAAATGGTCATATGGTTAAATAAGGCATATTTCTGAAACACTGTATTTAATTGTCGTTCGTTGGGTGGGAGCTTGGTTATATCCTTACCTTCGAAGATAACCTGCCCCATATTCGGTGTTTCAAAACCGCCGATAATACGCAATGTGGTTGTCTTACCACAGCCGGAGGGACCGAGCAGAGTAAGAAATTCATTTTCACGGATGTATAGATTCAACTCATCAAGTACTACATTATCACCGTAGGACTTGGTTATATTCACAAGATTAATTAATTTATTATCAGTCATCTGGTGTTCCCCCTATCAATTAAAAGCTTGGCGGAGTAGATACCCATAAAAGGGTAGCGCCTGTTTTCTCGGAAGCTGTTATGTAATGCTGTTTATTCGCTGTAAAGTAAAAGGATTCGCCCTTCTTTACCTTAAAGTTCCGGTTACCGATGTGTAAGGTTATACTTCCGTTTAAAATATAACCGAATTCTTCCCCTTCATGAGGGTTATCGGGATAGGTGGATCCGCCGGTATCCAGGGTCAAAAGGATTGGTTCCATGATGTTCTTCTGTGCATTCGGAATAATCCACTTCACTTCATTTTTTAACTCGGTATCATATTTCTCAAAATAATCGGATTTCTTGAATACCACCTGTTCGGCTGTGGTTCCGCTGAAAAATTCTTCAAGATTTGTTCCCAGACATTGCAATATATCCACTAAGGTGGCAATTGAGGGAGAGGTTAAATCACGTTCCAGCTGGGAGATGAAGCCCTTCGAAAGCTCCGCTCTGTCAGCCAGCTCTTCCTGTGTCAGGCTTTTTTGAATTCGCAATTCTTTGATTTTTGATCCGATATTCATGATAAGCTTCCTTTCACATTCTTACTGACAATAAACTAAAAGTTTAGTTACGCTAAACACAACAATATAAATTATACTAGCATAATTCGTCTTGTCAATAACTTTCATAAAAATTATAGGCTTAATATTATTATGAGTTAATAATTGTTATTTAATATGAAAAATCAAGCGGTGAAAAGATTCAAAAAAGCCTGCGAAGCAGACTTTTTATTAATAGCTATTTCTTATCATAAAATTTTTTTATCTTACTTAGCTGTGAGGTCATTCCGATAAACAGATAATCAACCAGGGTGACGGCTACCATAGCCTCAACTACTACGACTGCACGTGGGACGATAATCGGATCATGGCGGCCTTGTATTTGTATCTCGATATTCTCGTTATCCTTATTGACCGTTCTCTGGGGGCGGAAGATGGAAGGTGTTGGTTTGATAGCAGCACGGAGTATAATGTCAGAACTATCACTGATACCGCCCAGGATTCCACCGGCATGATTACTTGATTTTACGATCCCATGCTTTTCATCATATCGGAAGGAATCATTATTATCTGCACCGGTTACGGCTGCACTATGGAAGCCGTCCCCTATTTCTACACCTTTGACCGCACCGATTGACATAACGGCTTTGGCGAGAGAAGCATCTAATTTATCAAATACGGGTTCCCCGATACCGGCTGGCATACCTGCAATGATACATTCAATGACACCCCCGACTGAATCATGATATTTCATCTGTTCTGAGAGATAATCCTCCGCAGCCAAAGAAGCCTTCGGATCCGGCATGTACAAGGGGCTTAACTCAATTTGCTCCAGATCTGCTTTCTCGTCGTCTATAGCAATCGGTCCAATTGATCTGGTAAAGGTCTTTATTTCGATTCCAAGCTCCTTCAGGATGGCACAGGCAATCGCACCAGCGGCTACACGGCCAATGGTCTCTCTGCCGGAGGAACGTCCTCCGCCACGGAAATCGCGAAAGCCGTATTTCTGATCAAAGGTGTAATCGGCATGTCCGGGACGATAATAGGAGGCAATCTGCGCATAATCACCGGAGCGCTGACTTTCATTAAAGACAACCAGAGAAATGGGGGTGCCGGTAGTTCTTCCTTCAAAGGTTCCGGATAATATGGTCACTTTATCCTCTTCCTTTCGGGGAGTGGAGTATTTCGTCTGCCCGGGCTTTCTTCTATTTAGGTAAGTCTGAATATATTCTTCGTTCAGAGGAAGACCGGCGGGGCAGCCGTCTACAACGACACCGATACCATTTCCGTGGGACTCTCCCCAGGTTGTGATTGTAAAGATTGTTCCATATACTGATCCTGCCATAAGTACCTCCGTTGAACTGACTGAATTATGATTGACTAAATGTTTTTCAATAGTATATAGGAAAAATGTTGTAGATACAATCATTTTAAGGTCATTTGTGTAAAAAAATCATATATTAAAATGACAATAAAAATTGAGGCAGTGCATGAACAGGCAGATGTATCCATCCGGAAGGCCCTCCGGTTCTCAATATGATAAACAAAAGATTACTGCCAATGAGAAAAATGGTGTTCATAATTCGATTAATATGGGGAAAGAAATGGAGGATGACCTGATTATCGAAGATAACACAGTATATGAAATTGACAGAGAGTGTTTTGAACGCCTAAAAAGTCAGAGAAAGAAAAAATAATCATAGATGATAGGTTCTGTGAAGTAAACTTAAAAGCCAAGGAAGGAAGATAAAGAAGTCTTCCTTCCTTTTACATACATGATTCATAAAAGTTTGCCAAGCTAACTTTTTTGAATACACGATTCATAAAATGTCTGCGTATCTGACATTTTTGAATACATGATTCATAAAATGTTTGCGAAGCTGACATTTTATGAATTACCACATTCTTTTATACTATGAGACAATGGTGCTGAGGTAAAGAAAAAGAAGGCTGGTATACCGGCCTTCTTATTTCTTCTAAATTAGAAGCTCATATCTGTGAGAACATCAGCTTTTAGAATATGCTGTTGCCACCACAGCAGCAGAGGAGAAGGATGATGATAAGAATACATCCACAGCCGCCTTCGCTTCCGAATCCGCCTCCGAGACCATTGGAGCCATTGCAGCAGAATAATAAGAGGATGATAATAAGACAGATATTATTATTACCACTCTCAAAACCTCTGCTATTGTCGCAACCTGTTGCTGCTAAATCACTCATTGATTGTTCCTCCTAATATTAATTACAATGTATCATATGATGGATTGCTTGACTGATTTCCTATTTTTATAAAAATTAAAAGTATTTTTTGTAGAGACAAAAACCCTGACAAGTACTTATAAAAATTTGCTGTTAATGAATTTCATGGGCAAGAAGGATTAACTTTAATTGT
>JAEZKL010000105.1 GCA_023415475.1 Bacillota bacterium | reverse complement strand
TTACTTTAAGTATTATCTGCCAATCAGTGGTGGTCCGGGAAATGCTGATTTTACAAGTGTCGTAAAAGGTTACGCAATGAAGGATTACTATGTTTTCGCATCCACTGGTACGGATGATATTGCTTATAGCGGTATGGTAAATGCAATTCCGGCTATGGCAGAACAGAAAGACAGCGAAGGCAATCCGATCTTCAATTACAATGCAGATCTATCACAAGGTAACTTATACTTATTATTGTTACCAGGTGGTACACATACCTGGCAATGTGTAAATCAGTATTTATACAATATATTGCCCGATGTATTCTTCGCTGAAAAAGAACCAGCTAGTCCGGTTATCGTAACGGATGAGAATGGGTTTACAGCAGATGGTAAAATCGTTGGTAAGTATGGTACCCCTAAAGTTGACGGTGAAATTGATGAGATTTGGAAGAATGCAATCGAAATTAAGCCACCACATACGAACAATGCAGCAGTAAAAGCAACTGCAACCTTTAAGGTATTATGGGATGATAATGCACTTTATGTCCTTGCTCAGGTAAAAGATCCTAACATGACACTTGATCCGAGTCAAGCACATGAGAAGGATTCCATCGAAATATTCCTGGATGAGAACAATGATAAGACATCCTCTTATGGTTCTGATGATTTACAGTTCAGAGTTAATTACGGGAATGCTCAGTCAGCGGGAAGTGGCAATCTCAGCCGATTCTATACTGCAACCTGGACAGGGGAAGGAAAATACATCATTGAAGCAAGAGTTGAATTACAGAATCTTGCAGCAAACAATAAGATTTATGGTATGGAATTACAGGTAAATGATGGTATAGGATCGAGCAGAGCAGGAACAATTACTTTATTTGATACTACAGATAGTGCATGGAGGAACCCAGCTGTATTTGGTGAAATTGTACTTACAGGTAAAAAGCACGGAGATGTTCCCGGACTAAATCCATATAAGCTAATGGCATTAGTTAAAACTGCTGAGAGTCTTGATGTATCCGGATTTACAAAGGGAGTTGGAGCTTTCACAGCGAGAGTAGCAACAGCGAAAGCAGCAATTAATACTGCAGCAACTCAGGCCGAAATGGATGCAGCATATAATGCATTGAATGATGTAATGACATTTATGGGCGTTATTAAGAAATATGCTGGTTTGAACTTAGACGCCATCCGTAATGGTGAAGCAGTTAAGCTAGCAGTAGCAGCTGCTGAGGATATTCTTGCTAAGGCTGAGGCAACCAATGAGGAAATGCTGCAAGCAAGTAGCGCATTAGATACAGCAATCGCAGGTATTGGAAGCTATAGCTTAAAGGAAGTCTATAAAGATAAATTCCTTATGGGTGCTGCTGTTCATTTGAATGGATTAGCTGACGCGAAATATACAGAAAATTTATTATCACAATACAACAGTATCACTGCTGAAAATGATATGAAGCCGGAAGCATTATTAGATCAAGCCGCAACAGTATCTGGAAGTGCTATAACAGTGTCTGGAGGAGCTATTATATGTAACTTCACTCAAATGGATAAATATTGTGATTTTGCTCAAGCGAATGGTTTAAAAATGAGGGGACACACCTTCGTATGGCATAGCCAGACTCCAACTTGGTTCTTTAAAGAAGGATTTAACGCTGATGGTGCATATGTAGATGTAGCTACTATGAATAGTCGTCTTGAACAGTTTATTAATCAAGTATTTGGACATATTAAAGATAAATATCCAGATCTATTCTATGCTTACGATATATGTAACGAAGTAGTTTCTTCCATGGATATGGGATCGTCAAATTGGTACAAAGTTTATGGAGATTATTCCTTTGTTACAAAGGCATTTGAATATGCAAGAAAAGCTTCAGAGGGTACCGGTATAAAGTTATATTACAATGATTACAACGAGTATGATCCTGGAAAAGCTGAAAAGATCATTGCATTATTAGCAGATGCAAAAGCAGCTGGTAACATTGATGGTATTGGTATGCAAAGCCATGTAAATATTGAATACCCTCCAATGGATCAATACAGAGCAACAATTGAGAAATTTGTTGCAGCAGGTTATGATGTTCAGATTACAGAGCTTGATATTGCAACATCGATTAATGGTAATGGACCAGCACCAGATTCAGCTATGGCAGCAAAACAAGCACAGATCTATAAAGAACTGTTCCAGTGCTATATTGATTTCAAAGATCAAATCTCCTCTGTAACATTATGGGGAATCAATGATCAGCATTCCTGGCGTGGCTCACAAGAACCCTTGATCTTTGATAGAGAATATAAAGAAAAGGATTCGTACTGGAATATTATCTCTGTTGGTCTACCGGGAAAATAGAAAAACCAAGTGTCGAAACGAATGATAAAGGTTTACGAAGGAAGGCAGAAGCATTGCTAAATATGGAACACCTAATCCATTTTTAAGTATAATGAAGCCGGCGAGAGTGGGGAGCAGGATTTATTCTGCTCCCCACTCTCGTCGGCGTATGACATGGCAAAAATCTAGCCTGTCAATGGTTTAAAGATAGGCTTGATAGTTGGAATGGAATAAAAAGTAAAGGCAACTCGTTTGTCTTTTTCGTCTTACTCCTTATATTAACTTTCGTATATGGTAGCTATATCATATATTCTACGCTTCTTTCTGTGCGGATATGTAACGGCTCTAAACACTCACATTTATCCCCAAAACTGAAAAGAATATTGTAGTAGTATTCGTTCTCTATAAAAGGAAAACTAACAATGTAATGCTCATCACCGTCTGGCGAAAAGTGTTCATAAGTGCAATAATCAAGTACCCTGTCCATGACAGATTTATGAATACGAGTTTTGATTTTTACCTGCATAGTTGCCAAAATATCAGTAAACTCTAACTGCGGTTTTTGATAATCTCGTGGCGTAAAAAATTCTTCTTGTATTAGTAGGTTTGATGTGCGGGATAGTTTAAATAAGCGAAAATCATTTCTTTTATAGCAATATCCTTGCCAATACCAATGACTACTTTTCAATACAAGCTGATACGGCTCGGCTGTTCGCGCGGTTTTATTTCCGTAGCGGTCTGTATATTCAAACGAAAGTAGCTTGCTTTCCTGTAAAGCTGTTTTGATAATTTCTAAATATGGTGGTATGTTCCTGTTGCCCATCCACGAACTTAAATCTATATATATTTGATTTGCTTTTAATTCAATGTCTTTCGCTCTGTCGGATGGGATAAAACTCTTGACTTTCGCAAGGGCGTTTACCAGTTCATCGCCTCGTATCATGTTGGAAAGACTGGAAAGCCCCATCAAGATAGTGGAAAGGTCGGCAGTCGAAAAAACCTTTCTATCAAGCTTGTATTTCTGCATGATTTCAAAGCCGCCGCCCACTCCCGATGCCCCGCGAACAGGAATACCGGCCATGTTGATAGTGTCTATGTCGCGGTAGATTGTGCGGGGTGAAACTTCAAACATATCTGCTAACTCCTGTGCGCCTATACGCTTTTTATCAAGGAGTATCATAAT
>JAEZKL010000104.1 GCA_023415475.1 Bacillota bacterium | reverse complement strand
TCTGTGGATGTATATAACCCGAAGGTAATCAGGGCGACGATGGGTTCCATATACCGCGTACCCATTTATCAGGCTAAGAACTTTTATGAGCTAATAGCGCAAGTGAAAGCCCGAGGAATAGAAATTTATGCAGCACATCTTCAGGGAATTCCTTACGACACCGAGGGAAGCTTTCGAAACAGATGTGCTTTTATCATAGGAAATGAAGCGAACGGTTTAACCAATCAAGCCTCCGAACTGGCAGATACCTTGATAAAAATTCCGATGGCGGGAAGAGTAGAATCCCTGAATGCAGCTGTGGCTGCAGCGATACTGATGTATGAAGCGGCAAGACAGAGAAGGAATAAATAGCAATATATCATATGAAATTTGATCAGATAAGGTTTGCTGTCAGCTGTAAAATATAATACAATTCTATTTGTTTAGACAGATAGATCTCAAACAGTTTTGTATTACAGCTTGATATTATTGATAGTTTTAGTGGAAAATAATCATGAGGGAGATGTCAATCATGGCAATTGAGGTTTTTAATCGTACCGAGAAAAAGTTCCTAATTACGGACGAAGTCTTTCGGGTAATTAAGCCTCAATTAGAGGAATACATGGAGCTGGATGCCTTCAGCCGCAATGGGGATTATTATACGATTTGCAATATCTACTATGATACTCCGGATCATGCAATCATCAGAAAATCAATCGAAAAGCCAATCTATAAGGAGAAGCTGAGACTTCGAAGCTATGGAGTCGTTGGTCCAAGAGACAAGGTATATCTTGAGATTAAGAAGAAATATAACGGTCATGTAAATAAGAGGCGTACCTCCATGCATCTGGAGGAAGCTTATTATTACATAAAAGAGCATCAACGCCCGGGGGCGAAAAAGCCGCTTAGCGAACAGATACTCAGTGAAATAGATTATTTCTTGCAGAGGTATCCTGATCTAGCACCGGCACTTTACATCTCCTATGATAGAAATGCGATGTTTGGAATTGAGGATCCAAGCTTTCGAATTACCTTTGATACCAATATTAAAACAAGACGTAATGATGTGGGATTGGACAGAGGTAATTACGGGGAGCTGTTACTGCCTGCCGGAATGTGGATCATGGAGGCAAAGATGACCAAGGCTGCTCCGCTGTGGTTTACCAGGCTCTTGTCTAAGTATCACATCTATCCAACAACCTTTTCAAAATACGGAGAAGAATATAAGAGAGCCTTGCAGCGAAATGAGATCAGTCTGTCCATGACTTCGAAGGATAAAAAAATGTGTGTATAGGGGGATTATGTAATGGTAGGTTCAGAAGTAATGTTTGACACCATATTTGAGGATTTATCATTAACCTCAGGTTTGTCGATCAGCCTCGGAAAAGTATTGGTATGTATTGCAGTAGCTGTTTTGCTCGGGTTTGTAATCAGTACGGTATACTTTATTATTACGCCGAGGAAGGACCGTTCCGCAAGCTTTGTGTTAAGCTTAGTAATATTACCTACCATTGTAGCGGTTGTGATCATTCTGATTGGCGGCAATCTTGCTAGAGCATTTTCTATGGCGGGTATCTTCACAATCGTAAGATTTCGTAGCGTACCCGGAGATTCCAAGGATATTTCCTTTGTGTTTTTAACGATGGCGGTAGGTCTGGCCATTGGTTTAGGCTATCTGACCTTGAGTGCTGTTGTTACCGTTGTGCTGGGAACTGTTTTTGTACTGGTGAATAAGAGCGGCTTCGGTATTAGCAAACAACAGGAAAAGAGACTTCGTATTACTATTCCTGAGGACATGAATTATCAAGGAGTATTTGATGAGATATTTTCAAAGTATACCAGTCATGTTCAGTTGATGAGGGTTAAGACCAGTAATATGGGAACACTGTTCGAGCTTACCTATGATATTGTCCTAAAATACGGTCTGAATGAGAAGGAAATGATCGATGCATTAAGGTGCCGCAACGGTAATCTCACAATTTCACTGGGTATGAAGGAAAACAGGGATCAGCAGCTATAACCGAACGGTATATTGATATCCGAGAAAAATATAGTATTAAAATAATTTAGGCGTGCCAATTGCACGCCTTTGCTTTTACTGGTTTGGAGTTCATTCTCAGGAATATTAAAATAAAATTAGAAAACCACACACTCTATTGAAGAAAGCTTCTGAAACGAGTAGAATATAGGAAATAGATAAGAAAGGGGGAATCTAGATGACCAATTCGATTTTGTGGCTTCTTATTCTCGCAATATTAATATTTATCGAAATCATTACGCTTGGTTTGACTACCATCTGGTTTGCAGGCGGTGCATTAGTTGCATTCATAATCTCCCTGTTTTTTGATAACCTGCTGTTGGAATTGATTTTATTCCTCGTGGTATCCATAGTTTTATTATATTTTACAAGACCTTTAGTGTTGAGATACTTTAATCCGAAAAGAACGAAGACAAACTATGAGGGAGTAATCGGCAAGGTAGCGATGGTTACCGCAACGATTGATAATATGAACGCCGTTGGTCAGGTCGTTGTTGACGGACAGGAATGGTCTGCAAAGGCTATGGATGACGTTAGGATAGAAAAGGGTAATAAGGTTAAAATACATGGTATTACCGGTGTGAAATTAATTGTAAGTGTATATAAGGAGGAGTAGTAAAATGGAATTAGGGCAGATTTTGGTAATAATATTGATAATATTGATTTTACTTATCTTTGCTTCCTGTATCAAGATCGTTCCGCAGGCGAATGCATATATACTGGAACGTCTTGGAGGATATCAGGCAACCTGGGATGTTGGTATCCATATTAAGGTACCGCTGATTGATAAAGTTGCAAAAAGGGTTTTATTGAAGGAACAGGTGGTGGATTTTGCACCTCAACCGGTAATCACAAAGGATAATGTAACAATGAAGATTGATACGGTGGTATTCTTCCAGATTACAGACCCGAAGCTTTATGCTTATGGTGTTGAAAATCCGTTAATGGCAATAGAGAATCTGACCGCAACCACCCTGCGTAATATTATCGGTGATCTGGAATTAGATGAGACCTTAACCTCCAGAGAGATTATTAATACTAAGATGAGAGTGACCCTCGATGTCGCTACCGATCCATGGGGCATCAAGGTGACCAGAGTAGAATTAAAGAATATTATTCCTCCGGCAGCCATTCAGGATGCGATGGAGAAGCAGATGAAGGCAGAGCGTGAGAGAAGAGAGGCTATTCTCATTGCGGAAGGTCAGAAGAAGTCGGCTATTCTGGTGTCAGAAGGTAAAAAAGAATCGGCCATCCTAGACGCTGAGGGTGAGAAGCTGGCGGCAATTCTTCGTGCAGAAGCGAAGAAGGAGGCTACCATTCGCGAGGCGGAAGGTCAGGCTGAGGCTACTATTGCTGTTCAGAAGGCGATGGCAGAGGGCCTTCGTTTCCTGAATGAAGCTGCTCCAAGTAACGCGGTTATCCAGTTGAAGAGTCTGGAGGCTTTTGCAAAGGCTGCGGACGGTAAGGCTACCAAGATCATCATTCCTTCCGAGATTCAGGGGCTGGCAGGAATGGTAAAGGCTCTTACCGAGGTTGGAAAAGAGGATATGAATCAATAATAAATATATATAGTATAAAGAATGCTGCAGTCGGGTGGATGATTTCCGACTGTGGCATTTCTTAAGAGTTCAGATACTGATAGCTCCTTATGAAGGCTGAATTATATACCAATAGGTAAAATTGCACATAAGAAAGGGCCTAGATTAAGAAAAAATTAAGATTTTGACGCTTGATAATGTTATGCCAATGCGCTATTATAAACCTGATTTATAAGTTGTCAGCTACTTGGTGAGTTTGCGCTAATCTGCGTTTATGGAGGCTTTATGAAAAGGTTAAAAGAAATAATCGCATCCCCTTACTTTGTTACCTTCCTATTTGTGTTTAAGATGGCGGTGTACTATTCTCTGATTGAAGTAAATCGTATGGAGATAGTTATGATCGTCCTTAGTCTGATTGTATGGGCGGCTATTTATATATGTTTTGGCAGAAGCGGGCTGAAACGCAAGACAGGAATATTTTTGACGGTATACTTTTTGCTGAGTCTGCTGATGTTTGCGGATACCATGTATTATAATTATTATAACCAGACCGTATCCATTCGACAGCTTTGGCAGGCGAAGAGTGTCACCGCAGTTCCGAAGAGCTTTATCGCTACGATGATACCGGCGAGCTTCCTGTTGTTTTTGGATATTCCCTTTGCTTATTACAGCTTTAAGAAGTATGCAACCAAGGAAATTCTTCAGAAGATTTATCCTTGGAGAAAATTGAAATATGCTTTGTATGTAATAACCGCTGTGATCATTACCCTGATTGTCAATCCTTTTCATTCGGCGGCGATTGAGCGTGTGAACAGTATGGAATTCTTCACCAGCCATGTTACCGATATCTATGAGACTATTTCTGAAAACCTGGATCAGGAAGAGATGGAGCAGGAGGAGATACTTGAAGTTTTGAAGGAGGTAGCTCCCGATACGGAGATTCCTAAGTATCAGGGAATCGGAAAAGGAAAGAACCTGATCGTAATTCAGTTAGAAGCGGTTCAGGATTTTGTCATCGGAGCAGAGTACAACGGCCAGGAGATTACACCGAACCTGAACCGTCTGGTGGAAGGAAACACCTTATACTTTGATCATTATTATACCAATACGGGTAAGGGTAATACCGCTGATGCGGAGTTCTCCAGTATGAACAGCTTGTATCCGGTAGATGACGGAGAGAGCTACCGTCTGTTTCAGGATAATACCTTTCACGGGTTACCCTGGCTGATGCGTGAGCAGGGATATTATGCTTTTGCGATTCATGGCTTTGAGGGAACCTTCTGGAACAGAGAGAGTGCTTATCCTAATCAGGGATTTCAAGACTTTTACAGCATGGAGGATCTGGAGCAGGATGAGATCATCGGCATGGGTGTCTCGGATAAGTCGATGTTTCGGCAGTTGGTTGGTATATTGCAGCAGCAGACGACGCCGTTCTTCACCTTTGCGATTACCCTATCCAATCACCATCCCTTTGACATCGATGATCAATATCGTACCATGACTCTAAAGCAAGAGGATGAAGAGACTAAGTTTGGCGATTATCTTCAATCCGTACATTATACAGATGAAGCAATCGGACAACTGATTGCTGATCTTAAGGCAGCAGGGCTCTATGAGAACACAGTGATTGCCCTTTATGGTGATCATCATGGTCTGAACTGTGGCATGGATGAGATTATGGATCAAATGAATGCCTTTATCGGAAGAACCTATGATTATGACGAGATGCTGAATATACCCATGATGATCCATGTTCCGGGAAGTGGGGTAAAGCAGACCATCACCACCACCGGCGGACAGGTAGACTTCATGCCGACCATTGCTAATGTTATGGGCTTAACACTGGATGAGACCTTTACCGTGGGCCAGGATTTATCCAATGCAACGGATGGCTTTGTTGCATTTACCACCTATCTGTTTGAGGGCTCCTTTGCTACCAATGATACTATCTTCGAGATTTCCAGGGAGGGTATCTTTGAGGGCAGCCGTGCTTGGAGGATAGGAACTAACGAGGTTGTGGATGCGGCACAGTATCAGGCAGAGTATGATAAGGCTATTCTTCTAAAGACGACCTCAAAGGAGATTCTGGAGCAGAACCTAATTGCTGAATTTATTACTCACGACGTACCGCCTATAACCCCTGTGCCATGGGAGAATAATAATTAGAGTAACAGATAAATAATTAAAATAACACAAAATATAAGTAACCGACAAAAATTAATGTAGCAGACAAGAATGCTTTAAGCTGTCATAGGATGAAAGAGATTTCATTTGTGGCAGCTTTTCCAATATGCGCGTAAGCAAAGGATGCATCCTCCGGTCCGGCTTTATATTTTTTCTTGACAAATTCATAAAATTATCATAATGTATAAATAAACATATTAAAGTATAAATATAAATAAAATTATACTTAGATAATAATTTAAAAAGATTGAGGGAACAGCTAATTATTATTTGATTGCTGTCCTGCGACAGCGGATTGGAGGATATTATGAATTTAAAAGGACGTAGTTTATTAACCTTGAAGGATTTTACCCCGGAGGAGATTGAATATCTCATTGATTTGGCAGCAGAGCTGAAAGAAAAGAAAAAGATGGGTATCACCGGTAGCAGTCTGAAGGGAAAGAATATCGCCATGATATTTGAGAAGCCCTCCACCAGGACTCGCTGTGCATTTACTGTAGGGTGTGTGGATGAAGGTGGATATCCGGAATACTTAGGTAAAAACGATATACAATTAGGTCACAAGGAGAGCATAGAGGATACGGCCAGGGTTCTGGGAAGAATGTTTGACGGAATTGAATTCCGTGGCTTTGCCCAGGAGACTGTGGAGAAGCTTGCGAAATACAGCGGTGTTCCGGTATGGAACGGCTTAACTGATGTAGATCATCCTACGCAAATTCTTGCAGACTTCTTGACTTTAAAGGAGCAGTTTGGTAAGCTTAAAGGATTAAAGCTGGTCTTTGTCGGTGACGGTCGCAATAATATGGCAAATGCCTTAATGATCGGTGCCTCTAAGATGGGAATTGATTTTACGATACTGGCTCCAAAGGAGCTGTGGCCGGAGAAGGAGCTTGTGTCCGTTTGTGAGACATACGCGAAGGCTTCTGGCAGTAAAATAGTCATCTCCGATGAGCTTAATGCAGTTGAGGGTGCGGATGCGATATATACCGATGTATGGTGCTCTATGGGTGAGGAAGATAAAGCAGCAGAGCGTATTAAGCTCTTAAAGCCTTATCAGGTAAATGATGCATTATTTGCGCTTACCAAGAAGCCGAATACAATCTTTCTTCATTGCCTGCCTGCCGTAAAGGGTAAGGAAGTCACCGAGGAGTTGTTTGAGCGTCATGCTGATGTAGTATTTGACGAAGCAGAGAACCGTATGCATACCATAAAAGCAGTAATGGTCGCTACGATAGGAAATAGATAGACTTGGCATAAGCTTATGCCAGGTTGAGGTTGTAAGAAAGGCATGGTTACTAACATGAACAAATTCAAGAAGCAATTAGAGGAATACTCATCGGGGAACAATAAGGTCAATATAATAGATCTGATTAATACTGTTGTGGGAATTGCTCTGATGGTTTCTCTGATACTGATCTTTCAGAATCCTACGAACCGTTATGCTATTATGGCTGCATGTATATCCGGTGGAATAGTTAATATATTAAACGGAGTGAAGCAGACGAAGGACCCGAAGCGTAAGATGACGGGCTTGACCTTTATAATGATGGGAGTTATAGTCATAATACTTGGCTTTATTATTATTCAAATGGTATAATCGAAGGTTGGTATGGAGGATTTAATATGTATCAGGATAAGGTGGTTTTATGTGCGAGCAGTGCATATGAGAAGAAGTTCTGGCTTAACGAAGATTTTCAGGCTTTGCCGGAGCAGATAAAGCAGGAGCTTAAGATTATGTGTGTGCTATTTACCGAGGACATCGGAGGTATTCTTTCCCTGGAGTTTGAAGAGGATGGTACGCTAATCATGCGTGTTGATTCGGAAGAGAGTGATTATCTGTATGATGAGATTGGCAGTGTCTTAAAGATTAAGCAGCTTCAAAGAGAAAAAGCAGAGCTGCTAGAGGCATTGGAGCTTTATTATAAGGTATTCTTTCTTGGGGAGAATGCTTCTGATCTGTTATAAATACAACTCGCGTCAATGCTTTGCATGACCTTATGAAGGTGTTAAGGAGGATTTTTGAGTATGTTATTAGTTGTAGATGTCGGTAATACTAACATTACCATCGGTGTATTTGAAGAAAATGATATGAAGGCGAGCTTTCGTCTGACTACTAATACAGCCCGTACTTCGGATGAATATGGCTTAGTACTGTGTGATCTGTTAAAGGCGAGAAATCTTAAGATTGAGGAGATAACAGCGGTGGTTATAGCCAGTGTGGTGCCTAAGCTGATGTACTCCCTGACCTCGGGAATTATAAAATATCTGGGTATTACTCCTCTGATTGTCGGTATCGGAACCAAGACCGGAATTAAAATCGGAGCGGTGAATCCGAAGGAAATCGGGGCAGACCGTGTAGTGGATGCTGT
>JAEZKL010000005.1 GCA_023415475.1 Bacillota bacterium | reverse complement strand
GCGCTATGGTGTTCGGTGAGGGTGAGAAGGCAGAGAGTGGAGTACTCGCGGTTCAAAATTCCTACGATCTTGAAAAATTTGATGAGTTTGTGCTCCCGACCGTGGTTGAGGAGAATGGCAAACCGGTAGCTACCATTAAGGATAAGGATTCTATTATCTTCTTTAATTTTAGACCGGACAGAGCAAGAGAGATTACAAGAGTGTTCTGCGATGAGGAATTCAAGGGCTTTGAGCGTGGCAAGAGAGTCGAAACTACTTATGCCTGCTTTTCCGAATATGACATTACTATTCCGAATAAGATTGTAGCGTTCCATAAGATTTCCCTGGACAATACCTTCGGACAGTTCTTGGCTGCACATCATAAGACTCAGCTTCGTCTTGCAGAGACTGAGAAATATGCACATGTTACCTTCTTCTTCAATGCGGGAGTGGAGGTTCCGAATGAAGGTGAGGACCGTATCCTTGTTAATTCTCCAAAGGTTGCGACCTACGACCTTCAGCCTGAGATGAGCGCTTTTGAGGTTGCAGATAACCTGGTAAAATCCATTAAGTCCGGAAAATATGACGTGATTATTGTTAACTTTGCAAATCCTGATATGGTTGGACATACCGGAATCGAAGGTGCGGCGATCAAGGCAATTGAAGCGGTAGATCAATGCGTCGGAAGGGCAGTAGAAGCGTTACTTGAGGTGGATGGTCAGATGTTCATTTGTGCGGACCACGGAAATGCAGAGCAATTAGTTGATTACACTACCAATGAACCCTTTACCGCTCATACCACTAACCCGGTTCCGTTTATCTTAGTTAATTATGATAAAGCATATACCTTAGCAGAGGGCGGATGTCTTGCAGACATTATTCCTACAATGATAGAGATGATGGATATGGTAAAGCCGGATGAAATGACAGGAAAGTCCCTACTGATTAAAAAATAGGTTGAAATAATTTCTAATCTATGGTAGAATTGAGTTTAGTTTTTAGGAGGTGTAGACATGGGAGCTTTAAAACTAATCGTTCAGATCATATACATTTTAGTGTGTATAGCATTGACATTCGTAGTGCTGAGACAGGAAGGCAAGCAAGCTGGATTATCCGGTGCGCTGGTTGGTACCGGTGAGACTTACTGGAGTAAGAATAAGGGACGTTCTGTTGAAGGTACTCTTGAACGAGTAACGGAGTATTTAGCAGCAGCGTTTATCATTCTTTCCATCATTTTATGTTTGAATTGGTAATCAATTAGATAGGAATGCGTTCAAAACACTCTGAAACTTTTCGGAGTGTTTTTTTATTTCTTATGTTAAAACATGTAATATATGGTATACTAATAGTAAGCAATAAACCGTTTTAATGGAAAGTACTCTCGATGGGCATGAGGTATAAAAACTTACAGGAAGAAAAGTAGGTGTTGTAGATGAAAGAAAATGAGCTTTTAGAAGAGAAAAAATCAATGCTTGAAGAACTGTTCTCAAGCAAGGAATATAGACCGATGAGATTTAAGGATCTTCTGGCGCTGTTGCAGGTGCCCAGAGGGGCAAAGCATGAGCTGAAGCTGGTGCTGGACCAGCTGATTTCATCCGGTAAGATTATCCTGGATGGTCAGGGACGTTATAGAATCCCCGGAGATGATGTGAAGGTAGGAAGCTTTTCAGGAACGCAGAGGGGCTTTGGCTTTGTGTCAATTGAGGGAGAAGACCAGGATATCTTCATTCCGGGAGATGCGACCAAGGGTGCACTTCACGGCGATAAGGTCATGATAACGATTAAGGAGGAACAGACCGGACGAAGAAGAGAAGGTGCCGTAATAAATATTGTGGAACGCAGCAATAATCAGGTGATCGGAACCTTCGAGAAGAGCAAGAATTTCGGTTTCGTCCGCCCGGATAATCAGAAGTTTGGAAAGGATGTATTTATTCCAAAAGAATTCACTAAGGGAGCGGTTGACGGTCATAAGGTAGTGGTTAAGCTCACTAACTACGGAGATGCGACCACGAATCCGGAGGGGAAGATTGTGGAGATACTGGGGCATGTGAATGATCCCGGAGTTGATATTATGTCGGTAGTCCGTGCCTATGATCTACCGGTAGACTTCTCGGAAGAGGTTATGAGATCCCTGAATATCGTACCTGATGAAATTGATCCGGAAGAGATCAGAAACCGCAAGGATATCAGAGATATTACAACCGTAACCATCGATGGTGAGGATGCCAAGGACCTGGATGATGCGATTACCGTAAGCAAGGAAGGCGATATCTATCATCTTGGTGTCCATATTGCGGATGTGACCCATTATGTGAAGGAAGGAGCGCCTCTTGATAAGGAGGCTCTCAAGCGTGGAACCAGTGTATATCTGGTCGATCGTGTGATCCCGATGCTGCCTCATAAATTATCTAATGGTATCTGTTCCTTGAATCCGGGAGTAGACCGCCTGGCATTGAGTTGCTTTATGGATATCGATGCAAAGGGAACAGTTCTGGGTCATGAGATTGCAGAGACCGTAATCCGCTCGGACCGTCGCATGACTTATACGAATGTGGCTAAGATTGTAGAGGGAAGTGACGAGGAGGTAACGAAGGAATACGAAGAGCTGGTACCGATGTTTAGGCTGATGCAGGAATTAGCCGAGGTGCTTCGTGATCGAAGACATAAGAGGGGCTCTATTAATTTCGACTTCCCGGAGAGTAAGATTATTGTGGATAAGCTGGGTAAGCCGGTTGAGATAAAGCCCTATGAGAGAAATAAGGCAACAAAGATTATCGAAGAGTTTATGCTGATTGCTAATGAGACTATAGCGGAGGATTTCTTCTGGCAGGAGATCCCATTTGTATATCGTACGCATGATAATCCGGATGAAGAGAAGATTAAGAAGCTGGCTATTTTCATTAACAACTTTGGTTACAGCATTAAGCTGGGACAGGAGGAGATTCATCCCAAGGAATTGCAGAAGCTTTTAATCAAGGTGGAGGATACCCCGGAGGAAGCATTAATCAGCCGATTGACCCTGCGGTCTATGAAGCAGGCTAAATATACAGTGGCAAATACAGGGCATTTTGGATTATCCGCTAAGTATTACTGCCATTTTACCTCTCCGATTCGAAGATATCCTGATCTTCAGATACACAGAATTATTAAGGAGAATCTGAACGGCAAGCTGGGTGAGAAGAGAGTTCAGCATTATGAGAAGATCCTTTTCGAAGTGGCCAACCATTCCAGTAAGACCGAGCGTCGTGCCGAGGAGGCGGAGCGTGAGGTAGAGAAGCTGAAGAAGGTAGAATATATGATGGAGCATATCGGTGAGACCTTTGAAGGTGTTATCTCAGGAGTAACCTCCTGGGGCATGTATGTGGAGTTACCGAATACCATCGAGGGAATGATTCGAGTCAGTGAGATGAACGATGATTATTACATCTATGATGAAGAGCGTTACCAGATGATCGGAGAGCATACAAAAAAAATATATAAATTGGGGCAGATGGTTACGGTAGAGGTCGTAAATGCCGATAAGATTCAACGGACCATTGATTTTGCTCTTGTGGAGGCAGAGCCTCCTATGGAAAGGAGTCTTGAAGAATAAAGTGGGGGAAAATATTAAACTGATTGCCAACAATAAGAAGGCATATTTTGATTATTTTATCGAGGATAAGTTCGAAGCAGGCATCGCCTTACATGGAACAGAGGTTAAATCACTTAGGATGGGAAAATGCAGCCTGAAGGAATCCTTCCTTCGGATTGAGAAGGGTGAGATGTATATCTATAACATGCATATCAGCCCCTATGAGAAGGGTAATATCTTTAATAAGGATCCGCTTCGGGTACGCAAGCTTCTGATGCACAAATACGAGATTAACAAAATCGGAGGACAGCTGGTAC
The DNA here is from genome assembly GCA_023415475.1 of Bacillota bacterium. GTDB lineage: Bacteria > Bacillota > Clostridia > Lachnospirales > Lachnospiraceae > Mobilitalea. The sequence continues at coordinate 1,633 of JAEZKL010000005.1, read as the reverse complement.
AGAAGGGCTATACTCTGGTACCGCTGCAGATCTATTTCAAGGGTAGTCTCGTGAAGATAGAGGTTGGTCTGGCACGTGGTAAGAAGCTATATGATAAGCGCGAGGACATCGCGAAGAAGGACCAGCGCAGAGAAGCCGAGAAGGATTTTAAGGTTAAGAATCTATACTAGTATGAAACGAAAGTGAAAGCATAGCAAGGATACGAAGGAGAAAATCAGGGATCATGAAGCGAAGATTGACAGCGATTTTAGTCATTTGGATACTATTGTTTTCTATAATAGAAGGCATCAACACTACGGAGGCTTTGGCAGCACAGAAGAACGGCACGTTGATTACTCTGATTCAGCCGGAACAGGTATTGGATACAATCACCTATCAGGGAATTACGGTAGAGGCTATCTATACGAATGCAGCCCATTCGGGCTCAGATCCGATCTATAGCTGTGCGGCCTTTGTCAAGAAGTTTTATCAGCAGGTATATGGAATTGGTGTATATAATCTTCATTCTACGGTCAGTACACCATTGGTATACGATAGCAAAGGCAGTTTTATGATCACGGAGCAGCCGCAGGTAGGCGACATTGTAAGAGACAATGCAAGGACCCACTGGGCAATCGTAAAAGATGTTACTGAGGATACTGTTACAATAATACAACAGAACTACCAAACCGGTACTATGGCCTGGGCTGGTTGTACCGTAGACAGAAAGGATACGGGATATACCTTCTTTACCTACAGTGAGCGGATTGCTGAAACCCCGTTGCCTATAGCTCCTCAGTTAAAGGAAACAAAAAAGACGTTATATACCGGCTTTCAGGATTATACGATCCTTCTGGAGCAGTTAACAGAGGAAGCTCAAGTTTACTATAGCTCTGATACTCCTGAGGTGGCCGTGGTAAGTAGTGATGGAGTAATCAGTCCGATTCAAAAGGGTGAAGCGATCATATATATCCATGTCATGCAGGACAATGTGATTTATGAGTTTCAAATAGAGCTTAGTGTGAAGGAACCATACCTTAAGCTATCCGCTTCCAACAAAGAGCTTACAGTTGGTGAGCTTATTATGATCAAGGCGAAGAAATACGGAACAAAGGATACGATAACCTGGCAGGTGTCAGACAAAGCAATTGCGACAATCAATAAGAAAACCGGTGAATTATGTGCCAAAAAGCAAGGAACAGTTACTGTGACAGCAAAGACAGCCACCGGTCTGTCAGCAAAGCTTAAGATTAAAGTGATTTGAAGGACTTATTAATAAGGTAATGAAGTATTGATTTGCTTCATAATAGAAACACTGAGATAGACTGGTAAGTCTGGTAATAACAAATAAATCAATTTGTTGCTGTTTGCTTGACACGAGGATTAAAATGTATTACGATAGTTATGCGTTTGAAAACCGGATATTATGAAGGGGCTATGCCAGATATGTCAATAGCAACCTGCTTCATAATCACAATCATACCTTAACGGGGTTGTACTGGTTTCGACGGGGGTTTTGAAATTGTGGAAGCCATTCGCAGACTAGGACTGCGTCATCAACTTAGAAATAAAATTAAACGCAAACAATAATTACGAATTAGCTGCAGCGTAAGCATGCAGCTTGTCGACCCTAGGCAACTCGCGGCTTAGGACC
>JAEZKL010000184.1 GCA_023415475.1 Bacillota bacterium | reverse complement strand
AATCTACCTAGTCCAGAGCTTATGGAAGACATGACGAGGTATAATGAGGAATTAGTTGGTGGGGTAAGGAATTCTTTTAGTAGCTCTCGCATTTAAGGCTTTTATCCAATTTAAGAATTAGATAAAGCCATAAGTTTGGTAGAGATAAAAGTAAAAGGATGTTTTAATTGAATCTGGTAATGCGACTTCATGTATTTATGGAGATGCTACAAATGAAAGGAAGATAAGCGATTATGAATAATTTTGAAGCAGTAAATAGGGCTAAAGATGCAAGAAATGTAAATACCCCGTTAATTTTGCATTCAGATCGAGGGGTACAGTATGTGAGTAGTGATTATATAAAAGCAACTGCTGGTATATGCCGGAGTTACTCTAAGAAGGCCTATCCATGGGATAATGCGTGCATAGAATCCTTTCATGCGTTGATAAAAAGAGAATGGCTGAACAGATTTAAGATTTTTGATTATAACCAAGCATATCGTCTTGTATTCCAGTATATTGATGCTTTTTACAATACCGTTAGAATTCATAGTCATTGTGGATATCTTTCGCCTAACGAATATGAAGCAAAGTATTGGGATATTTTTTTGTTTTGGATGATGCTTTTCGTTTTTTTATTGGCATTTTATCCATATTTGCAAATATTTTTTATTCCAAATCGACTATAAACAATCCCAAACTTCTGCACATTCAGCAACTTCAAGTAATAAGGCCTCTGTCATTTTTCCAGTATGCCGATTGTTTCTGCACCCTCATTAGCGCCATAGGCTTACCCAAAGTAGACAATTCACTTTTTCCAATGCCAATATATATAAATCGACGGTCAAAATTTGACCGTCGATAAAAAATCAAAAAACTTACAATTTTTACTTGACGGCTTATTGGTCGTGAGAAAATGCTGCGTTTATACAAGCAGTCTTCACCACCCGACACACTATGCGCCCGTTTGTTCTCCCATCTTCAATATCATTTCATCCTCAAAGATGCCGTCATGTATCACGACGTGTCCGTCTACCGATACTGTAGGGCGATTAATATCAAAGTCAATATGCTCGGTTGAGTGAATGATTTCACCTCGCTGATGGTTATTCCCGATGGCAACGTGCACACAGCCGATGGAATGGCTTTGGTCTTCCTTCCAGCCGTATATACCGTTTTCGATAGAATCGGTGGTAACGATACCAAGTTCATCGCAAAGTTCAGGCTTAGGATCAATATCTTGCATAAGTTTATCCAGACGTGCAACCTGAATAGGGTTACCGGAATAGCGAACCAGATAGCTGTCTTCAAATTCCATACGAAGGGGTTCCATCCACAGTTCGCACTGCCCCGGAAGATTAGGACGTATGGGGAAACCATGCTGATTATACGCCCGCTCCGTAGCACCATCGGCCACCACTACACCATGAACGCTGTGGAAGCTAGGCACAATTGCCACTTCAGAATAGAATGGAATAATCCCCATGACCGGGTACATGCCGTCAGGAGCAGATCCAACTTTTACGTAAAAATCGGTGCCTTTTTCAGTAGTAACGTGCACTTCTTCGGCCTTCTTCAACCAATTATAAAGAGCTACGGCACGACGTCTGTTCATCATGACCTGTTCTTCGTTAATCTGCCATTTGTCCAGACCGTCAATTTCCAAAATAAAACGCTTTCCGCCTTTTCCTGCCAGCGCAGCATCTGCTTCCTTCTTCGAACCGATAAAGTAATCGAAGCCGGTCTGAACCTGCGGCGTCACCATGAACGTAATATCCGCGTGCAATACTGCTTGCTTTACAGGCTCCATAATAGGCAGCTTGGTGTACTTTTCATCTCCGCCATAAATCCCAACGTCAATGATACAGATGTTCATACCCAGTTTTCTGGCGCACTCCGCAAACAGATACGAATACTCGTAAGATTTGGTGTCGCCCAGCATAACGATGTTGTCACCTGGCTTTGCTTCGGCGAGCTTTTCGAGAATAAATTTCGAGTTCTTTAAAGCCAGTTCATGTTGTTCACGAGTTAATAACATTGATTTTTCCTCCTTGTAATCCAAAAGATGTTGCGTAAACAGTAGCGTTTCCTTGTTCTGAATGGCGTACCAGTACAGAAACCCTGCCTCCGTACATTCTCCGCTGTGTGATGTTAGGTGGAACGTGATCCGTATTATCGGATCCCGTAGCCACTACGATTGCGCCTTCTTCCGCATAAAAGCTAATTTGTTCGATCTCCGCATTTTTCACTTCCTTGCCGTCTTGATCCACAACAAAGCAGGACAAGACAACCAGTTCGTTGGGACCGGCATCATCGGCCTTTTCTGCTCGAAGGACCAGTCTCGATGGTGTCTTTGTCGTTTCTTCGATATCCCGCGCAACGATTTTCCCATTCCTATAGCCCACAGCTTCCAGTTTCCCGGGCTGATAAATGACGTCCCATTCCGCATGTCTAACGGGCTTCAGATCCACTTTCCCTAAAGACTCACCATTGAGGAATAACTCCGCCGCTTCGCAATTGGTGTAGGCGTATACTTTGACCGTTTGGTCTTCCTCCTCTTGGTGATTCCAATGAGGCAACAAATGAATCATTGGTTTTTCGCTCCAGAATGACTGATTCTGATAGAACGCGTCTTTCTTTTGCAGATACACAAGTGAATCGATTGATCAATTCACTTGTATTGACATTGAAGGTTATGTTTCATCATGCCACAAAATTACTGGACTTAACTGTCTCCAATATATAGAATGGAATGCTTTTCTTTGTCTCTTGCTATCCTATTGTTTATCCTCCGGTATAATTGGGTACAATTGAATCATATTACCACCATCTACTACTAGCTCTGCACCTGTGGTATTCTTGGAAGCATCACTTCCAAAATAGTATACTGCATTTGCAATATCTTCAAAGTCTGCAATATCCCCAAGAGGTGTATAATTTGACAATGCACTTCTGCAATTATTATAATTGCTTTCCCATCTGTCCGTCTTAATCATTCCGGGAAGTACTGCATTTACTCTGATATTATATTTCCCCAAATCGAATGCAAGGGCACGCATCATGCCAAGGGCACCGCTCTTGGAAGCACTGTATGCAATTCTATCCGGGATACAACGATATGCTGTATTTGAGTTAACAAAAACAATACTTCCTTTGCCCTTTTCCATCATATGCAAGGCTGCCTGACGTGCTAGTATAAAATTCCAGATCATATTAGTATGAATTACATCTGCAAAATCTTCCACACTTACTGTAAGGAACTCCTGCTTGATACCCAAGTTTGCTGCATTCAACACTAAACAATCCAACAAATAACCTTTTTGTTTCATATCATTAAAAGTTTCCTCTAGCTCAGCTTCACCCATAGTACTGTCAACTTGATAGCCTTTGGAGAATACACCGTATTTCGCGGTAATTTTTGCTGCTGCCTCTGCAGCAGCTTCTACCCTGCGGCTTCCAATAAATACTGCATAGCCTTCCTTTGCAAACCTTTCCGCAACGCCAAATCCTGTATTAACTACTGCTCCTGTAATAAAAACACTTTTTTTCATGACAATTCTCCTTAAAAATAAAACTCTGACTTAGCAGGACGAATATCTGTCAGTGCTCCCGAATAATGCCTTAATGTATGTGTTTGGTAAGGGTGCTTTAAGCATTCCTCTTCGTTAATCTCAATACCTAAACCCGGCTTATCAGGTATGGTTATATAACCATCCTTGTACTCAAGCTGCTCATTTACTACATCCTTTCGCCACTCTACATCACTGTACATAATCTCCAGGATACAGAAGTTTGGACAGGTTGCTGCTAACTGTAACGTAGCAGCATTGGCAACCGGTCCACTTGGATTATGTGGTGCAAATGGGATATATCTGCTTTCTGCTTCTGCTGCGATTTTCTTTAATTCCATGATACCACCAGCGTGAGAAACATCAGGCTGAATATAATCAGCTGCTCTTAAATCAAATAGTTTACGATAGTCCCATCTGGAATATAATCTTTCTCCTGCTGATATTGCTACCGGTGACTTATCTCTTACCGCTTTTAGTGCCTCTAAATTATCCGGTGGTACCGGTTCCTCAAAAAACATCGGCTTAAACTGCTCTAGCTCCTTTGCTATTTTAATACCTGTAGGAACATCGAAACGTCCATGTCCTTCTATCAATAAGTCTACCTGATTGCCAACCGCCTCTCTTACTGCCACCACACAACGAAGTGCTTTATCTAGGTCTGCATTAGAAATCTGAAGGTAGCTCTTACCGAATGGGTCCCACTTCATAGCTGTTACCCCACGCTGTACTGCTATTTTAGCTTTCTCTGCAAATTCTTCCGGTTCTCTTGCACCGGAGAACCATCCATTTACATAAATTCTCACCTTGTCATTTACCTTACCGCCCAAAAGCTGGTATACGGGTGTATGCAAGGATTTACCCAAAACATCCCATAATGCCATCTCCACTGCAGACAGTGCACTCATTAATACAGGACCTCCGCGCCAATACGCGTCCCGGTAAATACTATGCCAATGACGTTCAATATCCAGCGGATTCTGACCAAGCAAGTATTCCTTAATATGCTCTAATGCACCAAGGAAAGCTTTCTCTTTATATTCCAGTGTTCCTTCCCCTACACCGGTAATGCCTTCATCCGTATAAATCTTTACAAACACCCAGTTTGTACGAAAACAGTCTACTGTAAATGCTTTAATGTCTGTTACTTTCATTAAATATTTACCTCCTTATAAATTTCTGGGATAACCTTTTTATCACAAGCAAAATCCTCACCTGGATTCAGATGATCGAATAATCCAAAATGCACCGGGACAACCTTTTTAGCACCAATTTCCATTACAAATCTCGCTGCATCTGTCATATTCATGTTATTACCTACCCCATTTACCGGTATAAATGCTGCTTCCAGGTTCTTCCCGGTATTCTTGAGGTCTTCGATAACCTGCTTATGGTATAATGTATCTCCGGATACATAATAGGTTTTGTCCTGATAAGTAATCAGTACTCCCATAGCATAATCATCGCTATGCTGTGCATGAACTGCCTGAAAGTGAATAGCTCCATAGCTCCATTCTGTATGTCGATTAAACATAACATAGTTATGATTATTTCCATAGGTCCTCACATGCTTCCACGCATTCTGCGATGCCAACACACATATGCCTTCTTTTTTCTTTAATATTACCTCCAGTGTATCCGGGTCCGTATGATCCAAATGATCATGCGTTAGGATCAATATATCAGGTTCTATTCCAAGAAAACTATCATCCACCTCTACTCGTCGTTTATTCATTGGATTTACTGCCGCTACACTATCCGACAAATAGGGATCGATCATAACAACAACTCCATCAAAATCAAAAAGTAGCCCTGCTTGCCCCAGCCAAATGCATTTCATAATATTTCTCCTCTTTGAATTTGCTTTTATGACCTTATTCTGATACAATAATGTTAGCATTTAACCAAAGTGCTTACTATAAGTATCCAATACACTTTTTTAGATATTCTATCTTTTTTATCACTCAAAAGGAGTTCTTATGTACACAAATCTTCCTATCATCTCTTCAGCAGGAGTATTCCAATCAGAAGATAAATTTTCAAATCCCGAAAAATATCCCTCTAATACCATTACAAATTTACGTACCGTTATAGATTATGAACTTGAGCTGTTTACCAAGGATGGCGGAATTACTCATATTAACGGAAATAGCTTTCCAATAAAAAAAGGAGACCTGTTGATTGCCCAACCCGGAGACAAACGACAGAGTACCCTTCATTTTACTGCAATATATGTCCATTTTGGTACTCACGATAAAGCAATTCAAGAGCTAATACGTTCTATCTGCGGTTTCCATATGAATGTAGGATATGATAAGCTGCAATCTGAGCTTAGTGATATTTGCAGCACTGCACTCAGCTTTGAGCCAGATAGTGATATTAGCGCTGCAGCAAAGCTTATCTCTTTCTTATGCAGCATCAAAAAAACTTGCCTCAAAAATCCTTCTACAGACATAGCAACTACAAATCACTCCGTTGTTAGTACTGCAATAGAATATATGAAGCAATATTATATGGAGCCTATCACCGTCCAGAAAATTGCTGATTATTGTTGCTTAAGCTCCTCCTACTTCTATAAAATTTTTCTAGCAACGGCTCATACTACTCCTAATCAATATCTTATAAAAATTAGATTATCAGCCGCTAAATCGCTTTTAGTAACTACTGCCTTGCCAATCTCTGAAATTGCTACAAGCTGTGGCTTTAATTCTCAAGCATATTTTAGCGATTGCTTTAAGCGACAGTATGCTATTACTCCTAAGGATTTTCGCAATTCTTTTCTATATCCGGATGCTAATACAATCAATTCATAATTGTGAAATAGGAATCAATATTATGCTCTTTTAAAAACAGACCTAAGACGAGGCGGTTTAGTCCCTGTCTAGGTCTGCATTGAAGCCAAATGATGGTTTAAAATCTATATAAATACAACGATATTATAAAATAAGTACCATGTTTACTTCAACAAAATTTGAAGTAAACATGGTACTTATTTTATTTTGTTATATATTTCAGTATCTTAAGGCAATTATTGAAGAAAACATAGTCCATATTAGTGTCGAATGAAGAAAACATAGCACAATAGCCTATACATCAATTTGTTTTGTAGAGTTACGAACGATAAGTTTTGGCGAAATAACTGCTTCTATGTGGTCGTTTATTGTCTCTTTATTTTGGATTAAATTAAACATAATCTTTGATGCTTGTTTGCCTATCTGATATGGAAGAATATCTACAGTAGTTAATGCAGGAGAAGTCATATCAGAGTATTCATTATTATCATAGCCGATAACAGAAATGTCTTCTGGTATCCGCAGATTGAACTTAGCAATAGCAGAAAATACACCATATGCTACATAGTCACTAAAGCAAAAGATAGCAGTAGCAGATAAATCGGTCAAATCGGCTTGCTTTTCTAACCATTTCTTGGCTGCTTTATAGCCGCCACTTCTGGTACTATCACATTCTAGAATCTGTACCACGGATTCATCCAGATTCTGTTCTTTTAAATATGCCATGAACCCATTGTAACGGTCCAATGCAGATGAAATATATAAATGTGCGGAGATATACAAAAAGCGTCGATGCCCTAATTGATACAAATGTTCAGCTGCAAGGTAGCCACCTTCATAGTCGTTACTCTGAACCAGGTTTGTTGAAAGATCAGCAAATTTACGCTGCAGTACTACATAAGGGATGCGAGCATTCTCTAGTTGAGTGTAGGACTGGGTATTTTTCATGTTTGGGATCAAAAAGACTCCATCTACACCGTGATCAAGCATATTGTTTAGGATTGAACTTTCTTCCTCTGGGTTTCCATTCGAGTTGCCAAGCAAGAGAGAATAATTAGTCTCTGAACATTTTTTTTCGATACCCTTGTACATATATGAGAAGACAGGGTTACAGATATCAGGAACGATAATTCCTAACATCATTGATTTCGTAGTCTTTAAATAGCTAGCAGCAAAGTTTTTGCGATATCCTAGACGTGCTGCCGTTTCTTTTACTAATCGGGTGGTATCTTGTCCGATATCCGGCATATCGCGAAGTGCACGGGAGACAGTATTGAAAGAAACCCCCAGTTCTTCGGCAATATCCTTTATTGTGATTGCCACATCGTTTTCCTCCTGCATAAGAATTGTTCATGCAAAAACTAACTTACATGAACGTTAATTCTATTATACATGTAATAGCAGATATTGTCAAAACGGATTTTCTATATTGACAAATTTGGTTATAAATGATAACATTACATTAACGTTAAAGTGATAAATAAAAGGAGGAAATAGACATGAAATTAGCAATATTAATAGCGAATCGTGGATTCTTCCCAAGTTCTGTTATTGAAACTGCCCGTCAGGAGATGACAGAAGCTGTGGAAAAGGCTGGCGCTGAGGCGTTGATGATGGATGCGTCTCTGACTCGATACGGAGCTGTAGAGACAAGAGAAGAAGGCGAAGTATACGCAAAGTTCCTGGCACGAAATTATGGAAACTACGATGGATTGATCATCTGTCTGCCAAACTTTGGTGATGAGAATGGTATTAAGGAAGCCATCAAGGATGTAAATGTGCCAATCTTACTTCAGGCGTATCCAGATGAGTTAGGAAAGATGGATTTTGCCAATCGTAGAGATGCTTTTGCTGGAAAGTTGGGATTATGCGCAGTATTAAAGCAGATGAATGTTTCTTTTGTATCCGGAGAGCCATTTGTAATGCATCCACTTAGCAAGGAATTTGAAAAAGAGTTAGCAGACTTTGTTGGTATCTGTCGTATCGTAAAAAGAATGAAACACATGAGAATTGGAGTACTGGGAGCCAGAACGACTGCGTTCAAGAGTGTTCGTTATGACGAGGGAGCCATGGAACTTAGAGGAGCAGAAGTAGAGGCATATGATCTGACTCAGATATTTGACCGCATGAAAGCAATAGCCGAGGACGATCCACGTTTGACCGATTGGGAAAAGGATATTTTAGAAATCTCAAATACATGCGATGCTCCTTCTTATGCTATTGTGAATCAGTGTAAACTGGGTGTGGCGCTGGAAGAGTTAGTAGGGGAAATGAAATTAGACGCACTGGCTATTCGATGCTGGAGTGAGTTACAGTACGAGTATAAGATCACACCTTGTACTGTAATGGGCATTCTGAACAAACGCCAGATTCCTGTAGTTTGTGAGACAGATGCGACCAACGCACCTGCAATGTTAGCGTTAGCTCTTGCATCTGAAACTGGTGTTGGATGTCTGGATGTGAATAACAATTATGGAACTGATCCTGACAAGTGTATCCTGTTCCATTGCGGACCTCTTCCAATCGACCTACTGTGCGGACCTGGACATATGGAGGAGCACAAGATGTTTACCAAGACACAAGGTGAGAACTGTTCTTGGGGTGTAAACGTTGGTCAGATTAAGCCATGCGAGATTACAATCTGTGGAATGCGTACGGAAAACGGAGAATTCCGATACTTTGTAGAGAAAGCGGAAATTCTCGATATTAAGGTGAATGAAGGCTTCTTTGGTACATATGGTGTTATGGGACTTCCTGGTTTGCAGGAAAAGTTGCGTCATATGAGTGAGGAAGGTTTCCGCCATCATGCCATCATTACAGAAGGCGATCATGTAAGAAAGATTCGTGAAGCTTTATCCAAGTATTTAGGATACACAGAAGTACAGATTTAATTTTTTTTGAAACTCAAATTAACGTTAAAGTAAAAATGAAAGGCTGGTTACCTAATCGTTATGTCAGTGGCTGATGATGTTAAGGTAGAAAACGGTTTATGTAAGGCTACTTTAAAGCCATTGTCCTGGAACGTTATCCGTTTAAAAACTATTAATCAGTAAAAAGGAGAGGTCGAACATGAATAAATTAGGTATTTTTATGAACTTCTGGGAGAAAGGTTGGGCTGCTGATCATAAGAAGTATATCAAAAAAGCAGCGGATATCGGATTTGATATTCTGGAGTTTCAGGCACAGCCATTACTGGAAATGAGTGATGATCACATTCGTGAGTTACGGAAATTAGCAGACGAGGTTGGCATTGAGTTGACCTATAGCTTGGGTCTGGATCCACGATACGATGTTTCTTCTATGGATGAAACTATCCGCAAGGGCGGTGTAGAGTATCTGCAAAATATTATCCGCAAAATGAAGGTCGGTGGTGGAACCTTGTTATCTGGCGTTAGTTATGCAGGTTGGGGAACTCCAGCAGGCTTGCTTGATACCAAAATGCCATATTGGGAGCAGAGTGTAAAGAGTATGCGTGAGATCATCAAGGTAGCAGAGGATTGTGGTGTTACATACTGTGTAGAGGCAGTTAACCGTTTTGAAACCTGTCTGATCAACACTGCAAAAGAGGCGCTGGCTTATATCGAGGAAATCGATAGTAAGAACATTGGTGTTTTATTGGATACATATCATATGAACATCGAAGAAGATAGTATTGGTGATGCGATCCGTCTGGTAGGTAAAGACAGACTGAAGAGCTTCCATACAGGTGAGAACAACCGTCGTGCGCCAGGTAGAGGTCATATTAACTGGGATGAGGTTTTTGGAGCTCTTTCTGAAATCGGTTACACTGGTCGTATCGTATCTGAGCCTTTTGTAATGCAGGGAGGAGAAGTAGGTCGTGATATCCATGTATATCGTGATCTGATTGAAAGTCCTTGTGAAGCAGCAATTGATGCGGAGGCAAAATACCTGTTAGAGTTTGAAAAGAGTATGTTAAGAAAGTACAACATGGACTAAGAAGCAAGGGAGGAAAACACATGAATCCTTATATAGGACATGATTCCCAGCTTTACGGGGTGGAAGAGCATCGTCTGATCGGAGGAAAAGGCGATGGTCTCCGCCTATTCGAAGTAAATAATGGGAAGGGATTGGAGTTGACGATATCACCAGATCGTTGTGGTGATATTACCAGACTTCGTTTCCGTGGCCTTAATATGAGCTATATGTCTCCATGTGGTTATGTGGCACCAGCATATTATGACAATGTTTCGACCAACTGGTTAAATTCATTCACCGCAGGATTTTTGACTACATGTGGTTTGGAGGCAGTAGGCGCTCCTTGTGTAGATGAAGGAGAAGTCCTACCGTTACATGGTTCTATTGCGAACATCCCTTGTGAACAAGCTTATTGGACAGAAGAGTCTGATTTTTTAATAGTTCATACTATTACAAAAGACGAGACGATTTTTGGCCGGAAGTTGCGTATGTATCGTGACATCAAAGTATCACTGAATGACAATTCATTTGAGATTATTGATACTGTTGAGAACGCAGGAGATCGAGTGGAGCCGGTTGAAATACTGTATCATCTGAATATGGGCTATCCTCTTTTGGATGAGGAAAGCATTGTAGACATTCCTTCTGATGAAGTGAGAGCTAGGGATAGTCATGCGGAAGAGGATATAGACCATTGGATGACAATGGAAAAACCAACTGTAGGTTATGAAGAAAGATGCTATTATCATAGTTTTAAAGGAGCGCGGGGGAAAGCTTCCATCTATCAGCCTAAATTAGACATAGGATTGGAGATCACATATGATACCAATGAACTGGATGCTTTTGTCGAGTGGAAGATGATGGGTGTCCGGGACTATGCATTGGGGTTGGAGTGTGGTAATTGCTATCCAGATGGAAGAGATGTTATGAGGAAGACCGGTATGTTAAAGTTCCTGGAGCCGGGAATGATTACAACATACCATGTAAAGATTAGTTGTTTTGAAGAAAGGAGGAAATAGAATTGAAAAAACAATCACGCGAAAAAGGAAGTTCTGATTCCTTACCCCACCAACAAATTCCTCATTATACCTCGTCATGTCTTCCATAAGCTCTGGACTAGGTAGATTTCCGTCTTCTGAATTCTTGGAAGACTTGACAATCAACATAAATAACATAGATATTCCTCCTCTATAATATATCTAAGATACATAAATGTATGTACCTTGACAACTTAATAAATTTAGTTCAATAGGCTTAGTTAAGCCCATGATATAATTGTCCTAGTGTCAATCAGGTGATAGTTCTTTCTCTCCTTGTTGAACCAGTGATTGGTTACTTCATAATAAGTATATATGATTTATATTCCGGTAAAGTTTTCATGATGAAAGTAAAATAAATTATAAATCCAGCGGTGTAATCGTCTTATACAATATGATAATGAGAAAATCTTCAGCGTCTATACATATGGCTCTGCTATGGCTGAGGCTACTTTTGCTGTCATAAGACAAAAACAGCGAAATAAGTAAAAAATAAGCCTGTTATGTGCATGTATCTCGGTTTCTTTTTATTTTATAATTTAAAAAAAAGAAGGGACTTGATGTCATGAAAAAATTTACTTTTATCGGTGCTGGAAGCTTACAGTTTACAACAAGCTGTCTGAGAGATTTATTAACGTTTGATGCTTTCAAAGACTGCGAAGTGTATCTAATGGATATTAATCCAGATCACTTGGCGTATATGGACAAGATTTGCAATAAAATTAAAGACGCCATGAAATGTCCGAAATGCACGATTTTAACGACAACAGATCGTGTGGAAGCATTAAAGGGAGCAGATGGTGTACTTTGTACCGTATTTAATGGTGATGTGGATGTATGGAGACACGAAATAGAGATCCCGATGAGATACGGTGTGGATATCAATATAGGAGACACACGAAGTGTATCTGGTATTTTCCGCGCACTGCGCAATATTCCGTTACTTCTGGATATTTGTAAAGATATCGAAACCTATTGTCCAAGAGCGGTATTTCTGAATTATACGAATCCTATGGCAATGCTCTGCAATGCAATGCAGAAATACTCAAATGTAGAAGTAACCGGTTTATGTCACAGTGTACAGGGAACAATAGAAATGCTGGCGGAATGGCTCGATATTCCCGTGGATGAAATAGACTATCTTTGCAAAGGTGTCAATCATCAGGCTTTCTATACGAAGCTTTCCCATAATGGTGAGGATCTTTATCCAAGATTGAGAGAGTATTTAAAAGATTCGGAGCATTTTGATAAGGAACAGGTTCGCAATGAAATGTTTTTGAAACTGGGATATTATGTTACAGAATCCAGCGGACATAATTCAGAGTATAACCAGTGGTTCAGAAAACGTCCGGATCTTATTGAAAAATACTGTACAAAAAAAACAAGCTGGAATCCGGGAGAGCATGCCTTTTCTTTAAATAAAAGACTGGTAAGAAAAGCAAACTGGTGGAAGCAATATGAGGATTATCTTGCAAAAGATGTAGATACAAAAAAGAGCCATGAATATGCGGCAGATATTTTCAACGCACGTCTGGGAGATGGAAAACCGTTTATCTTCAATGGGAATGTGATGAACCACGGTTCCATTCCTAACCTTCCCTATGATTGCTGTGTAGAGGTTCCGGTAGTAGCTGACAGAAAGGGTTTTAAGACGACTATTGCAGGAGAACTGCCGGCACATCTGGCCATTCTAGTCAATACAACGGCACGTATTGAGAATCTGGTGGTTGAGGCTGCAATGAAAAAGAGTAAAGAAATGGTATATCAGGCAGTCTATATGGATCCCTTGACATCGGCAGTATGCTCTCTGGATGAGATAAAAAATATGTGTGATGAAATTATTGAAAAGAACCAAGAATTTTTAGGAGATTATGTATGAAACTAGAGAGAATGCGTTCAACTATGCCCAATTGGCTGTGATGCTTTGACCGATTTTGTTGGAACAGTTTTTAAGTGTATTCATGGGGTTTACAGATACATTTATGGTTTAGGGCGTGGGTGAGGTAGAAGTGGATGAAACACCAGGTAATATAAGGAAAAGGGAGCCGGATTTTATGATCAGGACTCCCTTTGTAAGTGAAGAGTTTTTCGATATTTGTTGGGGGAATATCCCATATGAGCTTTAAACTGTCGGCTGAAATAGAGAGGATTGTCATAGCCGATCTTTTCTGCTACTTCAGTAATGCTCAGATCAGAATAGGACAGAAGTTCTTTGGCTTTTTCCAACTTTAGGTTTATAAAGTACTGCAAAGGAGAAGATCCTGTGGCCTCTTTGAATTTATGAGAAAATCTGTCAGGACTTAAGGTACAATAATTGGCATATTCCAGAACATCGTATTTTTGGTCATATCTGGACTTCATCAGACAGATGACATCGTTTATCTGAGAAGAACGCAAATGGCCATAGTTTATCTGTCGGGCAATTTGTGTAAGCAAGGATAGCAGTAATGCACTTTTTGCCTGTTCATGAAGAGGCGGACAAAGTTGATATTCAGATACAATTTCTTTAAAAGTGGTAATGATTTTTTCTGAAACAGGAAAGTGATAAACACCTCCTTTAAATTGCAGTTCTTTTAAAATAGAGGACATGTCATTTCCGGTATAATGAAGGTAAAAGGCACTGCAGTCTTGATCAGCATTAAAGAAGTATTCCTGTTTATCATAGGGAAGATAATGTACAAAATCACCTGCGGAAAGTTCAGAACGTGTGCCCTGATATTCTACGGTACAAGTTCCGGTAAGAATATACAGTATCAGATAATCTAAGCGTCCGTTTTTTCGAACAACGTGGTAGGCCTGATAATAATGAATTTCTTTTCCACAGGAATTAACCTGCAGATATTTTTGCGGCATAAAGTTGGATTTATCATGGCAGGAAGTATGGATAGACATGAGGTAAATCTCCTTTCCACTTATACCTTCATTTTACTAGAGATTATTTTTTTTTTCAAGATAAATGAAATAATAATTGGGGTCGGGATAATACTTAAGAAACGCGGATACAAAAGTATCCTGATAGGCGGAATGACCGCCAGAAATAATAGGTAACAATAAAATCGCCTCCAGTCGAAAAAATAAATTACATTTAATCGGCTTCGCCGCAAATTTCTGGATATTTGTCAAGCGTTTTCGGCAAAAAAGTGGGTGATTTTATAAAAATAGAGTCTGAAAGCCTTATAAATCAAGGGCTCAAGACTCCGAGAATGTATAAAGAAGTAGAGGAGGATGAATCAATATGACATCAATCACATATTCCAAAACATTATCGATAAAGAGAAAATACGACATAATCGTTTGTGGCGGCGGTGTTGCAGGAGTGGCAGCGGCAGTCAGTGCAGCAAAAAATGGGTTTTCGACACTGATTTTGGAAAAAAGTAATATTCTTGGTGGGCTGGGGACACTTGGATTGATTAATTTATTTGTACCTATGTGTAACGGAAGAGGTAAGCAAATCATATTCGGATTGGCAGAAAAGTGGCTGCGTCTCAGTGCGGAATTGGGATGGGACACAATTCCGGAGGTTTGGCGTAAAGGTGAACCGGGTGAACCAACAAATATCAGGTATGTGCAAAGGTATTCTCCGGCCATATTTGCATATCTGCTTACAGAGGAGATCACTAAAAGCGGAGCAGATATCCTTTTTGATTGTATGGCGATAGATCCTATTATGGAAGGTAACGTTTGCAAGGGTGTGATTACCGAAAGCAAGGGTGGAACCGAATTTTATGCATGCGATATGTTGATTGATGCTACAGGCGATTGTGATGTGTTGAGACGTGGTGGCATACCGACCGTAAGCGGTCAGAATTTCTTTACATTTATCGCTAAAATGGTAACTTTAGAGAGTTGTCAAAAAGCGGTAGAAACAGGGGATATCCGACATATTTATACCGGTATTAGCGGTGGCGGGATTAATCTGTTTGGGGACGGTCAGCCCGATGACGTACCCCGTTGGTCAGGACTTACCAGTGAGGAAGTGACGGATTATATTGTCAGGAACCATCTTTTAATTTTAGAACGCCTGAAACAAACAGACAGAAAAACAAGAGAGGTGGTAACAACTCCGGGAATGCCGCAATTCAGAACCACCTGTCATATTCGCGGCGATTATTCGCTGAAGGTTTCGGATGCGTATCGTCATTTTGATGATTCGGTATGTGCGATCAACGACTTTGAACATAGAGATCATTTGTTTGAGGTTCCGCTACGCTGTTTGACAAGAAGAGATTATCCTAACATTATTACAGCCGGAAGAAGTGCTGATGGAACAGGATATGGATGGGATTTGCTCAGAGTTATTCCACCTGCAATTCTGACGGGGCAGGCAGCAGCGGAGGCGGTATGTCTGGCAATTAAAACAAATAAAGCGATTGCAGATGTGGAAATAAAAGTGTTGCAAAATAAATTGGAAAAAGGAAATGTCATGGTGCATTTTCCGGATGAATATGTTCCGGAAGATAAGACGGTTGTTATTCATGGAGTAAATGCCGTTGAAATCGACGGAGGACATTTTTAAGTAAGTGCCTCAAAAGATGACGTAGTGTAGTCTCCCACTGTGTTTGCTATACTTACAGCAAATATCAGAGGGAGAAATATCACTATGGACAATCGAAAAAATCATGAGGCTACTACCAGCAACATCTCGGCGTATTAACCTGAAATTATAATCGGTAAGATTGCAGAGTGAATCCTTCCCGGCGAAGTAATCGTCGCGTAAATGGTATTTAATGCATTCACTTTATCACCTACCGTAATGGTAACAGAAGTCTCTGCCTTCAGCTTCATACGCATTTCATGCAAATACATGGAAGTTGCAAGGGGTTGAAGGGATAGGATTAAGGGATTAGGTTCATGGAGTTAGGTGTAAAAAGATAGGAACAAGGAATTAGTGTCGAGGAGTTAGGTTCATAATTTTATCCTAATTCCTTACTCCTGTATCCTGATTCCTGCCTTTTCTCCTGCTCTATCTCCTGCCTTTTCCTCTCTCTTTTTCCCTTAATCCCAATCCCTATTCCCCGTATTCTCCTCCTGCTCCCTGCCTCTATTCCTGCCTTTCTTCCTTCTTTTGTTCATGAAAAACGCAGGAGAAAGAGGTGCACGGGGCACGGCTTTGTCCTGCGTTGTAATACTATATTTGCCTGTTGTAAGACTGTATTTGCCTGTTGAAAGAGCTTTTTAATGGGTAACAAAAACCAAGCATACCCCTACAGCTCCACTCTGCCCTCGAACGCGCGCAACAGCGTGACTTCATCAATATATTCCAGATCACCGCCTACCGGAATTCCACTGGCGATACGGCTGACCTTGATGCCAGCCGGTTTGATAAGCTTGCTCAGGTACATGGCCGTCGCTTCACCCTCCAGGCTGGAATTGGTTGCAATGATGACCTCGTCCACATCTCCTTGAAGACGCAGCATCAGCTCCTTCAGCTTGATATCGGTAGGGCCGATTCCCAGCATAGGGGAGATTGCGCCGTGAAGAACGTGATAGACACCCTCATATTTGCCTGTCTTCTCATAGGCCGCCAGATCTCTGGGATTCTCAACCACCATGATCTGACGCTTGTTACGTCCCGGTGAAGCACAGATCGGACATAGCTCTTTATCGGTCAGTGTCAGGCAATCCTTGCAGTAGCGGATGTTCTTCTTCGCATCGACAATGGAGCCTGCAAGTCCGGCAACCTGTTCCTCCGGCATATTAATGATATGAAATGCCAGTCTCTGTGCTGTCTTCGTGCCAACTCCCGGAAGCCTCGACAGCTCCTCTATTAATTTACTGATTTGACTGCTATAATAATCCATTAGAAAGGAAAGCCTCCAAGGCCGCCACCGAGTCCGCCAAGACCACCGGTTATCTGGCCCATTACTGCGGAGGATTCCTCCTCCATCTTACGAAGTGCCTCATTCGCTGCTGCCACGATTAAGTCCTCGAGCATCTCTATGTCATCCGGATCAACAACTTCCTTGCTTAGCTTAACGGAAGAGATCTCCTTCTTACCCGATACTCTGACAGTTACCGCACCACCACCTGATGTTGCTTCCCACTCTTTATCCTCAAGCTCTTTTGTCTTATCCTCCATCTGCTTCTGCATTCTTTGTGCCTGCTTCATCAGATAACCCATATTACCCGGGATACCTCCACCCGGAAATCCACCTCTTTTAGCCATTATATATCTCCTTTCATTCATCACATTCATCATTTTATATTCAACAGAAGTCCATCATTGATGATGTCCTGCTATCATAAACCAAATCATGCCTACTCTTGGAATTGTTCTTGCCAAGCGTGTTTTTTTATACTTTGCTTACACAGACACAAATCTTCTTAAGCGAATTAACATTTGCATAGTGTTAATTATGCTTTTTTATAATTCACTACTATGCTGCAAACCTCATCGGTATACTTATTTATTCGTATTGGATCGGCATCTTTACCAGCTTAGATAAATCTACCACCTCGTCCAGGCGTTCCTTATTCTTATCCAGATACCTGACGCTGACCTGCACCTGCTTTTGAAGCATCTGGGCGATGGTATCCTTAATCACCTGAAGATGAGTCTCCCGCTCAATCATATCCTTATCGATACTTTCGGTTACTACGATTTGCAGGCCCTGATTACCGTCAACGCTTAAAGTAGCTGTCTGGAGCACGGTTGCCAGTGCAGGAGCCTTCCTCCCTATCTGGCTGATGATGCTCTTCCAATTATTTGCCGCCTGCTTCAGATCCTCCGGAAGTGCCTCCGGTAAGACAATAGGCTGCTTCTTCACCTGTTGATCCTTGTCGGAAGCTCCCGCGTGGGAGGACGGCGCACCGGCTTCAACCACAACACCCTTCGCCAGCTTCTCCTCTAATCGCTTGATCCGGTCAACTATCGAATCCAGATTCGCTTCCATCTCCGGCTTACACAGCTTAATCAATGCGATTTCAATCAGTACTCTCTTTCTTGTCGCATAACGGATCTGGTTGGACAGCTCGGAGAAGACGCGGATGTATCGAATCAGTGTCACCTCATCCATCGTCTTGGCTTCCTGCTCCAATAACACAAGATTCTCAGTCGATATCTCGATTACCATATCGGAGATATCATCGGTCGTCTTTATTAACAGCAGATTACGCAGATACCAGATAAAGTCAATGGTGAATTGACCCAGCTCACGACCGCTGCTCTCAATCTCCTCCAGCAGCTTAATGCAAGCAGAAACGTCCTGCCCACGGATACAGCCGAGAAGCTTCGCAAATACGGAGGTATCCACAGCCCCCAGTACCTCAAGTACATTGTCATAGGTCAGCTTCTTGCCCAGGTAGAAGGAGATACATTGATCCAATAAGCTTAGCGCATCTCGCATAGAGCCGTCCGCAACTCTTGCCACATAACGCAGGGCCTTCTCTTCCACTTCGATATTCTCTTCTCTCATCAGCTCGGCCATACGCTCCGAGATGACATCTATGGTAATACGCTTAAAATCATATCGCTGACATCTGGACAGAATTGTTACCGGAATCTTATGAACCTCGGTGGTAGCCAGGATAAAGATTACATAGGACGGTGGCTCCTCGATCGTCTTCAGGAGTGCATTAAAGGCACCTGCTGACAGCATATGCACCTCGTCGATGATATACACCTTATACTTACCCTCCGTCGGGGAATACCGAACCTCCTCCACAATCTCACGGACATTGTCTACACCGTTATTGGAGGCAGCGTCAATCTCAATGACATTCATCGATGTCTGAGCTGTAATTCCTTTGCACATCCGACATTCGTTGCATGGGTTCCCATCCACCGGATTCTCACAATTCACTGTCTTCGCCAGAAGCTTGGCAACAGTGGTCTTACCCGTTCCTCTGGTTCCGGTGAACAGATAGGCATGTCCGATTCTCCCGGCCTTAACTTGATTTTTCAGAGTTGTTACTATGTGTTCCTGTCCCTTTACGTCAAAGAAATTGTCGGGTCGGAACTTTCGATAAAGTGCCGTATATGACATAGGCTACTTCCTTTCTTAATTCGAATTGCCATTTCTAAGAAGCAATGCTTCCTCAAATCTTTGATTGGCTGCGAGGAATAGATCCACCAGCTTTGGATCGAAGGTTCTGCCCTTCTCCTCCAGGATGATATCCATAGCATGCTTATGGGTATAGGCATCCTTATAGGACCGGCTGGAGGTTAATGCATCGTATACATCCGCAATGGATAATATTCTTGCATAAATCGGGATTTCCTCCCCCTTAAGACCGCCCGGATATCCGCTTCCGTCCCAGTGCTCATGATGGCAATAGGCGATGTCCTTCGCCAGATAGAGCCACCTAGTGCCTCCGGTCTCACGGATGATCTTCTCAAAAGTCTGCATTCCTAAGGTGGTATGTGTCTTCATATATTCATATTCATGATAATCAAGTGGCGATGCCTTACGAAGAATATCATCATTGATACCGATCTTACCGATATCGTGCAGGGTTGCAGAACGAAGCAGATCCCGCACATCCTCCTGCTCCAGGATGTCTTTATAATAATTGTTAGCCATGGCTTCTTCCAGTAAGATGTGGAAATACTGAGTTGTGTTCTTCAAATGTCCGCCGGTGGTCTCATCACGACAATCCACCAGTTCTGCGAAGCTGAAGGCAATCGCATCCTGATATTTCTCTACATAGTTTTTATTGTTTCGAAGGGTATAAAGCTCAATTACATTCTCCAGCTGATTATGAAGCATCGCCGCTGTGGCCGGAATGACAATATAGTCCAAGGCACCGAAGGATAATATCTTCTCCTCAATCCAAGTGTTGCCCTGTTCACCCAAAAAAATAACCGGTTTGCCTGTCATTTCTGGGATATCCTTAATCTCTTCATATCGCTTGAAGCCCTCTGTATCGTCTTCGGATAATGTTAAGAGCACCAGCTCTACCTTATTACGTACTAAATAGTCTTTTAATTCAGTAGCCGCCGGGAGGGGTGATACCTGATAGCTCTCCTGTAATGTTCGTACTAAAGCTTCATACATTACTTTGTCATAATCCGCTAATAGTATCTCTCTCATAGCCATTACCCCTATCCTTTGTCGATTCGCTCGATATGTGTCTATCTTTGTATTATAGCATTTTAAAATTCATAAATCAATGGCGGACTCCCTTAGTCCTCGGGGAGCACCTTCTGGAAATGCTGATAATCCTTCGTATTCTTCCAGTCTCCGCCCCAGGTGAAGCCTCTCTTAATAAAGGCTTGATAGCATATATCCTCTGCATGAATATAATAAGGGCAATCCAGGGAGCGATCCTCGTACATGGCTCCCTCTACCGGAGTTACAGTCCTCTCGCCGTCCACTTCATGAACATAGGGATTATAGAGAGGATTGATATCAATCGCCATTCCGTAGCTATGTAGGGAGATTCGTTTGGTCCCCTCGATGACACGATAATTAAAAGCAGAGGAATTGTTAGCTGCCATGGAGGTATTGTCATCGGCATCATATTCGTCCACCAATTCCATGCGTTCGATGGGATATTTCGCTTCATAAAGCTCGGCAAATATCTCGGTGACATCCTCGGCAATGGCCTTGTTCACAATCATTTCCCCGGTATGCGTCTGATTATCAAAGCCCCAATGAAGTACTCTGACATAGCGCAGCTCCTCATAAGGTACATCGCAGTTCTTACCATAGGATTTCCCATTGATTCGATCCTTAATCTCCTGTGTAAGCTCCTCATAATAGAAGGACTCTGCCATATTCTGTCCGCCAGTCTCCATCGCTGCCTCCTGTTGCTCCATGCTTAGTTGATCCTTATTATCTATCATAGTAACTTCATCCCCTGAGCGTTCCTCGGTTTCCTTAATTTTCTCCAAATCCTTCTCACCGGAAGCTGTCTCAGAGGAACCAGATGCTTCAGAATTCTGCTCCGGTTCTTCCTCCTTCGCAAGTGTATCCTTTGGGGTCTCCTGCTTGAATAAGTCCGTCTCATTTCTTTCTTGCAGGTAGACCGTCAGTAATATCATAAGAAGTAATATCACGCATAGGAAGCCTACCATTCGGATCCATTTACTCATCATTCTACACCTCATGCTGCATCTTCGATGCAGCTCAAAACGCCACCACCAAAACCATCTCAAGACTAACGAGCTAGTCTTCTTCTATGACGTGTATCTCCAAATAATCAAAATCAATCTGGTCGATGAAATTATCCTTGGTGAATCTCGCCTTGTCATGCTTCTTAAAGTCAGCAATGGTGGGCTTTAACCAGATCGGTTTGGATAAGTCATAGGTATGACATACCTCATCGATGGCAGCAAATACCTTTTGCGTCCTTCGTAGAGTCGGGTCATCGTTACAGACCACCATATCCTTAATCATTCTATTTTCAGTAAACATCTTAGCCCATAAACGAAACATCTTACACCTATGCCTTTCTCAAAAAACTATAGCAAACCGTTGCCATTTTGTCCCTGTCAGTATATAATTAGCGTAGTGAGCATAATGCGAGAAGATCACTCGCATAGCAAGCTCGCTTGTATTAAGCGATCAGAGCAAGAGCTTATGAATACGCTCTAAATTTATGATAAATAATATTTTCAGAATGAACAACCTTTATTATATATGAAGATGAAGGAAATGCAAAGTTATTTCAACAGTTTTTGAGGAAGGAGCCAAAGGTGGAAGGAACAAAACGCAGAGAACAACTTGTGAAGATACTGAATGAACAGTCGGAGCCTATCTCCGGTGGTGAGCTGTCCCGATTGCTTAGCGTCAGCCGACAGGTAATCGTGCAGGATATCACTCTGCTTCGAGCCACAGGCCTTAATATCTTCTCTACCACGAAGGGCTACCTGATCTATCATTCGGAGGAGCCGAAGGCCAAGCGCATCATCCGGGTTCGCCACACCACGGAGCAGATTGAGGATGAACTTTGTACCTACGTTGACAATGGCGGGAAGATATTGGATGTCGTCGTGAATCATGAAATCTACGGGGATATCGCCACTGCCCTCACGATTCGTAATCGCCAGGATGTCTATGACTTTGTGAAAAAGGTTAAGGAGAAGAAGATCGTACCCTTAAAGGATCTGACCGATGGCATCCACCAGCATACGGTGGTGGCTGACTCAGAGGAGACACTGGACCGGATTGAGAAGGCCCTGATGGAGAAGGGCTATCTGGTCAATGAATAGCTCACCAAGACTATAGCAACATTCATCCGGACACCTGAACAATTGAGTAAATAATATAATAAGTGAGGGTTACGAAGATGCGTCTTCATAGCCCTCACTTATTTTGTATCTATAATAAATGAACGGCGATAAGCGCCGTTCATTTATCATTCTTCTGCTATATCAGCGAAGGAGTAACATGGGATTTATCGTCTGGTCGCCTTCCTTAACCATGAAATACAGGTTACTGCCTTCCACGGAATAATATTTGGTAGGCTGACTAACAGTTGCAATCACTTCACCTGCATTTACCAGGTCACCAACCTCGAGAGACATATCATCTGCCAGCTGTCCATAAACCACGCTATAATCGTCACCGATATCCATGGTAACCGTGATACCGGTCTCTTCATTATCCATTTCAACGCTTGTGACAACTCCGGTAGCCGCAGCCTTCACTTCGGTACCAACCTCTGCATCAATGACGATGGCAGGATTGCATTTGTATTGCATTAGAGTTGCATAGTAGATGGTATGATCCATGCTATAGTTCATGATGACATTTCCCATAACAGGCCACATTAGAGTGTCATCTGAGCTAAAGGAAAGGTTCTCCGCCGTCTCGTTGGTCTCATTCTGAGCAGAAGTGGTACCGGTCTCCAAGGTATCTTCAGCTGCTGCTGTGTCCGTTGAATTCTCGCCCTGAGCTACATCGTCCTCCTCATAGCCTTCCATCTCAATCATGTCCTCGTTGTTAGCAACCTCCTGGTTTGTACTATTATCCGCAGAAGTATTTGCGGAGTCATCATTAGCAGCAACATCGGATGAAGCATCGCCTTCACTATTGGCGATCCCTTCCGATATCGGGTTATTCTCAGCCAACTCATAATCCCCATCCTCGGCTGCTATGTTATCATCAACATCATTGATATCCACGAATTCGTTATCCTGCTGCTCTTGCTTTGAAGACAACTGGGATCCAATAACCGCTACGGCAGCAATTGCTACCACGCCGACAAATAATAACACGTAATAACCTTTTCCTTTTAAAAATTCGGTAAATTTGTTCTTTTTCACTATTATCACCTCAAAATATAGTCTTCTCCGATAATATTTTAATTATACCTATCACTTTTACCTGCTCGAATTATTTTGCAGCCAAATATATACAAATTCTGCCCAAGGCGTTTATCTACCTATGAAAATTGCACTATGGCAGTTATCATGAATAGCCAATGGAATTCATGCTTAGGTACTGCTAAAGCGACACTAATCACCCCACGTATAACCCCTCGGTTGTACATTGCTACAATTTAATTATTCCCATATTTTTATTTTTTAGTCTTATTTTATTTTATGGATATTGACTTTTTTGAGTTAGTGATTAAAATAGAACTATGCGGATATAGTTCATTGGTAGAATGCGAGCTTCCCAAGCTTGAGAGGCGGGTTCGATTCCCGTTATCCGCTTACAATAAATAAGACTCATGACACAGGTTATTTTGTGGCATGAGTCTTATTTTGTTGTAACTGTATGAACCATAAGGAGCGAAGACTGCAAGAAAAAGCATGAGCCCACTGGCGAAATGCCTTTTTCTTGCGACGGCTTTCCCTGCTTTTTCGGAAAGACGTTGTTCGACTTCCCGTTATCCGCGTTACTGTGTGAACCATAAGTAGTGAATACTGCAAGAATAAAACGCGGGCCACTGACGAGCAGTTTGATTCTTGTGAAGATTGCCCTTTGGTTTGGGGCAAGGCTTTTGGGTTACCCGTTATCAGCTATAGAAACTATTTGGTATCTATTATTAGTGACTAAAGGGAGACCACGATCACTATATGAGGTTCTTTAACCTATTAATAATTCCATCGCTATGGTCTTCAATAAAAATTCTATACGGTTCTTATTTCATAAAAAACTAATTTTGGTTCACCTATACTTTCGTTATTTATATCTGATTTACACGCATAACTCCATTCTAAGAATACCGAATCACCATTTATTAGTAAGTCTCTATACTTTCTTTTTATTGTTACGCAATAATCTATTAATTCAAACAACTCTGTTTGGGATAAGAAATCAGAATTTCCGACAAACCTTAAGTCATCATTTTCAAAAATTATAGTAACATCCTTAATGTTATTAGTTACTAGGTTCCATAAATCCTCTTTTACTGCCTCTATTACTACTCTTTTCTCAGATACTTCAATTACACCGCTCTTCATAGCAATAAAATAAGGATAATACAAAACCAAATCACCTTTATTTAGAGATGATAACAGTGAATCCGCAAAAGCTTTTGCTTCTTCTGCTTTTACGCCAATTTTACGCGGAAGATTTAAGTCATCCCCTTGAGAAACTGCACTTCTAATTGTCCATAGTATTTTATTATCTAATTCCGTATCTTTACGATATTCTTGCCATGGTACAGACGGTAATCCAGATTTTCGTAATGCTAAAAAGCCTTCTAATTTGTTCATATACTTCTCCTTAAATTTTAATTCGTGGATTACGAATTCGTTCATGTTCTTCTAGTGCGAATCTGTCTGTCATGCAAGCAATATAATCACAAATTACATGAATCTCATTATTAACAAATCCCTTATAATCATTAAAGCGATTTATATGCATATACTTATAAAATTCCTCTGGTGGAAGAAGTTTTGGATTTTCAGTGAATGCATTGAACAAATCTGTAGCTACCAGTATTGCTTTACTATCCATAATTTGAATTGTGTTCATTCCATAAATTGATTCATAAACTAACTTTCTAAGTCTTTTAAATTTTTTATCATCATCTTTCTTTAACGTTATTAATCTAATTCCTTCTTGAGATAACTTATGTACATCTTCAAGGCTTAAGACCTTATTATCCGATAAATTAATAACACTTTGTTCTGTTATACTCATTATAAGTTTATGAATTAGATCATCTATAAAAAAAGTATTATGTAAATTATTAATTTCAATTTTTAAACTTGTTAAATCACATATTATATTAATTATTTCATTGACTTTTTCTTTAAAATCCGGATTAGCTCGTAGTGATTTTTCAACTAGTCCAGATGCAATACCATCTTGTAAATCGTGGCAAATATACGCAACTGTATCAACCAATCCAACAATTTGTCCTTCTAAAGATGAACAAAGCTTTCCTGGATTTAAGTCCTCATAGATTCCACTAAAATCATCATTATGCTTTAGTATTCCTTCTCTAACTTCTGCTGTTAAATTTAACCCACAGTATTCACTACTTCTGTTTTCTATAAAATCAACTACTCTTACACTTTGCTCATTATGAAAAAATCTACCCATTTCTCTAGATTTTAACTCTGAATCCAAAAATCTTTCTACAGCATGTCCAAATGGTGTATGACCAAGGTCGTGTCCTAATGCAATAGCTTCCGCAAGGTCTTCATTTAATGCCAATGATTTACATATTCCTCGTGCAAACTGTGCAACTTCTAGGGTATGTGTTAAGCGTGTTCTATAATGATCCCCTTCATGATTTACAAAAACTTGCGTTTTATACATCAATCTTCTAAAGGCTTTAGAATGAATAATTCTATCCCTATCTCTTTGAAATGAACTCCGGTTTTCATTATTGCCCATTTTTTCTTCATGATCCCTACTATTATCTTTTGCTATAGATGTAGCAAAAGGAGCTAATATAGAAGAATATGTTGATTCAATTAAATCCTTTGTGCGTGGAAGTTCAATATTACCTAACAGCATATTATATCCTCCGTAGAATTCTATGCAATAAAGTTATTTAACACATATTTAGGTGTTTATGACTTTTTATACGATTTTTTCTAATGAATGTACAATTAAATGTTGATTATTCTTCTCAGACATATAATTCCATAATATTTTATCCAATAAGCTTTCGCTCAATTTAAGCTGTTCCGCTGCCTTCTTTAAAACCATACTTGCTTCTCTATAACTTTTTGTTATTACATTAGCCATTTCTAAAAACTGAAACATATGCCTATCAACTGGTATTGATTGTTGACCAGACAGTAATTTTAAATAATCTATAGTTTTATATCCTACACCTTTAATTTTTAATAAAGACTCCTGATTAATTTCACTCTTCAGCCAAACAGCTAATTGTTTTTCATCATTTATATTATTATTATACAAAAACCATGCTAATTCACATATTGTATTTTGTTTATTTATATTTTTCCAGTTTATTATTTTCTCTATTGGATATGTTTGGAATAATATAATGAAATCACAAGTAGTTTTATAATCCGCGTATTTGGTTAATATATTACATATTCTCGGATAAACAACTCTTTTATAATTCATTCCAGCTTGAAGTATAGCATCTGTAATTGTTGCCGGCATATTATAATAAGGAACTCTTTGATTATCTTCAAAATAATTACTCGGCAACTTTTTAATTAATGATATAACCTTTACTACAGATTCATCTATTTTATCCATAAAATTAACCTCCCAAAATGTTGTTCATTGCTATTAAACGGTCTACACAATTTGGACAAGCTCCACATGGAGTTTTAGAATTTACTTGGCACGAATATGTTCTCTCTATTGGTGCTTTAACCTTTAATCCCAATAGAGCAACATCGGTTTTAGTCATATTTCGAAAAGGCATATTTATTTGGATTGAACCATAATCATATAATAGTTTTTCTAAATTTGTAAAAAATTCCATCGAACAATCAATTTCTTTGGCATGATTACTATTTATAAATGCAGTGTAAACATTTTTAATTCCCATTGATTGAGCATATGCTGCTGCTAATGCAATAAATAATATATTACGATATGGAAGATACAGGTCTTCTGCAGCTACGTTATCTCTCCATAAATTAGCTTCAATTATCATTCTTGAATGAGATTCCCTATATACATCACCAATCTTTATAACCTTTATATTTTCTTTGTACCTCTTGGGAATTATTTCTAATAACGTGTCGTATTCCTTTTCTTTACAATGCTGTCCATAATCAATAAACAATATAATCAAGTTCTTATCTTCCTGCTCAAGTTTATAAGCTAAGACTGTCGAGTCCATTCCTCCAGATGCTAATAATAGACCATCGTAATTATTCATATAATCCCTCCAGTTTGCATATGATTTCAAAAACTGCGTTTATAACCTCACTCTTTCTCTGGCAATAGTAATCACAGGAATATTTTAAAAACAAATTATTTAATATCCTGGTTGGATCATATACTATTATTGGTTTTTTCATAGCATTAAACATTCCAATTTCAACCAACGTACCTTGGTCATTATATAGGAGTGATGCAATCATTAAATCACAAGATTCTAATAACTCCAAATCCTTGGCAAATATACTTCTTTCTTCATGTGGCTTTGCATTATCTGAATTTTGTCCATTTTCTCGTATAGGTAATCTAGGTACAAAATTATGATACCTCAATGAGTCAACTAATTCATTCAATTTTTTTCTATCGATATAATCAAAATCTGGAGCAGCCATATAAATATTATGTTTTTTTCTCGAATTCCATGGTGTTCTAATGCCATTCATCTCAACTTGCTCATCGGCATTATTTAATAATAGGTTTATATTGTTTTTGAATGAATCAAATAATATAGTTTTCGCATAAATAACAGAAGCCCATGCTGCCAAACGCATATTTTTACCAAATTCGCTTGGATATTTATCAAAGATAAAGGCTATATCATATACATCTCCAACCCCAACTGAATGAACAACATTATCTATGTAAGCCGGTGCTTCAATTATTTTTTTTTCATTATAATTATACAACCATGAACCACCTCTATTCTCCTTGATTAGCAGATGGCATATATTTTTATTTCTGAATAAATCAATAAGTTCAGAATAATCATTATTCTTAAAATACTTTTCAAATGTTATTGAAGATGTCGAAAGTATTACCGTAAATACATTTTTAAAATCAAAATCCAAAATGTATTCACTATCATAATTTAGATCAATATGTAATTTTCCATTAAATCCTGATAATTTAGCTAAAATATCCTTAATATCATATCTTCCTGGAAAAACAATTATATCAGTTGGCTGATAACTTTTTATTGCATCAACTACCTCAGTACATTTTACGTAACTCGCTTGTTCGCATAATATATTTTCATACAATTGATTTCCACTTTCGTCAGATTCACCAATAAGAAATACATTAGGCGCTCTGTTTATTAGCCCTAATTTATATATAGCCATTGAATTTAATTTCTTAGAGTAAATTTCTATATCCTGCTCTAAATATTCGGGAGCATAGTATGCAAACGCATAATCAATGTTAAATGCAGAACACGCTCTAATAGCATGGAATATTCCACCTAACCTAACTATATTTTTTCCCCCATGTTGAATATCCAGGTGTTGATCAACAAATACTTCCCCTATTATTAATATCTTCTTATTTGGCATAAAGATTCACCACAATATAGGGTATCGGAGTTACTCCGGATGAAATAACATTTCCACAATATTGTATTCCCTTTTTAATGCACAAATTCAAATAGTTATATTTAACAGGTATATTTCCTAATACTTCTTTTGTGTCAGATGAAATTACCACTAATCTTTTATTTACAAGGTGATCATAAGCCTCAATGGATATTCCATATTCTGGTACATTGCTATGGTTACTAAAATATTCTGATATCGCCACATCTTCTAGATTAATGTTTTCCAATAAAACTGGACATTGATAATCACTTCCAATACCTCCTCCAGGAAGTGCCCCTTCTCCTTCTCCATGATAAGTTCCAAACATTCCACTGCCTGTTGATCCCATGATTATCCTCCCTCAATTTATTTTCTTATATTTTACAACTATTGTCGAAAAATTAGTAGTCGGAACATTTGGTCGAAAATTACATTTTTAATTTTAATCTTATCTACACATTTAGTATATTAGGCTACTAAAAGTCTCCTAAATGCTTATAACGGTATATCCTCCTTTTATAAATACTGGGCTTGGCGACCATGTCCTTACGACCTGACAAGCATTAAATAAGGAATTCCCGGGTTTTCTCATGTATCCGATTCCTGTTATCCGCTTAATTTAAAAAGATCTATGTAACAGTTTTACCTGTGACATAGATCTTTTTTCGTTATGTAATTGCAGAAGTGAGTCAGGAAGAATAAAAATGCGAACCCACTAGTGAGCATGTTTTATTCTTCCTAAGTGATTCCGTGGTTTTTTGGAATCACGGTTTTTCCGTTATCTGCATGGAAGTCGATGCAACACTCAGTAGTAAAGGAATCTAGCTACCAACTGTCGATCATTAAGAATAATTATACTATTTGAAAAATGCATCGAGCTACCAATCCAAGGTAATGGCTGTTTATTTTCTTCTTAATCCTAACGCAAACTCTTCTGCATGTTTTAAGTCCTTACTATTCGGTCTCCCTTTGTTCATTCCACCAATATACTTAAGAAAACTGTTTGTATTATATCCCTTACAGCTAAATTCATCGATAATGTCAAAACCTTTTGCAGTCAATTTCTCCCTAAGTAATGAATGGTCATTTTTAACTTTCAATTCACCTTGAATAGCACTTGTTGAAAAGATAAAACATTTCTGTTTCTTTACTGCCGCCAGATTATCCACAAAGTCCAAAATTGGTTTGTAATGCCTCCCGCTGTCTATACCTGCACCAAACCCTATAAGATTATACTGTTCAAGCTCCTCTTTTGTTACCTGATCCGGTGTCTTTGTCGGGGCATTAAGAATGTCCGAGAATACTTGAGCTATCTTTGCCGTATTTTTATGGTGATATGAATACACCACTATCAAGCACTTCAATGACTCATTATCTAAAATATAATTCATCCTTTTAACTCCTTCCCTATTACTAACATTAACATCTTTATATATAAATGCTTATAAACACAATGAGACTTATACTAGTTTATCTATATTAACATCAGAGACATCATTCCAACCTTACTTTCGATTCATTAATACCTCTAATCAATATCCACAAAGTAAACAGTATCTCTGCTAAAGTCTGGGGCACTAAAAGAATTATGTTTACGATCATATAACTTGGAAATAGGAAATGCACAAAAACATTAATCAGCAAACCACTGCCGCCAATGATTAGCAGAATCCCGAGAACTTTCGGGAGAAATTCTGACTTGTAAACTAAAAGTCCGAGCGGAATAAGCCATAAACCAAAGAATATATTTGCGATTTCATAGCCGTGTAAGTACAAATCATAAGATAGCATAGCCTTCGCTTGCAACTGAGCGTCAGTAAAGACACTTAAGTATTCCGCTCCACTTAACAAGTGTAAAGCTGCAAATTCATTTAGTAGATTAATCATGTTAATCGATGTGCCTAACATAACAAAAATAACCATAATAATGGATAGGTTTTTATTAACTTCACTTAATAACTTGTATAATACCAAAGGCAGTAACACGAAAATTATCATCATGATTAAATCACTTACAAAACCGATACGAAATAAAAATTCATTCGCCCTAATATTATGAGCAGTGGCTTCCATGTCACTTGCTATGAATAATTTGTCACGAATAATCTGTGCGATGGGACCAAATACGAACATAAGCAACCACAGGAGTCCTGCTAATCTTGCTGTTTTTTTACTAGGAAGCATTTTTGTTCTCCTTTCATAAACTTTATTGTTATCAATTTACATCTACTCCTCTATGCTGTTGACCGATATCAGTTCAATGCCCAAATCATTAATCTTTCGAAGAATACCATATAGTGAGGCTTGATCGATGAGCTTACCACGGAGTATGGTAGTGGAATTCGGTTGTTTAATTACTTCCAGCTCTTCAAACCAGGTATCCCTAATATATCCACGGATGATAATCTCATATATCATTTGTTATTACCTCTTCCATTTCGCTGCAAGTATGACTATTGCGACATTTCCCAGGATCTCCATCACGGAGAAGAAAATATAATGCAGTGTTGCGTCCGATCCCATAAAGAACGATCCGATCTGGTATATTATCATGAGAATTGCTGCCACAATATTGATGATACGATTCGCCCGATAAGGCAAGACCGCGGATAGTACAACCATTAGAAATGGAATTTCCAATGAAAGTCCTGCAAATAATAAAAATTCCTGTGTCATTGGTATTCCTGCTATATTTCCTTCTAGCAATCCCCTTAAAGCCGACATCTCCATATTACTTATGAGATCACACAAGATGTAATTCAACGATAGAAACACCCATAACTTTGAGATTAGCATTGGTCTGTGAATTAGAGTACTCTGTTTATTCTGTTGCATGGTATAATCTGTGTTCATAAGAAAACCTCCTCGTTTCTCTGCTTATTTGTTATAAGCATACGAAAACAGAAGAGGTCTGTGCACCTACTAAAGTAGGGTATTTTGTTTTAATTCTCTATATAACCTGAATTCTACACTAAGCCAAGTTCCCGCGCTTTTGCAATAGCCTGAGTTCGGCGGCTGACTTCCAATTTACCAAAAATGTTCTGGTTATAGCCCTTCACAGTGCTAAGCGCCAGGAATAGCCTATCGCAAATCTCTTGGTTCGTTAATCCGGACACAATCAAGGAAAGCACTTCAAGCTCTCTTGCTGTAAGGGGCTCTGTAAGGGACTGGTTCCTATGTTCCTTTTTGAATGTCGCCTCAGCTTCATCCTTAGCACCTGGAGTCTGACCAGGTTGATGACATGCTGCTTCCGTTTCGATCTGCTTCTCTACTTCCTCGATTCCTACATCTAGAGGAATCGGGTATATATAGTAATGCGTCTTACTTTCCTTGATACAATCGCGTGCTAAATCATGCAACCCTTCACTACAGTAGATTCTTGCAAGCTGTAGATAATATTTATATTTCCAATCCATGAGTGCGGATCTCTGAGCATGTATCTTGCTCTCCTCAAGCAGTGTGTAGGCTTGCTTATTATCTCCTTGTAAGAAAGCGATTTTGCTCAAACCAAGATACAGACTTGGCAGTAAAATCGTGACGAGATTCTCTTTGATTAAGAGTGCGATAGTCTGTTCCAACATTGCTTTTGCTTTAGCTAAGGCACCCTGTTGAATATACAGCTCCCCAAGCACCATGTAATAAGAATTCTCCATGAGTGGGATTGCTGCCTTTTTAATATTATGAAACGAATTTAGAATTACCGTTTCTGCCTCGTATAAATCACCGTTAGCCCAGTGAGCAAATCCTAGCATCATCTCTGCAGTACCACGTTTAAAGTGTTGATTACTCGGAATCCTCTCGAGAACATAACGTGCGTTGGTGAAAATACCTTCAATATCTCCTGTAGCCGCAGCAATATACCCATACGCAGAAGCAATCGTCGCCGGCAGTAGATCAAACTGTGTCTTGTCATTTATTATAATATTCTCCGGGTACCCTTCCTTTTGACATCGATCGTACAATCTCCCAGCCTTGTCGAACCACTCTGTGCAAGCCTCCACATCACCCATATCAAGTAGTGCCCAGCCATAGCCCATGGTAAGGATCGGACTTCTTTCAATGATCGTGGCCGGTAGCTTCTTCGTCATGTCAAGCCATGATGCCGATTGAAGCTGGAGATCCATTTCGACCCATTTGCATTCGATAATCGCAGCTGCTTCCTCGTAGTCATTCGCTTTGATAAAGTGATGAATGGCCTCTTGTCCGAATCCATTTGTTTTAAACCAAAGTCCTGCTCGTACATGGAGCGATTCCATTACACTCTTTGATTGTTGTTCTAATCGATGTCTTAGAAGATCTCGAAAAAGGTGATGATACCGGAACCACTTATGAGACATTTCTGTGGAGATGATAAAACAATTTGTCTTCACAAGTCTTTCAATGATGATATTTGTGCTGCCAGCTTCCAGTTGCATCACTGCATCACAAAGTTCATCCGTGAAGGCTTCCAATATGGATGTCTTAAGAAGAAAGGCCTTAATTTCCGGTGTTTGACGCTCAAGGACCTCTTCCATCAAATAGTCCATAATATAATATTGACTATCGGAAAACGCCTCGATAAACCCGTCAATATCATCTATTCCCTGTACAGATAGCATGATCATCTGAAGCCCCGCAATCCATCCTTCCGTTCGGGTGATCAGCTGCTGTGTTTGTTCTTCTTTTAATGATATATGTAGTTGCTGCGAGAAATACGTCTCAACCTCTTTTTCTGTGAACCTGAGCTGCGAAATTCTGAGTTCGAGCAGTCTCTTTG
>JAEZKL010000146.1 GCA_023415475.1 Bacillota bacterium | reverse complement strand
TCAATGATGAGTCCGTTAAGGCTGCTTATCTGGGTAAATCAAAGCGTAAATAAGATCCAACCTTTAAAGAACTGTTGCAAAATTGTAGTATAATACATTTTGCAACAGTCCTTTTGCATTTATGCATAGTTCTATTATAACGTTAATTACCCCAATCCTCCACATCATCGAGCTCTGCTAAAATATCCGACTTTCCTAACTCCGGTTCATTATAATTGAAGGGGAGCAATATCTTCACTATAAGTCCTCCCTCCTCCCTATTTTGGATGATCATACCTGCTTCATCTCCATAAATCAGGTTCAAACGTTCTCTTACATTGGCAATTCCAATGCCGCCACGTTCCCGGGAGGGTATGTAACCGCTTTCGCGAAAGATCTGTTCCACCTCCTTGCTTAAACCGTCACCATTATCTTTTACCGTAATAATTAATTTATTGTCTTCCTTATAAGCATGGATTCTAATCTCTGATTTCTCACCCTTCGACTTAATCCCATGCTGTAAGGCATTCTCTACGATTGGCTGTAGAATCATAGTAGGAATCATAGCATTCTTTGCTTGATCCTTGACCAGATAGGTTGCCTCGAGCTTGTTACCATGAATAAAACCATATATCTCAGTATAATCCCGTAAGCTATTGAATTCCTGTTCCGCCGTGATAAATTGCTTCGTTGTATTGACACTTATATTCCTGAAATATCTGCTAATTCTCTGCAGTGCCTCAACTATTTTTGTATTATTATTCATCTTGGCCAAGGCATTGATACTTTCCAGAGCATTATAAATAAAATGTGGCCTTATCTGTGTCTCCAAAGAACGATATTTGTACTCCAGCATCTCAAATTCCACATCTTTCTTCGCTCTCTCCTTCTCAATGAGTTCCGCTAACAGCTCGGATATTCGGTTGGTCATATAGTTAAAGGTATTGGAAAGCTGACTAATGTCATCTTCTCCCTGTACTGATACCTGATAATCCAGATTTCCCTTCGCGACTTCGTTCATGGATTCTTTCAATATTCTCAGTTTCTTCACAAATGAAGCCATGAGTACCATGACCAAGCTTGTTCCTACACCTAATGCAAATATTCCATAAAGAATTCCATTTCTGACGATAGTATTCTTCATATTATAGAATTTGTTCATCGAAGCAATCCCAACTATTGTCCAGCCGTCGTTTGATTGCTTTGCAAGAAAATACTCCTGTCCATACCAATTGTTCCTTGAGTATAATTTACCCTCCTCCAGATATTTTTTTACCTCCTCCTCTACACCCTCATGTATTTCCATACCTGCGGATGTGAGATACTCATTGTTCTTATCAAAGAACAGAAAGCCGGTATCGGAGTAATAATCACTGATTTTAAAAGGTTCCTTTCTCATGTGAACCACCATACGTCCTACATAACGTAAGGGACTGACATCATAGACATCTTTTAGAATGTATACCTCACCCCCGCTACAGCGATACCAATTGTTAGAGCCGTGGGTGTTATCTGTGTAGTTTTCCAAGAGCATGACACAATCGTCATAAAGGATGTTCAAATCAGCTACATCAATACTATACTTTGTCCCAGTATCAAGTCGGTCACCATTTCTTGTTTCTATCATTACATAATCATAATCTGTTGAATTTGTTACCATCTGGGCCAGAGCGTATTGAAGTTCTACTCAGTTATCCCCACCGGTCATATTATATTTATGCATAAGAGAAGGTACGGTAAAGGTAGTGGCTCGGGCATAAACTGTCTTTGCTATGGTATCCTGGTTTTCGCTGAAATTAAGAGCTACTTGATCGGTAAGCATATTCAGATTATTTACACTTTCCTCCTCAGACATAATCACAAACATATCGATTTGCGTATAGGTTATTAATATAATAACCAATGCAACCGATATCCCAAAAACAAAAATGAGCTTTGTTGCAAAAGATAGATTTCTCCATTTCTTTAGCATGACACTACCTCATTTTTCCTGTTTCTAAAGCGATATTCCGTAGGACTTATGCCCTCCGTTTTCTTAAAGACATTGTAAAAGCTGATATAATTCTCATACTCGATTGCATAGGCAATATCTTCTACACGCATCCTGGTGTCATCCAAAAGTTGCTTGGCCATGTTTATTTTTGCATTGATTACATGTTGGCGATAAGTAATACCGGTCTCTTTCCTAATTAACGTCGAAAGATAATTCGGACTCACATAAAACTGTGCCGCAACATTCTCCAGCATCAGCCCTTCTATTGCATGACTTCTCACATACTCCAGCACATTTCTTGTCAGCGCAGAATTTACAGGCGCACGATTCTTACTAAGCTCTCCCAGAAAAAAATGAAGCCAGTTCTTTGCCTCTTCCACAGTATCTAATTTAGTAATACCATAGACGGTAAAGTCCAGCGTATCTTCCCACTGATAATGAGCTATCTTTTCCTGCATCACCTTCGAAAAAAAGAACATTAGCATCAGACGTATAATATTAAGACGCCCACAGCTCTTCTCCCAAATGACATCCCAGATCCGCTCATAATCAAGCTCCTGGTTCAGAGCCAACTTAGTACAGATCTGCTCCAGATCCATGAGTCGGCTGTGTTTTGAAGTATCAATGGTTTGAGATCCGTAAAACTCAACATCTGCATGTCTGCCATAAATATTATGCCAGAGAAGAGTTTGCCTGCTCTCTTTATAAGCAACCTGAAAATCCTCAATTGTAGTATGAATGCCGCTGATCGCTACCGTGATATCCATAAGATTATTAATCATGGTATCCGCAATAGAACGTGCAACAGCCTGCCAGCTGACTTGTGCATTCTGCAGACTGCACAATAAAATCAATTCACCATCCACAACGGTACTAATCACTTCTGTATCCGAAGGAAATTTCATATACTCCAGTCTCTGTAACAGAGGACTTGATAATCCGGTTTTATTTTCCGCTGCAATAAAAAAATAGCTTTCCGGCTTTCGCTCTAAAAATCTCCAAAAGGTTCCGTCATCATATCCCTTGTTACCGCCTGTCAGAGTTGTCAGAAACTGCGTCCTACGTATCACCAACTCCATTCGTTCCTTCTGCTGTGCCATATCATTCTCTCGATCCAAGCTCTCCACTGCCCGCCTCAGAGAGCTGACCAACTCCTCGTTATCTATGGGCTTAAGAATAAAATCAAACGCAGACAGCTTAATCGCCCGAGAAGCATATTGAAATTTATCAAAGCCGGTGATAAAGATCACTCTTGCATTCTTTAACTCCTCCTGCCTCTGTTCGATCATTGACAGACCGTCAATTTCCGGCATATTAATGTCTGTGATTATAATGTCCGGCTGCAATTTCTGTACCATTTCACCTCCTTCTACACCGTCGTACGCACAGCCCGCTACAGCAATCCCCAATTCCCGCCATATAACGGTACTTTGCAACGCTTCCACAGTGATCGGATTATCATCGATAATTAGTGCCTTATACATCCCACAATACCTCCTTAGCAGGTCATTCACTATTCATTTATTGTAACACATATCATTGTTTACCAAAACCCTGTTATGTGATCTTAGAATATAACAAACGCCGCAAAGACCCAATCTGGTTTGTATTACAAATCAGGTTGGGTCTTTTAATATATTGTTATCGAAGCACTCATCCCTTAACCGCTCCAGCCATAATACCGCTAACTACATACTTTTGCAGGCAGAAATATAAAATCAAAATCGGAAGCATCGCCATTACAAAGAATGCAAAAGCCAAATTTAGCTCTGCCGTATTCTCATTGAAGTAAACAATCTGCGCCAATGGTAGGGTCCGGCTGCTCTTATCACGAAGCAGAACTACTGCCGTATTGTAATCATTCCATACATATACAGTGTTCAGAACCAACTGAGTTGCATTGATCGGCTTAAGCAAGGGAAATATAACCGTCCAGAAG
>JAEZKL010000141.1 GCA_023415475.1 Bacillota bacterium | reverse complement strand
TATTATCACTTTAGAGGAGGAGCAAATCCATGAACAAAGCAGAATTAGTTGCAGCGATTGCAGAAAAAACAGATTTTTCAAAGAAGGATTCAGAGAAGGCTTTAAAGGCTTTCATCGATGTAGTTACTGAGGAATTAACCAAAGGTGAGAAAGTACAGTTGGTTGGTTTCGGTACTTTTGAGGTATCTGAAAGACCGGCAAGAACTGGAAGAAATCCTTTAACAAAGGAAACTATTAAGATTGCTGCTTCTAAAGCACCGAAGTTTAAGGCAGGTAAGGCTTTGAAGGACGTTATCAACGCATAGTAGATTGAAAGCGAAAAGGCTGTTTTAAATTCCGAGTCTCTAGGGAGTAGGGTTTTTAAAACAGCCTTTTTTTAATTCATCTTGTTTGCGCGTAGGCAAAGTGAAGCGTGCTTCTTCCGGTTAATGACAAGTGAATTGGTTTACCAATTCACTTGTTTACGCATAAGCAAATGTAAGCAATGTGAACAGACACGGTTTGTTTACATCCTGCAAGGTTAGAAAGTGTCAGAATACTGACATTATGTTCCAGTATTAGATATGAGAGGTAATAACATGAGACTTGATAAATTTTTAAAGGTTTCCAGACTGATCAAACGTCGTACCGTGGCAAACGATGCTTGCGATGCCGGCAGAGTAACGATTAATGACAAACCGGCAAAGGCTTCAGCGACAGTGAAGGTTGGAGATATCATTGAAATTGGTTTTGGAGCAAAAGCAGTGAAGGTAGAAGTACTCGATGTACAGGAAACGACAAGGAAGGATGACGCAAAGGAGCTTTACAAATATCTTTAGGCTTGGAAATTCCTATTCGGCTCTTAGTTTGTATCGTCATGAATCAGAAAGTCTGCTCATATACTTAAAAAGATATATCT
The DNA here is from genome assembly GCA_023415475.1 of Bacillota bacterium. Classification (GTDB taxonomy): domain Bacteria; phylum Bacillota; class Clostridia; order Lachnospirales; family Lachnospiraceae; genus Mobilitalea. The sequence goes on along the minus strand of JAEZKL010000141.1, from coordinate 8,017 downwards.
TGTTCTACTTTAGACAGGGATTCTTATGGTATAAAATGTGAGGAGGCTTTTTTTATGGAAGAGAAACAACCAATTCTGAAAGGTCACAAGTTAAATATCATTGCAAGGAAAAATATCATGATCACAGGTGTAAATGATGTATTATCCTTTGATGCCGGTGAAGTATTGCTTCAGACAGAGCAGGGTATACTGATGATACGGGGCAATGAGTTGCATGTGAATCGGCTGACACTGGAGAAGGGTGAGGTTGATATAGACGGAAGAATCGACAGCTTAACCTATTCTGATTCTGCAAACGGAGGGAAATCCACGGAGTCCTTGTTTGGCAGGCTTTTTAAATAGGAGGCCTGTATGAATCCAGCAATAACGGTTGAACTCCAATTTTTTCTCCTGTCCATCCTCTGGGGTGGTATCTTATTGTTAGCATATGATATATTAAGAATTTTTCGCAGGCTGATAAAGCAAGGAGCGTTTCTTGTTGCGATAGAAGACCTTATCTTCTGGTTGTTGGCTAGTCTGTTTATTTTTTCTATGATTTTTTATGAAAATAACGGTGTTATCCGAGGCTTTTCCATCATTGGGATGCTGCTTGGAATTATACTCTATCATTTTAGTATCAGTGAATGGCTGGTTAAGAGTATTACCATGCTGATACAGACTTTATTTTCACCGATTAAGGCAGCCATCAAACAGATTATACGATTTATCAGGTTTCTATGGACGTTGGGAAAGAAGAGAACAAATAATTTATTATTCCGATTGAAAAAAATTAGGAAATCAGATAAAATAGCATTGAAAACAAAGAAACAATAGCTCTGTTGAACTTTGGGAGATGTTATTCATGAGAAGAAGCTATAAAAAGAGGACAGGCATTGGTGTAATCGCATTTGTAGTGCTGATTTTATGTGCCATCGTATCCTACCGGAGAATAGGCCTCGGACAGGAACTGAAAGAAAAAGAGATTACGGTTAGCCGTCTTGAGGACAGGACACAGGAAGAGCTGGAACGGAAAGAAGAAATCGCTGAATATAAGGCATATACTAAAACGAAAAAGTACATTGAGGATATGGCTAGGGACAAATTGGGCCTTGTTTATGAGGATGAGATTATTTTCAAGCAGAAGAATAAATAGTTGACAACCACTTCGAAAGCAGTTATAATAAGGTTCGTCGTTATGGCGAAGTAGCTCAGTTGGCGAGAGCACGCGGTTCATACCCGCGGTGTCGGCGGTTCAAATCCGTCCTTCGCTATTCAATATTATCAGGGAGTTGTTAAAAGCAACTTCCTTTTTGATTCCTTTTCTATTTTTATGGTCTTAATCTGAATTACCCCCCTATAATCGTGAATATCACCTTTTATGCGGAAATCTTGTCAAAAAGTTTTCGGATTTGCTGTTGCTGTTTTGACAAAGATTTTATAGACCCCTGCCTATAATTCAAGTCTATAGAAGACAGTCCTGGTGAACAAGGAGTTTGTTCCAAGGGGCAGCAGCAAGACGACTTGAAAGGGAGCAGGGTAACGCTATGAAAAAAAGAAAAGTATTAATACATGTAATCGGTCTACTGGTTGCAAGAGCAGCCTTTTATTCAATGAATCCGTTAGCTATCGGTTATTTTACCGCATCCTATCTATCAAAGACAGGCGGGGGATGGGCATTCGTGGTGGCAATCATAGGAATTATTACCAGTATGAGCACAACAGGAATGCTGAAATATTCCCTAGCCTTAATTTCTTCCGTTATTATTATGGAAACACCTTTTGTGAAAGGTAAAAACATACCAAAACCGATACTGTATCTTCTTCCCTCGGTAGCATTAACGATTTTTTCCTTAATGGAGATCACCTCAGGAGGTCCGATTCAGCACTATATTGCAATGGCAGTATTGGAGGGACTGATGGCTTATATATCCGCCGGAATACTCCGACAGGGAATTGAATATATATTGGAGTCTCAAAAGGGTGTCAAAATGAGCAATGAACAAATGGTCAGCATGGCGCTGACCATTGCGGCTATTCTATATGCAATACCTGAAATTAACAGTGATTATTTAGCTCCTGCCCAGACAGTAGCTTATTTTGTAGTTCTATTTTTTACATACAAATACGGAGCCGGGCAAGGTACGATCACTGCAGCTCTTTGTGGCTTTGCCTTAAGCTTAAGAGGTGCTCCGATCTCAGATATCGGAATATTTTCCATGATGAGTATAGTAACGGCTCTATTTCGGGAGATGGGAAGAGTTCCGAGCGCCGGAGTGTATCTATTGATAGCCTCCGTCTTGGGACTGGTGAATAGGGATATGGAACTGAGCCTCAGGGAAATCAGCGCATTAATGTCCTCTGCTATCGTGTTCTGCCTGCTTCCTTCCGGTGTAATCTATCGGGTGGATGCAGCCGGAGGCACGGGGAGGCAGGAGCTGCTTGCTGCCCAGAACTTACGGAAAATTGCGAAGCTAAGGATGAGGATTTTCGCAGAATCCTTTTTAAAGCTTTCTAAAACACTGGATACCATTACAGAGCAGCAGACAAAATTGAAGCAGAAGGAGGTTAACCGCATCTTTGAAGAGATATCGGAGAAGCTATGTAGGGATTGTGAACAATGTCCCTCCTGCTGGGAGAAGCGTTTTGAACAGACCTATCAGGCTGCAAGTCAGATGTTCGAGATAGCCGAGAGGAAGGGGACGATCCGGGAGGAGGATATTCCGGCACATTTTCTGGATAACTGCATCAGCATTGATGATTTTATAAAGGAGACTAACCGTGGTTTTGAGATCGCTAAGCTCAATCAGATTTGGCAAAGCCGAATATCCGAGAGCAGAGAAGTAATTGCAGAGCAGCTAAAGGAGGTATCAACGGTAATCCAGGATATCACGGGAGAGCTTTATGAGGCAGCAGAGGTAGCTCGTGAAGAGGAAGAGCGGGTGACAAGAAGGCTGCGCCAGGAGCATATATCGGTAAAGGATATAACAATCCTCGAACGGGAGGACAAGCGAAAGGAAATATATCTGAATGCATGCTGCCGTGGAGGAAGGTGCATTACCGTGAAGGAAGCAGCGCATTTTATCTCTGATGCTCTCGGGGTTCGAGTAAAGGCTTCCGAAGCCTCCAAGTCGGTCATAGCAAAGGAGTATGAGAATTACAGCTTTCTGGAGGATACCAAATTCAAAGTTCTCACCGGTGTGGCAAGGGCAATGAAGGAAAATGTATCCGGGGACAATTTCTCTATTCTTCGTCTTGAGAGCGGAGAAATTATGATTGCCTTATCCGATGGCATGGGGACGGGCAAGGAGGCCGGTGAAGAAAGTGAGACGGTTATGTCACTTTTGGAGCAGATGATTGGGGCAGGGTTTAAGGCAGAGACTGCTATTAAGTTGATCAACTCGAGTCTGGTACTGAAGGCAGATAAGCAAACCTTTTCCACAATTGATATGTCCCTTATTAATCTGTTTACCGGAATGTGTGAGTTCATCAAAATTGGTGCGGCAGCTGCCTTCATTAAGAGAGGGGACTGGGTTGAAACAATCGCATCCACTACCTTACCGATTGGTATGTTTGGCAATGTCGATTATGATACCGTCACAAAGAAGCTGTATGAGGGAGATATTATCGTCCTTTTGACCGACGGTGTCCTTGATTGTATTCCCGGTGATAATAAGGAGAGCTTCATTGAGCAAATGCTGTTGGAAATGAAGAGCAATAATCCTCAGGAGATAGCCAATCGCATCCTTGATCGGACGCTTTCGCAAAGTAATTATATCCCCATGGATGATATGACGGTAATAACAGTCGGAATGTGGTTAAAATAAGGAGGAATACAAAATATTTCATTGAAATATATAGGTAAAAGGGTTAGAATACAAGTAACCTTTTTCTATTAAAACACTAGGCTTAAGATAGGGATACAATGATTCGAAACATAAAAGAATACTCAGAACAGAATAAATTGCTTGCCAAGGGGGATAGGATTGTCGTAGGAGTATCCGGTGGTGCCGATTCTATCTGTCTTTTGCATGTACTCAAACAGCTTAGCGTTGATTACGAGCTAACCCTGATTGTTGTCCATATTAACCACGGTATCCGAGGTGAGGAAGCAGACCGAGATGAGCTCTTTGTACAAAATCACTGCCTCACGGAAGGCTTGGAATACAAAAGTATCACAGCCAAGGTGGGGGAAATTGCGAAAAGGGAAGGGCTCAGTGAGGAAGAAGCGGGTAGAAAGGTACGTTATGAAGCTTTTTTTGAAGTTTGTGAGAAGCTGCGGTGTAATAAGGTGGCAATTGCGCATAATAGAAATGATAATGCCGAGACGGTCCTATTCAACCTGTTTCGTGGGTCGGGGATCCGTGGACTGTCCGGAATAGAACCATATCGTGTGATCCGGCAAAGCTTCGGTGAGGTCGCCTTGATAAGGCCGCTATTAGGGTTGGAACGTGCAGAGATTGAAGCTTATCTTCACCGTGAGGGTATCTCATATATTATTGATTCCACCAATCTGTCCGATCATTATAGTAGAAATAAAATACGTAATCGAATCCTGGCTTATGCTACACAGGAGATTAATAAGCAAAGTATAGGCAATATAGCAGAGGCAGCAGGAACACTTCGGGAGATTGAAGATTACCTTAATAGTAAGATAATTCACTGCTATGAAGAGCTGGTAAAGGTTGAGGACCAGGTCTATAGGATCCCAATTATGAGCTTACTGGGGGAGCATATTGTTATTCGTAAGGGAGTTCTGCGTTTGGTTATGGAAGCTATAGCAGGGGTCAAAAAGGACTTGGAGGCCAAGCATGTAGAGGCTGTCTTGTCACTGCTTATTAAGCAGGTCGGCAAACGGGTTCATCTACCCTACGATATTACAGCAGAACGGGGATATGATGATATTATGGTTTATCAAAACATACGTAAGTCATCGGATTATCCCTTGCAGGAAACCGAATTGCCCGTTCAGCTTAAGATACCGGGAAGAACAGAGCTTCTATATGCAGGAAAGTGCGTGGAGACAGAGTTGTTTTCTTATAAAAATAGTGATTCGATCCCGAAAAGTAGTTGTGCGAAGTGGTTTGATTATGATAAAATAGAGAATACTGTTGAAATCAGAACCAGACGAGAAGGAGATTACCTTCAAATCAATGAATTCGGTGGTCGTAAAAAGCTAAAGGATTATTTCATTGACCATAAAATTCCACAGAGAACACGAGACAAACAGCTTCTTATTACCGATGGAAGTCATGTGATGTGGATCCCCGGCGCAGGGGAACGAATGAGTGAAAAGTATAAAGTAGATCCTGATACAACGAAAGTACTGTTGATAAAATTGTCTGATATGGAGGTAAATAAAGATGAATCATAAAATTAGAGTAATGATAGCAGAGGAGCAGATCAGTCAGAGAATTAAGGAGCTTGCAGAACAGATAAGCAAGGATTATGAGGGTGAGAGCGTTCATCTTATCTGTATATTAAAGGGCAGCGCATTCTTTAGCTGCGATCTTGCTAAGCGCTTATCCATTCCGGTAACTATGGATTTTATGTCTGTTTCAAGCTATGGAAGCGAGCACGTGAGCTCGGGAAGAGTTCGTATCTTAAAGGATTTGGATGAACCCATACAGGACAGAAATGTACTTATCGTAGAAGATATTATTGACTCTGGTCATACCTTGGCACATCTAAAGAACCTGCTAGGGACCAGATCACCGAAGAGCTTGGAGATCTGTACCCTTCTGGATAAGCCGGATCGTAGAGTAACCAATGTAGATGTAAAATATGTAGGATTTGCTATTCCTGATGAGTTTGTAGTTGGCTATGGTCTTGATTATGATCAATTTTTAAGAAATTTACCTTATGTAGGCGTAGTGGAGAACTAAGCGCCATAAGCTTAATAAGGAGATCACAGGCTCTTCGCCGGACTTGTGATTATTTGGACAATCGAAGCGGAGTCAATATGTCTTCGGTTGTATTAATCATGACAGCAGAATTACCGAGAGGACTCTGTTGTACAGCAATAAAGGAGGTTGTTCAGTGAGAAAACAGATGAAAGGATATGGTTGGTATATCATCATTCTGCTTATTGTGATTGCTACATTCTATATATCGAATAATATTGAATTAAGTGACCAGGATGAATATTCCATCACTCAGTTTGTGAAGGACATAGAAAATGAACAGGTAAAGACTGTTGATATATACCCCAATGAGGAGGTACCAACCGGAGAAGTAACGGTTACACTTAAGAATGGTGACGATGTATCCTTTAATACATTAGATACTGCAGATATTGAAGACATTGCATTTGAGGCGGGAGTGAATCCGATTACTCATCCGATTTCAAAGCCCAGTATATTCCTCACCTCGATTTTGCCTTATATTCTGGTGTTTGTAATAATAATTGTATTATTTTCCTTTCTTTCCAACCAGGCAAATGTTGGAGGCGGTAACAGCAAGGTCATGAACTTTGGTAAAAGCCGCGCTAAGATGACAACGGAAGAGAATAAGACAACAACCTTTAAGAATGTGGCAGGTCTGGATGAGGAAAAGGATGAATTAAAGGAAATTGTAGATTTTCTAAAATCTCCGAAGAAATATATCCAGGTCGGTGCGAGAATACCGAAGGGTGTTCTGTTAGTGGGACCTCCCGGAACAGGTAAAACCTTGCTGGCAAAGGCTGTGGCAGGAGAAGCAGGCGTTCCTTTCTTCTCCATCTCCGGTTCCGACTTCGTTGAAATGTTTGTTGGTGTCGGTGCTTCCAGAGTAAGAGATTTATTTGAGGAAGCAAAGAAGAATTCACCATGTATTGTATTCATTGATGAGATAGATGCGGTAGCAAGACGAAGAGGCACCGGTATGGGTGGCGGCCATGATGAAAGAGAACAGACCTTAAATCAGCTGTTGGTTGAGATGGACGGCTTTGGTGTAAATGAGGGTATCATCGTTATGGCTGCAACAAATCGTGTGGATATTCTTGACCCAGCTATCCTTCGTCCCGGTCGTTTTGACCGTAAGGTAACCGTAGGACGCCCGGATGTTAAGGGAAGAGAAGAAATTCTTCAGGTTCATGCCAAAGGGAAGCCCCTTGGGGATGATGTCGATTTAAAGCAGGTTGCACAGACAACTGCCGGGTTTACCGGAGCCGATCTTGAGAATCTAATGAACGAATCGGCAATCAATGCCGCAAGAGATAACAGGAGCTTTATCACCAGTGAAGATATCAAGAGATCCTTTATCAAGGTTGGCATCGGAACAGAAAAGAAGAGCAAGGTAATCACCGAGAAAGAAAAACGGATTACTGCTTTCCACGAAGCCGGTCATGCAATCTTGTTCCACATCCTTCCTGATGTCGGACCGGTTTATACCATCTCCATTATTCCGACCGGCAGCGGTGCGGCCGGCTTTACCATGCCCCTTCCGGAAAAAGATGAGATGTTCCATACCAAGGGAAGAATGAAGCAGGAGATTATCGTAGACCTGGCAGGCAGAGCAGCGGAAGAGCTTGTGTTTGAAGATATTACAACCGGTGCATCCCAGGATATTAAGGTGGCGACTAAGACGGCAAGAGCTATGATTACGAGATATGGCTTCTCGGATGCGATCGGTATGGTAAATTATGATAATGATGACGATGAAGTATTCATTGGCAGAGACCTGGCGCATACCAGAAGCTACAGCGAAAACATCGCAAACCGTATCGATGATGAAGTTAAGTCAATCATTGATGATTGCTATATGGAAGCAAAGAGAATCCTGACAGAATACAAGGATGTGCTGGAGGCTTGCGCCAACCTTTTGATCGAAAAAGAGAGAATTACCAGGGAAGAATTCGAAGCGCTTTTTGGTGCGCGTAAGGCTCTGACAGCCGAGACTACGGTATAATCATCGGTAATGAAAGCATCTTGGTGCTCTTGTGCAGATTGACGAAAAACAAATAAATAAATTGTAAAGTTTGTGCACACTTCTGTCGAATAACATGCTATACTATGTTTGTAAACCCCAATACATTATATAGTTTTTGCTACACCCCCATAAG
>JAEZKL010000121.1 GCA_023415475.1 Bacillota bacterium | reverse complement strand
AAAAGAGTAATCAAGGCTGCTATAAATATTTGCACTTACTGCATTATTGAGAAAATATGGTAAAGGATAGGTGGCATTTAGGATGAAAAAATTAGACATGCTCTATGAGGGAAAAGCAAAGAAGGTTTTCAAGACTGAAGTGGAGGACGTGTTAATTGTAGACTACAAGGATGACGCAACGGCATTTAATGGTTTGAAGAAGGGCACCATTGTAGGCAAAGGTGTAATTAACAACAGAATGTCGAATCACGTATTCCGTTTACTTGAGAAGGAAGGCGTACCGACACATTACATCGAAGAATTAAGCGACCGTGAGACTGCTGTTAAGAAGGTTGAGATTGTACCGCTTGAGGTAATTATCAGAAATGTATCCGCAGGAAGCTTTGCTAAGAAGATGGGCATGGAAGAGGGCATCCGTTTCATCAGTCCTACACTGGAATTTTCCTATAAGGATGATGCTCTGGGCGATCCGATGATCAATGACTATTACGCAATTGCAATCGGTATCGCAACCAGAGAAGAGATTGATACGATCTCCAAGTATGCCTTTAAGGTAAATGAGGTTTTATGCAAATATTTTGAAAGCATCGGCATTGAATTAATTGACTTTAAGATTGAGTTTGGCAGATATAAGGGACAGATCCTCCTTGCAGATGAGATTTCACCGGACACCTGCAGACTTTGGGATATTAATACACATGAAAAATTAGATAAGGACCGCTTCCGCAGAGACCTTGGCAATGTTGAGGATGCTTATCAGGAAGTGTTCAAGCGTTTAGGAATTCAGTAAAAAATAAGTGAGGCTGTTTTAGGGGTTTTTCGAACTTCAATATTTGATATCGGTACAACTTATGAGAGTAGGGGAGTTACTACAGTTATCATCACGGAGAACGAAGAACAGCCTTAGAGCAGCCTCTTCCGGATTACGGATATAAGAGAAAAGGGTTAGCCGATCTAATAGAAAGGACGAAACTTATGAATATGGAATACGATAACTATTGTCCGGATGAATTGCACGAGGAATGCGGAGTCTTCGGAGTCTATGATTTAGATGGCGGTGATGTTGTAACCTCGATTTATTATGGCTTATTCGCTCTTCAGCATAGAGGTCAGGAGAGCTGCGGTATTGCAGTCAGTGATACCAAGGGACCGAAAGGTAAAGTAAAAGCCTGGAAGGGAATGGGCCTCGTCAGTGAGGTGTTCAGCCAGGAGCACTTGGAAGGCTTAAGTGGCGGTAACATCGGCATCGGCCATGTCCGTTATTCAACCGCAGGTGGAAGCAATATTAATAATACTCAGCCATTGGTCTTAAACTATATCAAGGGAACACTAGCACTGGCTCATAACGGGAATCTGGTGAATACACCGGAGCTTCGAAGAGAGCTGGAGTATACCGGAGCAATTTTTCAGACAACCATAGATTCGGAGGTAATCGCGTATCATATTGCGAGAGAACGTTTAAACAGTGCTACCGTAGAGGAAGCAGTAACTAGAGCGATGAAGAAATTAAGCGGTGCATACTCGCTGGTCATTATGAGTCCGAGAAAGTTGATCGGAGCAAGAGATCCGTTGGGGTTTCATCCTCTTTGTATCGGTAAAAAAAATAATGCGTATATTTTAGCTTCTGAATCTGCTGCTCTTTATGCGGCAGATGCGGAATTTGTCCGTGATGTCTTACCCGGCGAGGTGGTAATGATTAACGAAACAGGGATCCATTCCGATACCTCCCAATGCGGCTTAAGAGCTGCAAAATGTATTTTTGAATATATTTATTTTGCCAGACCGGATACCTGCTTTGACGGTGTCAGTGTCTATAATTCCAGGATTATGGCAGGAAGAATCCTGGCTCAGACCCATCCGGTAGATGCGGATGTGGTAGTCGGAGTGCCGGATTCCGGAAATGCCGCTGCCATGGGCTATTCCTTCGAATCAAGATTACCTTTTGGTATGGCATTTGTGAAGAACAGCTATGTAGGAAGAACCTTTATAAAACCCAAGCAATCCATGCGTGTCTCAAGTGTACGCATTAAATTAAATGTATTGCCTGAAGTGGTTCGTGGTAAGCGTGTTGTTATGATTGATGATTCCATCGTCCGCGGAACTACCAGCGCGAAGATTGTTAAGATGCTTAAGAAGGCAGGAGCAACTGAGGTGCATGTGCGGATCAGCTCACCACCCTTTCTGTACCCTTGTTATTTTGGAACCGACGTACCCACCGGCGATCAGCTGATCGCTCATAACAATACGGTGGAGCAGATCTGTGAGATGATCAGTGCAGATTCTCTGGGGTATCTGGAGGTAGAGAGATTAAGTGATATGATTGGCGGTGATAAAGGCTTTTGTGATGCCTGCTTTACCGGTAATTATCCGATTACACCTCCGATGGAGGATATCCGCGGTGAATACGAAGAATAATAAAGGATTCCGGAGTGAGTTCGATCAATGTTTCCAAAATCGGAGACGCTTTCGCTTAGTTGCATTACGTAGCGGTACATAAGGTTCTAAAGGACAGAACCTAAGTACCGACGAATGCAAATACTCCGATTTGAAAATCATTGATCGAACTCACATCTTTAACTTTGACTGGGATGTGAATAGTAACAATAAAGGATTATTGCTTTATAAAAATCCTTTATTCACACTAGATAGATTATGTGATTTCGGTTATACTGGTATCGGCACATCATATTACGATGGGAACAGATATGTAAAGAGGGTAATAAAATGGAATTTAATGCAGATGAGAGATATGTAAGGGTGCTGGGAAGAACCCTGTTTCGTGACGGAATAAGATATTTGGGCTATTCCTGCTCAGCGATCGAATTTACCTTTACCGGCTTGAGGGCAGAAGCGGTGCTCTGGAGTAATTCGACGAGGTTAGAGGAGAATTTGAAGGCATGGGTAGCCGTATTTATAGATGATGAGGAGACTCCGTCGAAGCGATTTCGGTTGGATCAGGAGACGGCAGCCTATCTTCTGTATGAAGGAAAAGAAACGAAGACAACTAAAATCAGATTGGTGAAATACTCGGAAGCTGCTTTCGGTAAGGTGGGAATTATTAAGCTTATCCTAGACGGTGAACAGCCACCGCAGCCGACGATAAAAGGTACAAGAAGGCTGGAGTTTATCGGTGATTCCATTACCTGTGGCTATGGGAATGAAGGACTTTTGAATATTGATAACTTTCATACTGCACAGGAGAATCCCTGGGATGCTTATGCAGCACTTTCAGCAAGAAAGCTGGCTGCAGATTATTCAATGGTATGCTGGAGCGGAATTGGAATTATCTCCAATTGGACGGATAAGGAGGTACCGAATGAGGAGCTATTGATGCCTGTTCTCTATCCGTTCACAGATCGGTCCACCGAGCTTGCCATAGGAAGTGAAGTGTCCGAACTGTGGGATAACAATCGGTTTATACCGGATTGCATTGTGATCAATCTGGGAACTAATGATAATAGCTATACCAAGGGCATCCCTGAGAGAGTAGCAGTCTTTGAGGCAAAGTATTATGATTTTATCAAGATGGTCCGGCTTAAAAATCCTTCGTCGATTATTTTGTGTACTCTCGGTGCTATGGGACAGGAGCTTTGCGAAGCCGTGCATGGACAGGTAAGAAGGCTGGTTACCGAGGGCGATAAGAAGCTTTATTCTATGTCCTTTGATGTGCAGTCAGTGGAAGATGGGATAGGTACTGATTGGCACCCGAGCAAGCTGACCCATAAGAAGATGGCGGTGAAGCTGGAAGCTAAGATACGAGAGCTTTTAAACTGGTAAATCATTTATTCGTTTATAGATTTTTTATTGGATACAAGAAATCAGAAAGGGGTAGGAGAGATGAGCAACGATAAATACATGTCACCCTTATCCGAGCGTTATGCCGGTAAGGAAATGCAGTATATCTTTTCACCGGATATGAAATTTAAGACCTGGAGAAAGCTTTGGGTAGCACTGGCGGAGACCGAGAAGGAATTGGGGTTAAATATTTCGCAGGAGCAGATTGATGAACTGAAGGCTTTTCAAGAGGATATCAATTATGAAGTGGCAAAAGAAAGGGAAGCCGTAGTGCGCCACGATGTAATGAGCCACGTATATGCTTACGGTGAGCAATGTCCAAAGGCAAAGGGCATTATTCATCTTGGCGCAACCTCTTGTTATGTAGGAGATAATACGGATATCATCATTATGACAGAAGCCCTCAAGCTGGTGAAGAAGAAGCTGGTCAATGTCATGGCTGAGCTTTCAAAGTTCGCTATGGAATATCGTGCTCTGCCTACCTTAGCCTTTACCCATTTTCAGCCTGCTCAACCTACTACCGTTGGTAAGAGAGCAGCACTCTGGTTAATGGAATTAAAACTTGATTATGATGATATCTGCTACCTGATTGACAGCATGCAGCTGCTGGGCTCGAAGGGAACCACAGGAACTCAGGCAAGCTTTATGGAGCTGTTTGACGCCGATCATGAGAAGATTAAGAAGCTTGATGCGAGAATTGCGGAAAAGATGGGCTACAAGAGCTGCTTCCCTGTATCAGGACAGACCTATTCCCGTAAGATGGATCTTCGTGTACTTAACATATTATCAGGAATTGCAGCCAGTGCTCACAAATTCTCCAATGACATTCGTCTTTTGCAGCATTTGAAGGAGATAGAAGAACCCTTTGAGAAAAACCAAATTGGATCCTCTGCGATGGCATATAAGAGAAATCCGATGAGAACGGAGCGTATCGCCTCCCTGGCTAATTATGTAATGGTAGATGCGTTGAATCCGGCTATCACCACTGCAACCCAGTGGTTCGAGAGAACTCTGGATGATTCGGCGAATAAGCGAATCAGTGTCCCTGAAGCGTTCCTGGCAATTGACGGTATCCTGGACCTCTATCTGAACGTGGTAGACGGTTTGGTGGTATATCCGAAGGTAATTGAGAAACGTCTGATGTCAGAGCTTCCGTTCATGGCGACGGAAAACATCATGATGGCAGCAGTTAAGGCTGGCGGAGACCGTCAGGAATTACATGAAAGAATCCGAACTCTTTCCATGGAGGCCGGAAGAAATGTGAAGGAGAAGGGCTTGGATAACAACCTGCTCGAGCTGATTGCGGCCGATTCTGCCTTCAATATGAGTCTTGATGATTTAAAAGCCACCATGAATCCGGAGCTTTACACCGGTAGAGCAAAGGAACAGACCGAAGAATTTGTTCAAGAAGTAATACAGCCGATATTGGATGAGAATAAGGACTTACTGGGCATGAAGGCTGATATTAAAGTCTGAACTTATAATTACTTATTAATCAAGGGGTACTGTGTATGCAGTACCCCTTCAGCAATTCCCAGATATGAGAAACGATCAACTGGCCTGATCGGTCGGCTTGGAGAGCAATGATATTACGAAAGCTGATTGACTTTCTATTGCATTATATATGATTGACAAGTGGGGATAATAATGATATCCTATGGTTAGAGTTCTAACTATAGGGAGGGGTCAAGCATGACAGAAGTGAAGAAGCTGCCGATCATGTCGAGATTAGGAGTAATATTCTTAACCCATCGAAGATATCTGGAGAAGACTGCGAAGAGCAATGATTTGACACTGAAGCAATTTTATATACTGCGACAGTTGGTACGGAAGGAGTATCTGAATCCTTCGGAGATTGCTGATATGTTGTTTTGCGACCGCCCTACCGCTACTGTGGTAATTGATAATCTGAAGAAGTATGGTTATATCACAAAGGAGAAGGATGTTCTGGACGGTAAACGGATTCAGGTTAGAATTACAGAACAGGGAAGACAACAGGTGAAGAAAGCGCAAGAGGCCTTTGAGCAGTATGCCGACTTTGATCCCTTAGCCTGTTTTACGGAGGATGAGAAGAATTATTTTGAAGAGCTGTTAATCAAGCTCCATCATCATATGAAAACGATTGAGTAAAAATTTTTAATATTATAGTTAGAGTTCTAACTAATTTAAGAAATCTATTTAAAAGCCCAAATGGCAGAAAGGAAGCTTATGAACGAGACGTTACAGACAATTATGCATTTACGTAGTGAGAGGCAATTTACAGAGGAGCCAATTAACAGGGAGGATTTAGAGACAATACTCGAAGCATCCATACGAACAGCCAATGCCTCCTCAAGACAGGCATATTCTATTATCGTAATTACGGATCAAGAGAAAATACCGGTAATATGCGGATACCATGGGGCTGCACTGCTGGTATACTGTGTTGATCAGAACCGGCTAATGGACATCGCCGGATATATGAAGCAGGAGTATGAGATGGGAACTACCTTGGATTTTCTCTCCGGAGGAACCGATGCCGTTCTCGCTGCCCAGACAGCAGTGATCGCTGCAACTTCTATCGGCATTGCTTCTCTGATCACCAATGGAGTTCTCAGACAGAACTTCCACAAGCTTTATGAGCTTCTTAACTTGCCAAAAGAACGGTGCTTTCCGATGATAGGAGTAGTATTAGGGTATTCTGCTTCGAAGGAGAAGCATTATAAAGAGCGGTTGAGGAATGGCGTAATCCATTATGATACTTATAAGCACATGACGGACAGCGAAATCAAGGAAGAAATAGAGAGATTTGATAGTCCGGAGGGAAAGATCGGATTAGCCACATACTCCCAGTGGGAGAAGCTGGGCTATTCTCATTATTACGAGTGGTTCTTTCAGGTATGGAATAGACGATCAGAGGATCGCCTATTCCCTATCCTACAAGAAGCTAAGTATATGAATTAAGCTTCAAATAAGTTTGTATTTGATCAAATGGAAAGCTACCATCATGGCGAGAGCCCGGCCCATAATGATAGCTTTATCATAATGGGTCTGTCGCATGATGGGGAGTTTATCCCTTGATTACATATCTTGCAACAGTCCCATTTTCATAATGTTAAGAATATTATTCCTGTTAAATAATTCGACAGCCAACATGCTCTATTTCAGTTCTGATTTCATTTTCCTTAGCAGGTTCATTATAATCTACCTCAACAGAGCTTCGATGAAGATCGATGTTCACCTTCTGTACTCCGTCCAATTTCTCCAGAGCATTTTTAACCTGAGTCTTAATCGGAGTGTTCACTAAGCCGTCAACCTGATAATGTACCGTATTCATATCGTTCCACCTTTCCTTGATCATTGTTGTTCAATCATAGTTTTGGATTTTCTCATGAGAAATATCAATGATCAGATGGATTTCGCAAATAATCAGCTGGTAATAATGGAAAATATTTGATTTCCTTAAAGATATACATTATAATGGGTAAAAACTTTTTAAGTAATGAGGGGGATAAGGAGGTTGCAGTATGAATTATGAAATCAGGGAGATGAAAGAACAGGAGCTGGAGGAATGTGCTTCTGTGATTAGGGAGGGCTTTCTGACTGTGGCAGAGGAATTTGGCTTAACGAGGGAGAACGCTCCGACGAACGGTGCCTTCCTGCAGACAGAACGGCTTATTGAGGAAAGAGCGAAGGGGCATATTATGTATGCAGCGGTTCAAGGAGACAGAATCATTGGATACATGCAGTTAGAGAGGAGTACACCGGAATTGTATTTCCTTCAGAAGCTGGTTGTATTACCGGGGTATCGGCATATGGGAATTGGAAGAGCACTGTTAAGCTATGCGAAGGAGAAGGTAACGGACTGGGAAGGTAATAAGATATCAATCGGTATCATAGAAGAAAACACAGTACTTAAGAACTGGTATCTGTCCTATGGCTTTGAGCCGACCGGGACGAGGAAGTTTGAACACCTGCCGTTTACGGTTGGGTTCATGGAATTGAAGCTGAGGTAAGTAGTATATAGGGAGGAAGAGCGATGCAGTTTGGTATGCCTACTTTAATCGAAACTCCGAAGCTGGAAGGCTGCGCTGAGCTATGTAGGGAGCTGAGGCTGGATTTCATTGAATTGAATAATAACTTCCCGTGGTATCAGCTGGAGGCCATCGATCCGGAGGCTTATAATGATATCAGCAGGAGATACGGTATCTTCTATACCATACATTTAGAGGAGGAATTGAACGTCTGTGGCTATAATCAGAGGGTGACGGAGGCTTATCTGGCTACGGTGGTGGAGGCAATTGAATTGGCTAAGAGGATACATGCACCGATCATCAATATGCACCTTAATTCGGGAATCTATATTACCCTTCCTGACCGTAAGGTTTATCTATTTCAGGAATATAAGGAGCTTTTTCTACAGAGGCTGACAGAATTCCGGCTGTTGTGTGAACGCACCATCGGCGATAGTGATATTAAGATCTGTATTGAAAATGCCGGGGGCTTCATGAATTTTGCCAGAGAGGGGATTGAGCTACTACTGGAAAGCCATGCCTTTGCCTTAACCTTTGACATTGGTCATGACCATTCGGCAGGAGGTACGGATGAACCCTTTATCAGAGCTCATAAGGATCGCTTGATCCATATGCATCTCCACGACGCTCTGGGCAAGAGCAATCATCTCGCCCTTGGAGACGGGGAGATTGATCTTCAGGATAAATTCGCATTGGCGAAAGAGTGTGGCTGCCGATGTGTATTAGAGACGAAGACCATCCGGGGACTTACCAAATCAGTGGAGCGATTGCATCAATATATATCTTAACAGAGGATTAGCGTTATAGTAGCAATATATTGTGAAGCCTTTTATTTTATTGACGATGCGGAACTAGAAAAATCACTTTTAAAAGTATAATAAATCAAATATTCGGTATCTGATAGAGATGATTTATAATCCTATTGGAAGGTGATATTGTAAATTAAGTATCGTAATAAAAAACTATGAAGAGCTTTAAAATCTTCATAGTTTTTTGTGTATATATGATTAAAGAAAGTCTGCTAGGTTAACTTTCGTACATGATTCATAAAATGTCTGTGTAGCTGACATTTTTGAATACATAATACAAAAAGGTTTGCGAATTGAATACATGCGCTTTATTAAATGTCTGTGTGGCTAAGTAAAGCTTGATGAGCTTATAGAGGAAGGTCCCTCTTCTTAAAGGTATAGATTCCGGCAAGGTAGAGCGTGATACCAATTACCGTAAGGATGATAAAGGAGATGAGATAATCCTCACCGGAGGTAATCTTAGATGTGTCAAACAGGGTATAGAGGGAGAAGTAGGAAAGGAATTCAAACTTCTCTCCTGTATCTGATATCATCTGCAGCAGGAGAAAACCGACGGGGAGTCCTGCGCCCAGAGCCAGGGAATTCTTTGTATCATTGAAAAGGCAGGAGGCGAAGAAGCTTATTCCGGTCAGTGCAAAATATAATAAGAGAGCACCGCAATTCAGCAATAGAAAGCCTCTGATATCAAGATCTCCCGGGAACATGAACTCGCAGATCGTAACACCCACGAAGGTTAGGAAGCCGATCATCAGTGTGGTACTTGCCAAGAGGAAGAGAGCCTGTGTACCGGCAATCTTTGACCTCCCGTTCGGAGTGGATAACAGGTAGGCCATGGAGCCCTTGTCGACATGGGAAGCAATGCTGCGGTTTGCGGTAATGATGGTGTATATCATCGGAAGCAACAGGATTAGAAAACCATAAAAATAAGTTGCAAGAAACTTAAGTAATGTTCCCATATCTCCTGTAAAGCCCATTGCTGCTATCAATTGCGGCGGTAACATAGCCAGTATATTATCAAGGCTTTCCTGGGTCTGCGGGTTATACATGCTGACGATGGTAGGAAAATAGATCATTAATACACCGATAATAATAAAGAATACGATATAGTTTTGTTTAATCGTTGCTTTTAATAAAGGTCGACTAATCATTATGGCACCCCCCTATTTCTCTACGGTGTTCTTATTCGAATCACCGTAATATTGCATAAAGACATCTTCCAAGCTACTGTTTTCGGTGTCTAGATCCAATACGGTATAATGAGTAAGCTCCTGAACGAAGCCGGATACATTACCGAGGATACTGACCTTAGCAGTAGAACCATTTACCACAATACGATCGAAACCATCCTTTTTCTGAAAGTCTATGGCCGACTGGGAGCTGTCAAAGGTCACCAGATAGGTTTTTCTTCTCTGCTCCTTCAAAACATGAATATCCTCAATTGCCACCAGATCACCTTGTCGTATAATGCCGACACGGTCACAGGTACGCTCGATTTCCTCAAAGCTATGGGAGGACATAAGGATGGTCTTGCCTTTCACTTTCTCTTCCAGTATCAACTCGGCGAATCGTCTCTGCATCAGTGGATCCAGGCCACTGGTGGGTTCATCCAGAATCAGAACCTTCGGGTCATGCATGAAGGCACAGATTATTCCGAGCTTTTGCTTCATTCCTTTGGACATCTTTCGAATGCGGCCTCTAATATCCAGTTCAAATTGGTCGATTAGCTTATCGCGATAGGTGGTATCGTTAAGCCCTCTCATTTCCCCCATGAATTTAAGAAAATCCATTCCACTCATGCCGTCAAAGAATGCAATCTCCGCCGGCAGATAACCTAGCTCCTTCATGATGTCGGAGGAATTCTTGCGGCAATCCTTACCTAGAATTCGGGCAGTCCCCTTATCCGGTGTTAAGAAGCCCATCAAGTGACGAATGGTCGTTGTCTTTCCGGCACCGTTTGGTCCAAGATAACCGAATACCTCACCTTCTTTTACCCGGAAGGACAAATCAAATATCCCCTTATGATTGCCATAATCC
The DNA here is from genome assembly GCA_023415475.1 of Bacillota bacterium. GTDB lineage: Bacteria > Bacillota > Clostridia > Lachnospirales > Lachnospiraceae > Mobilitalea. Next base: position 12,754 of record JAEZKL010000121.1, on the reverse strand, counting down.
TTTGTTAATCCATTAATCTCAATAATAGACATACCATAATCCCCTTTCTTTATAATCCCTTCCTATTACTTAAATTAATTCGTTGGGTTGATAACTGTCGGGAAAGACAGGTAGTAACCTCTATACGTGAATTGCGTTTAATAATAGCTTTTTATTATACTTCGGCTGTTGAGGGCGATATAAACTCTACCTTGTAAAAGTTCTTGCGGAACATCTCGACATAAGTAAAATATAACTGAACCACCTCGTTAAAATCCGGTGTCGGATTCTTGGAGCCAGTCTTTAGAAGCTCCTTCTGCATAATCTGATTGACACAGCCCTCGGAGGTCCAGGTAAGCAATTGGATTACCATCATTGGGTCGATTCCATCCTTGAACTTCGAATAATCCAACCCCTCAAAGAAGAGCATAGCTCTCTCTCTGGTATACTTATTGTTTACCGAAATGATTTGCTCTCTGATTGACGGTGCGGTATCAAACACTGCTTTCTTCATGTAATTGTACATGTAAGGGTATGCATAGGAATGCTCCATCTTGAGAAGCTGGATTGCCTTCAGCCGCTCAAAGAAATCAGTGTATTTCATATAGGTTGGTTTCCCATCAGGCCCCGGTGAATCAACCAGTTTCTCCAGCTGCTCGCCGCTATACTCATACAGATACATATAGAAATTCTGCTTTGTCTCAAAGTAATAAAACAGACTTCCCTTTGATATCTCTGCCTCTTTTACAATCTCATCCACCGATGCCTTTGCATAGCCGTACTCCGCGAAGACCTTAAAGCCCGCATTTATTATTTTTTGCTTTTTATCTTCTTCTAAATTCTCGAATGTTTCGTATCGAATATTACCACCTCATCCCTTTATAATATATTGACTAAATCGGTCAATTCCATAATAACACTATTGACTGATGTAGTCAACATTCTAATGATACTTTAATAAAGGAGTATTATAGCAATTTTTTGCATTGATTTTGGAAAAAACTTGTACTATGATAATAAGTACAAGTGTTCGATTTTAAATTAGATTAGGGGTGTAAAATTTAATGAGGGATGCAGAAAAGACAATCGGTAATCTGATTGATAAACAGGGGACAGTCTATATGAGTTCTGTAGATGAAGACGGATATCCGAATACGAAGGCGATGTATTCTCCCCGCATGAGAGAGGGGATCCGGGAATTTTACTTCTCAACCAATACTTCGTCAATGCGGGTGAACCAATATCGGAATCAACCCAAAGCATGTATTTATTTTTGTGATAAGCGTTTTTATCGCGGCGTTATGCTGAAGGGAAGGATGGAGGTCCTGGAGGATGAAGAGAGTAAGGAGATGATCTGGTTGCCCGGAGATACGATGTATTATTCCAAAGGGGTAACTGACCCGGATTATTGTGTCCTCAAATTCATCGCAGAGGAAGGCAGATATTATAGTAACTTTAAATCAGAAACCTTTATGATTCCCGCAATCCCGACTGTATAGAAGATGTTGAATATCGTATAAATGGAGATGGATTAATGAAAACAAGACGAAGAATAATATTGCTTTTACTCAGCATTGTCAGCATCTCGCTGATCATATTTTCCTGGCTGGAGCTGAATTCAGCCTATCGACTCGATCGGATGAGTACCTTTATAATCGGGGAGGCCGATGGACCAACCAGTATCCTGGTAGCGGATACCTCGCATAATTATATGTTATTTGGAATGACGATTATTATCATAGGGATTACTTTGGTTTTATCCATAATCTATGGCAGAAAGAGAAAATAACTAAGATAAACCATTGTAAAATATCTTTTTACATGGAATAATGAAGGAAGAGCAGCCAATGATACAATAGTAGATAACTACTATTTCGTGGCAGAGGGTTTAGGAGGAAAATAATATGGAGTTGAGAACACTGGAGAAGTTGGGAATTAAGACATCCTTATTGGGCTTTGGATGTATGCGCTATCCCAAGAATCAGGACGGGACCATTGATGAAGTAAGAGCGGAGCAGATGCTGGATCTCGCATATCAAAACGGTGTAAATTATTATGATACTGCATATGTCTATCATGAAGGAAAAAGCGAGATATTTACAGGGAAGGCCCTTGATCGATATGATCGAAGCAGTTATTATCTGGCAACGAAGCTTCCTTGCTGGCTGATAGAGAAGACAGAGGATGCAGAGCGCCTGTTTAATGAACAGTTAGAGAAGCTACATAAGGATTATATTGATTTCTATCTTCTGCATTCTTTGAACCGTGATAGCTTTGATAAGATGGTTCGGTTAGGAGTGTTGGAGATAATGGATCGTCTTAAGGCAGAGGGAAAGATAAAATATCTTGGTTTCTCCTTCCATGATGGGTATGATGCATTTGAGCATATCATTAAGTTCCGCGATTGGGATTTCTGCCAGATACAGCTTAATTATATGGATATCGAGGAGCAGGCAGGTATGAAGGGCTACGAATTAGCAGAGGAGCTGGGTGTGCCCCTGATTATTATGGAGCCGGTAAAGGGCGGTTCGCTTGCCAGACTTCCTGAGGAAGCAGCACAGTATCTTGAGGAGCAGGAAGCCGGAAGATCAGCTGCCTCTTGGGCGCTTCGCTGGGTGGGCTCCTTACCGAATGTTAAGGTTATCTTAAGTGGTATGTCGGATGAACAGCAGGTGCAGGATAACCTGAATACCTTTAATCATTTCAAGGCATTAAATAACAAGGAGCTGCAGGCTGTCACAAAGGTAGCGGATGCCTTAAAAAGCAGAGTGAAGAACGGCTGTACAGGCTGCGCATATTGCATGCCCTGTCCTGCGGGGGTAGATATTCCTAAGAACTTCAGTATCTGGAATAGCTACGGAATGTATAATAATGAGGGAGAGCTTCAATGGTTATGGTCTCATGATATTGCAGATACAGCTAAAGCAGCGAACTGCGTGGAATGTGGTCAGTGTGAGGAGGCATGTCCTCAGAGACTGAATATTCGCACCGACTTAAAGAGCTTACAGCAGGAGATTGACGCAATCTGTATAAAATAGTCAGACTTAATTCTTTCATAATGGATACAGTATATCAAGGCAAATCATAGTTTGTATTATGATTTGCCTTGATGTTGCATAAATGATATAATCCATGTAGGCTTGTCGATAAATACTTGCGTAGTGTGAAAAATTAATTTCACAAAGTGAATTATTATAATTTGCTTTCAAATATTGTGCCTGCATAGTGAGAAGATCAATAATTTTTTCACATAAAGCTTGCAGGTTATGAGAAAGGCATGGTTGTTAATGTGAATATAGCTTTAGAGTATTATCGGATTTTCTATCATGTTGCAAAGGCCGGAAGCTTCACTCAGGCAGGAGAAGAGCTATGTATTTCGCAGCCTGCGGTTAGCCAGGCGGTAAAGCTGTTGGAAACCACTCTGGGAAGCAAGCTGTTTATCCGTATCCCCAAGGGGGTAAAGCTGACTCCGGAGGGAGAAGTACTGTACAGCTATGTGCAGAGAGGCTATGAATATATATTAATGGGAGAGGCAAAGTTTCAGAAAATGCTTGATCTGGAGAATGGCGAGATTCGAATCGGTGCCAGTGATATGACGCTTCAGTTTTATCTTTTGCCATACCTTGAACAATTCCATGAGAAATTCCCGAGGATTAAGGTTATGGTTACGAATGCACCGACACCGGAGACCTTAGATTATCTGTATGAGGGCAAGATTGATTTTGGTATCGTCAGTGAGCCCTTTGAAGCAAAGCCGGAGGTAAAGATTACAAGAATAAAGGAGATACAGGATATCTTTGTAGCAGGGAATCGCTTTAACCATCTAAAGGGACAGGTCCTTAGCTATAAGGAACTGGAGCAGCTGCCGATCATATGTCTGGAGCATAATACCAGCTCCCGAAGATATATCGATGAATTTCTTCTGGCAAATGAGGTTGAACTAAAGCCGGAATTTGAATTGGCAATGAGTGATATCATCGTAAAGTTTGCAAGTCGTAATCTGGGCGTTGGGTGCGTTGTTAAGGATTTTGCCAAGGAAGCACTGGAGGTTGGAGATTTATTCGAGTTGAAATTCGATTCTGACATTCCCAAGCGACATTTTTGTATTATCACGGGTAATAACAATCCAATCTCAACTGCAGCAAAGGAGCTGCTTGGAATGCTGGATACGAGAATAGGTTAGACGACTGCCGGATAATATATATGATGAAAAGAGCAATGGAATAAAGAATAATATCTGTAAGAACGAAGGAGAGATTATATGCCGATAATTAAGATTAAGTATTTTAACGAGCAGCTTGAAAAGCTGCAATATATCGAAAATAAATCCGATTGGATAGATCTGAGGGCTGCTCAGAGGGTAGAGCTTAAGGCAGGTGAGTTTAAGCTGATACCCTTGGGAATCGCCATGGAGCTGCCCAAGGGCTATGAGGCTCATATTGTACCGAGAAGCAGCACCTTCAAGAATTTTGGAATCCTCCAGACGAATTCCACCGGTATCGTAGATGAGAGCTACTGCGGTGATAACGACCAGTGGTTCTTCCCTGCATTAGCTATGAGAGATACGGTTATTGAGCTTAATGACCGAATCTGCCAGTTTCGTATCATCGAGCATCAACCAAGAATTGAATTTAACGAAGTCACTGAGCTTAGCAATGCAGACCGTGGCGGTCATGGAAGCACTGGAAAGCAATAATATTAATGCACGCAAAACGGATTTGAACATGGAGGTACACAATGGCAGGAGTCATGACTCATATGGTAATAGCAAGAGAAATCATAAAGCTTCTCCCTGAGGGAACCATTCAGGACGAAGGATTATTCTATCTTGGTAATCTGGCTCCCGATGCCATCCATGCCAGAGAGGGGTACATAAGAGAGTATAAGAAGCATACCCATTTTCGTGATAATATTCGGGATATGGAGTTTGAACAAGAAGAGAACCAGAGCGCATATCGGAAGAGGCTGAATGAATTTATCGCAAAGCATAGAGACCGTGAGGATGGACTTTATGATCTGTATCGCGGATATGTAGCGCATATCTTGACGGATGAATTATTCATGCTGACGGTGAGAAAAGAATTTTGTGAAGCTATGGAAGGCCTTGGGATAGCGCAGAGCGATCCCCGCTTCTTTGAGTTTATAATCCGTGATATGAACAGAAATGATATGCTGTTGGTGAATTTATATGAAGATATGGAAGAAGTGAAACGTCAGGTCGAGCAGGTTCCAATCCATCAGATTGATGACTTTCTTAGTTATCAAGAGATGAAGGATTGTATGGAATGGCTGATCCGGCGGCATTTTTATGAAGAGCATGAGCTTGTACCCCCTGTGTATATTACCAATGACAGAACGATTGCATTCGTTCAGGCGGCAGCCACCCAGATTGTAAGAAAGCTGTCAGAGAAGGAAAGTCCGATCCGTATGTTCTGATTGTGACATGGATAAGGCCATTCCGGAACGGCAAGTATCAGTTACCCAAATGCATAATCTGCTGTTATGCCAAGCATAAATAATATTGATTTTACTTATGCTAAGATTTGGCTTATACTTAACAAGTAATTGGGAATAATAATTTTATTGTGATAGCCGGGAAGCAGAAGGGTTTGTCATAAAAGCCAAGGAGGATTTCAAAATGGTTAAAGCGATTGTAGGTGCCAATTGGGGCGATGAGGGAAAAGGAAAGATTACTGATATGCTTGGATCAGAAGCAGATATCATCGTAAGATATCAGGGAGGCAGCAATGCCGGACATACGATTATCAATGAATACGGAAAATTTGCTCTTCATTTACTTCCATCCGGAGTGTTTTATAAACATACAACAAGCATTATCGGAAATGGCGTTGCTTTAAACATTCCTTACTTAGTTAAGGAAATTCAGGCTTTGGTAGACAGAGGTGTACCGGCACCGAAGATATTAGTATCTGATCGAGCTCAGATTATGATGCCTTATCATATTCTGTTTGATCAGTATGAGGAAGAAAGACTGGGAGGCAAATCCTTCGGCTCTACCAAGAGCGGTATTGCACCCTTTTATTCCGATAAATATGCGAAAATTGGTTTCCAGGTGTCCGAGCTTTTTGATGAAGAGGCATTGAAGGAAAAAGTAGATAGAATTTGTGAGATGAAGAATATTCTTCTGGAGCATATGTATCATAAGCCCGCTATCAATCCGGCAGAATTACTTCAGACCTTATTGGATTACAGAACGATGGTCGAGCCGTATGTTTGTGACGTTTCTGCATATTTACATGATGCGATTAAGGCAGGAAAGAATATATTATTAGAAGGTCAGCTTGGCGCCTTAAAGGATCCGGATTTTGGTATCTATCCGATGGTTACCTCCTCCTCCACCTTAGCTGCTTACGGAGCAATCGGAGCAGGAATTCCTCCCTATGAGATCAAGGATATTGTTACGGTAGTAAAAGCATATTCCTCAGCGGTAGGTGCAGGCGAATTCGTCAGCGAGATATTTGGTGAAGAAGCCGATGAGCTGAGAAGACGCGGTGGTGATGGCGGTGAATATGGTGCTACGACCGGAAGACCGAGACGTATGGGCTGGTTTGATGCGGTGGCATCCCGTTACGGCTGCAGAATGCAGGGAGCAACCGAGGTGGCACTGACGGTTCTGGATGTTCTCGGCTACCTTGACACACTTCCGATTTGCGTAGGCTATGAGGTTGACGGTGTGGTTACCAGAGATTTCCCGACTACCGTTAAGCTTGCAAAGGCAAAACCGGTATATGAGAAGCTTCCGGGTTGGAAGACAGATATCAGAGGAATTAAGAATTACGAAGACCTTCCCGAGAATTGCAGAAAGTATATTGAATTTATCGAGAAGGAGCTGGAGGTTCCGATTACGATGATTTCCAATGGTCCGGGAAGAAATGATATTATCAGAAAGTAAGATTATTATAGGAGCTATTGCATAGCGCAATAGCTCCTTTGTAATCTCCCTTACCGCTTAAGCCCGACGCATTTTGACTGGACTTTATATTTATCCTGTGATACGATAACATGCATAACGGACAAAGTATGGATAATGATTTATCCGCACTTTTTAAGAGGTTGCGAAGAAGTTTCAGCTTGTTCGGGCACTCGATGCACAGACTAACACAACAGGAAAGTAAGGTTATTTCATATGAATTTATTAACGATAGAAAGCATGAGCAAAAGCTATACGGAGCGTATGCTGTTTGACCATGTTACATTAGGAATCAATGAGGGTGAGAGGATCGGTGTGATAGGAATTAACGGCACCGGGAAATCCACCCTTCTTAAAATAATTGCAGGCTTAGAGGAACCGGACAGCGGAACGGTAACCAAAGGAAGGAAGGTTCGCATCGGATATCTGTCTCAGACTCCTCAGTTTGATAATAAGCTATCCATCCTGCAAAACGTGGTACTGAACCAGAAAGCGGAAGATGAATATCGCAATCTGGAAGGAGAGGCCAATGCAATGTTACTAAAGCTTGGGATTGCCGATCCGTCCATTTCACCGGAGGTATTATCCGGAGGGCAGAAGAAGCGGGTAGCGTTAGTCCGTACTCTTCTGACCCCGGCGGAGATACTGGTGCTGGACGAGCCTACCAACCATTTGGATAACGAGATGGCAGAGTGGCTGGAGGAATATCTGATCAAGTATAAGGGAGCCTTTATCATGGTTACTCATGACCGATATTTTCTTGATAAGGTTACCAATAAGATTATTGAAATAGACAAAGGAAATATCTATTCTTATCAGGCCAATTATTCGAAGTTCTTGGAGCTTAAGGCAGAGCGTGAGGAGATGCAGCAGGCAACGGAGCGCAAGGCTAAGAGCTTATTTCGGATTGAGTTAGAGTGGATGCAGCGAGGTGCCAGAGCCAGATCTACCAAGCAAAAGGCACATATTCAACGCTTCGAGGAATTAAAGGATCGAAAGACCACCCTGGTGGACGGCAAGGTAGAAATCAATGCCCTATCGGCAAGACTCGGTAAGAAGACAATCGAATTGAACGGCGTAAGTAAATCATATGGAGATCGGAAGCTGATCCGTGATTTTTCCTACATCCTGTTACCGGGAGATCGGATCGGAATCATCGGACCGAACGGTTGCGGAAAATCAACACTGCTTAATATTCTGACAGGAATACTTTCTCCGGATGAGGGAACAGTTGATACCGGAACAACCATCAAGCTGGGGTATTTCTCCCAGGAGAATGAATATATGGATGAAAGTCTGAAGGTTATAGATTATATCCGGGAAACAGCGGAGTACATTCAGACCTCAGAGGGAACAGCAACGGCTTCTCAGATGTGCGAGCGTTTCCTGTTTATTGGGTCCATGCAGTATACACAGATTGCAAAGCTTTCCGGTGGGGAGAAGAGAAGATTATATCTACTCAAAATTCTTATGGAGGCGCCCAATGTCCTGGTATTGGATGAGCCGACCAACGATTTGGATATCCAGACCCTGACGATATTGGAGGATTATCTGGAATCCTATCCGGGAATTGTGGTTACGGTATCCCATGACCGATATTTTCTTGACAAGATAGCTTCCCGTATCTTCTCCTTTGAGGATGGTGTGATTAGGCAGTATGAAGGCAATTTCACTGACTACAAGGAAGCAAGAGGGCAGCGTGGCGGCTTCGGAGGTATATCCGATACAAACACCGCAACCGATAGCACAACGGAGGAACAGAAGGCAGCCAATATCGCTTCTTGGAAGCAGAAGAGCAATAAACTGAAGTTCACCTATCAGGAACAGAAGGAATACGATACCATCGACGAGCTGATTGCAAGGCTGGAAGGACAGATAGAAGAGGTCGATCATGCAATTGCAGAAGCGGCTACGAATTATTCCAAGCTGAATGAACTAATGAAGCAGAAGGAAGAGCTGGAGAAGACGCTGGAAGAGAAGATGGAACGCTGGGTTTATCTTAATGATTTAGCAGAACAAATTGAAGCAGCAAAGTCCGGGAAGTAGCACTAAGGATAAAAGTAATACGATATATAAAGAAGAGGGGGATTCCTTTCTAGCTAATAGCTAGAATAGAATACCCCTTATATAATTCATGACAAGTGAATTGATTTATCAATTCATCTTGTTTGCCCGTAGTTTATTTCTTCTTTTTGTGGAACTAATTACCAATTTAAATCGTCAAAAGGATATAAACAAAAAACAAAAGAATATATTTTTATAACATACCCCAAAAAATACCAAATATACTACGAATGATATAATATGGACAGAAAGGAGTAATAAAAATGAAAAAAATTATATGTCTCATTATTTTAGCAACGCTTTTATTTACTTCAACAGAAACTGCATTTGCAAAAAAGAAAAATGCAGAAAAACACGATAATCATACTCATTATAGTCAACAAAGAGACAAAGAAAAGTATCAGAAATTCAATATCAAAGAATCACCTGTTATTAAATACGGAAAATACAAATTACCAATTCATCCGGTAACAAAAGGCATGGATGCTACAGTGAAATTTGATAAAGAGGCAGCAGTACTTACGATAGTCAAAGGTACCACAACAATTGTTATAAACTTAAAAAATGAAACAGTTACAATAAACGGTGTTGCGGATACCTACACTGATATATTCACGGCAAAGAACAGTAACAAAATGACTGTTCTGATTAAGTATATTGCATACTTACTTGGTGAAAAAGTTGATTTTGACGATGATGAGATAATCGTTGAAGTACCTGGTCTAAATCAACCGACGAATATTACACTAACTCCCATAGGAACAACAGTGGTTGCTAACACCTTAAATAACTCAACACTTTTCTTGACAGCAACAGCCAAGATAACTGCAGGCCAGGCGGTTGGAGGTCGGGCAGAACTGTATGTGGGCTCCAAATTAGTAGCAACTGATTGGTCCATTGCAGCAGCTGATACCGAGGTTACCTTTACCACCTCTGATAATACACCAACCAACGCAGAGCTACAGTATATTGTTCCGGCAGGAGGTGTTGTGACGGTAAGGCTTTATAATGCAAGTAATAAGTATACGATAAGCTCCGTCAACAATCCAACACTTGCTGTAGATTACGCAGCACCGACAATTACAGGGATAACTTCGGCAACCTATAATTCGACAAGTAATCAGCTGACTATCAATGTCAATGGAGCAGGAGCGAATGGTGATTTAGTTGATGTTACCAAGATTTCGTTTTATGATTATGCACTTGGAAGAACCTATCAATTAACTAATAACCCCTATAACGGATCAAACGGAGTGGTAGTGAATGCGAATTCCCTGCTGATTAATATCGGATCCATGGATAAGATTGGTCTGACCGGTTTTGGAAATGCATCACTTCAGCTATTGATAGCACCTGGTGCATTGCTTAGTGATAAGGCTGGGAATCTCTCTACCGGATTTACTACGACACTGACAATTCCGGTTACGGGAAGTTTTGTCGGACTTGATGCACCGACTAATGTAACAGTGGCTCCAATCGGCACTATCGTTAAGTCAAATATATTAAATAGTACAACGCTCTATATGACAGCAACTGCCAATATCATTGCAGGGCAAGCGACGGGAGGAAGAGCAGAATTATATGTTGGTTCCAAATTAGTTGCTACAGATGGATACATTGGAGCTACAGATAACACAGTTACCTTTTCAACAGCCGATGCTACACCAACCAATGCTGAGCTACAGGCGGCGGTGCCTTACAGCGGAGTTGTAACCGTTCGATTATATAATGCTAATAATTATTATGTAACAAGTCAGGTAGCGAATCCGAAACTAGAGGTTGATTATGTGGCACCGACGTTAACCGGAATCACCTCAGGAATTTATGATGTGACTAATAAAAAGCTCTATCTTATGACTACAGGAGCGGGTAAAGCTGGTGATTTGGTTGATGTGACTAAGATTTCATTATATGATTCTTCACTTGGAAGGACTTATCAATTGACCAATCCTTCCTGGAATGGCTCAAGTGGAACAGTAAGTAATGAAAATACACTGATAATTAATATCGGAGATACAGATTCGCAGGTTTTGAAGTATTTTGGAGGCTCTACAGTTACTCTTACCATAGCAGCCGGTTCCTTACTGTCCGATACCGCTGGCAATACATCACCGGTATTTGCAACCTCAGTAACCGTGCCCGTTGTTGTAGTGAAATAGACTTCATTTCTATTTCTGAAGCAATATCTTCTAAACCGATCAGCTTCACAGTACAATAAGTGTGTATAAGGAGATCCTCCTTTGAAAGTGGTTGATGATAGACGGCACTTTCGAGGGAGGCTTTCTTTTTACACATGATTCATAAAAAGTTCACGAAGCTAACTTATTGAATACACGATTTATAATAAATTTTGCCAAGCTAACTTTTTGAATACATGATTAATAAAAATTTTGCGAAGCTAACTTTTTATTAATATATTCACTAAGCCTTCTTGCGAAAGATATCTAAGCTGTGGTGGGTAGCACCAACCAGGTCTGCTCGCTCGCATATAGTAAAATGATAATCTAGATAGGTTTGAAACATCTTATCATCCATAACATCAATCGTATCACGCATGAAGTTGGTCGCTAAATCAGTAGCTACATAATGTAGAGGCTCCACGTCAAAGCCAGCCATTAGCTTTTTAATGTCCTCCTGCCGATGCATTTCGAAGATTAGGGAAGGATTCGAAAGACACTGATATTTATCCAGATCGATCATCCCATTTTCAATTCCTGCTAAGATATTCCCCTGAACAAAACCCCAGACAATCATAGTCCCTTCATTAATACAATATGCAACAAACACGACCCCACCCTTTTTGGTGACACGGATGGCTTCTTGTAAGGCTTTCTTCTTATCATCAATATGAAATAAATGATACATAGGGCCAAGGACTAACGTAATATCGAAGGTATTATCCGTGTAACAGGATAAATCGAGGGCATTCCCAAGCTTGGCCGAAATATTATGCTCCGGTTTGATTTTACTCTTTAAGATATCGATGTTATGTTCTACTAAATCAACAGCATCGACCTGGTATCCTTGATTCGCAAGAGCAATGGAATATCTGCCCGTCCCTGCGCCGACCTCAAGAATGCGCATCCCTTTCATTAAATACTTATTTATGTATCTCATTGTTGTTAAAAACTCAACCTGCCCATGCTTTGAGGTAAGGCGTCCTTCTTCATCATAATTATTGTAATACTCGATCAGATATTTTTGTTCATCCATCATTGCTTCTCCTTTATTCTTCCCAATGTTCAAGTTCTTCACTTGGATATGCTTTATGGCTATCATTATAACATGGTTTCCAGCATGTGGAAATTTTTTTATTATTGTATAAAAGTACTAAGTAAGATAAGAAATATGTAACAAGATAGTATTAATTGCATAAAAAAAGAATTTTCTATGTTGCAAATTAAAGAATAACATGATAGTATGATATTAAGGTAATACCTTAAGTGAGGAGAGAAGCTATGGAATTATTACCTATGAGTAAAACAAATTTAAGTGATAACGTGAAAAAGCATTTATATAGCTATATTAAAAGTATTGATGCTAAGAAGGAATGTAAACTCCCATCGGAAAATACGATTGCAGAGAACTTAGCTGTAAGCAGAGTAACTATTCGACGTGCACTCGATGATCTTGAACAAGAGGGTGTAGTATTTCGAATCCATGGGAAAGGAACCTTTATCAATCCGGAAGCGTTGCAGATTAAAGCAAATCTCACACCGGGAACAGAATTTAGTAAATTAATTGAAGAGAGTGGATTTGCTTCTCGATTTGAGATCGTTC
>JAEZKL010000100.1 GCA_023415475.1 Bacillota bacterium | reverse complement strand
TTAGCCAGCTTTAATACTTTATTATGTCTTTTCTTAGCGTTTAATCCGCCTTTAATTCTTGCCATGTTCTATTCCTCCTTATCACCAATCTCTACAGATATGGTAAGATTTTCTTCATGTTTTTGATATTAGTTGAGTCCGTCATAGCTGCTTTTCTAAGATTTCTCTTTCTTTTAGCGGATTTTTTTGTTAAGATATGACTCTTATAAGCCTTCATTCTCTTCAGCTTTCCAGTTCCTGTGATAGAGAAGCGCTTTGCTGCTGCTTTGCTTGATTTTAACTTGGGCATGATATTTCCTCCTTAATAATTAATACAGCCGGAGGTTGCAGGATCAATAATCTGCCCCTTCCGAAATGCTGTTTAAATTTAGTATTTTAACGTTTTTCTGTTAAGAACATAATCATGTTTCTTCCTTCGAGTTTTGCAGGCTTCTCGATAACAGCCACATCCTCGAGTCTCGCAAAGAAATTGTCCAAGATTACCTTAGAGGCTGCTGTATGAGCCATTTCACGACCACGAAAACGTAATGCAACCTTCACTTTATCACCATGAGTAAGAAACTTACGGGCTTGGTTTGCCTTTGTATTGATATCATTATCATCGATATTTGGTGATAAACGAATCTCTTTAACCTCGGTAACCTTTTGTTTCTTTTTGGCTTCTTTCTCTTTTCTCGCCAACTCATATCTGTATTTGCCGTAGTCGATAATCTTACAAACCGGTGGTTTCGCTGTCGGAGCTATTTTGACAAGGTCAAGATTAGCATCCTTTGCAAGCTTCATTGCATCTTTGGCAGACATGATACCTAACTGTTCACCGTCTTCGCCAACCAGTCGAACTTCTTTGTCCCTGATCTGTTCATTAATCATTAAATCGCTAATAGTACTGCACCTCCATAGGTTATAAGTTTACTGTTACTAGGATTCGATTGCTTTTTATTATCTACATAAAAAAGGTGGATAAAGAATATCCACCTTGAATGCACAATCACGTAATTATCTCTTTGCAGAAATAGTATCGAAATCTTATTTGCATTAACCCGTTCACAATAAATTACTTTACGCTATGGGTGAGAGATGGATTCTCTTCTTCTTTCCTCATAAATACTGTAACACAGTATTCACAGCCTATTAAATATATCATGTCGTACAGAATATGTCAACTTATTTTTATATCTAATATACGATTATACGATCGGAGTGTTAAAAACTATTAAATAACCTGTATTCATCAATTTTCACATCTAAACCCAGGCATTGTGTGATGCAGAATATAGTTCTCTTGAAAGACCTTTATTAACCAATCTGAAGTCCGGATTTTTTTGTAAAAACATCAATCGCTTTCGATACAGCAGTTCCAACCACGAAGCAAATCAGAGCTTCGATGAGACCATTCACAGTCACAAATAATACGATAAAATGAAAAGGGTTGGTAGCTCCTAATGCTGTAACAATGCCCTGAACATATTCTGTGTTATAAAATAACAATACAAAGGTTGTCATAAATAGTATCGTATTTAATAAAGCACCTGCCAGATTTGCTGTTGCATGAGAAATCAACCTAGTTCGATCCCATCGCATCATAGCCTTGAAGATCAAGCCAGTCAGCCAGCCCATCAGGATACGTGTTATTACACATAAGACAAAAGTTCCTACTACGCTGATCCCAAGTAAAGCAGCACCCAAAGGCCCGCTAAAGGCTTGAATAAAGCTGGTAATACCGAATACACCGCCAAGAATCGCTCCGGCTGTGGGTCCCAGTATGATCGCCCCTACTGCTACCGGAACAACGAGCAGGGTTATCTCCAGACCCGGTGTCTTGATATAGCCGAGTGGCGTAAATGCCATAAGTAGTATAATTGCAGTAAATAAAGCCAGTTGAACCATTTTTAGAGTACGCTTGTTTGTGATTGTTTTCATAGAATCCTCCATTCTGATTGTTCCAATCTATTCATAGTATTGGTCAATGATTGATTGAATAACAAAAACACCGCTCTTTTCGCCATAATCCTTCGGCGTTCGTAGCGGTGCTAAACTTTATCGTAATCATAATTTCCATCTATTCAGCAAGCTTACTCAAAAAGCAAGCCTCCAAATACAACCACGTTCCAGTTCCTGCCACACATACCAAGGGTCAAGACTATATAGGGTGCAGAAAGTCTTCGTACTTTCCCTGCTTCACCTGGCGTCTTCCTCTCGTCCCGCGCCGCGGGTACGCTGAAATGATACAGGATCAGATCTCTCCGATTAAGCTTAGAATTGCCCGAAATACTTTCGAGTTATTCAATTGTGATTATATAATATATTATACTAATATAAAATGCAAGAAAAAAATCCCAACGTAAATTATTCAGTTTCGATACCTTGCTATGCTTACATAGACGAGGTTAGGGATTTGCTGCCAAAAGAATCATTGCGATATACATCACTTCCGGAGCGCACCAGCGGTTTTAAAAAGCTGTAGCGAGAATAAGGCATAGATACTTCCGGCCAGGCCAAGCACTATCATTATCATATAGCTTACGCTGGAAGCCGGGAACAGCATCACAAGAAATATGCTGGCATTGATGAGCATATGTAATAGAATTGCTGCGTATATCGTATGATATCTGCGATAGACAAGTCCCAGTACAAATCCCATCACCGTTGCATAAATGCCTTGAATAATATTCCTATGATAGATACCAAAGAACATCGCCTGAAGCAGATTGGCACCGAAGAAAGGCAGTACCTTTCCAGCCCGGTATAATGTCACTCCACGAAAGATCAACTCTTCGGCAATCGGAGCTATCACGATGGTATAGAGTACCATCAGAAGAAAATTACTGCCAAGAAGCCCTTCCATCGTCTCGCCATATTCTTCGAATACCTTAGGAAACAATGGCTGAATTACATTCATTGCACCTGAGAAGAAGAACTGGCATCCGATACCTAAGAGCAGAAAGTACAGCAGATTTTTTCGATGAAATACAGTACGCCGATCTACCTTTTGTTCTCCCCGCACCTCATAATGATACCAGAAGCAGAAAACAATACCACAGATCAAAACGGAAGCCACCGAAATAAAATAGAGCATGTCCTGTGACATCATATTCACGGTCTCTCGGTATAGCCGGTTACCATCGGTAAGAATCTCTCTTCCCTGA
Organism: Bacillota bacterium; assembly: GCA_023415475.1. Lineage (GTDB taxonomy): Bacteria > Bacillota > Clostridia > Lachnospirales > Lachnospiraceae > Mobilitalea. The sequence goes on along the minus strand of JAEZKL010000100.1, from coordinate 6,770 downwards.
GTGATCCCGATATAGACGGATATCATTACCTGATATATTATTTGAAACAGATAAGCTGCAACATATATTATAGTGAAGGCAGCCAGAAATGGCATGACGCTTGTCTTCAGATAAATCAGTACTTTTTTCAACATCCGCACTTCCTTTTCTTGTTTATTACAACCATTCTAGCATCTTTAGGCGCTACTGCCAACCAAGAAAATAATTCCGGACCTGAAATGGCTCGATATTCATCATCCCAGATCCGGTCTAATCATGCAAGGAAAGGCTGTTTCAAACATGTACTATTAGCAAAGGAAAGGGTAGCATGCATCCCATACCGGATAATCTCATTAAATGAGGTTATCCTTGCCTTATGCTAATGATTAGTTTAAAACAGCCTCTTCTATAAGAAATCTTATCTTATACTTAATTCCTCCGGTATTCGTTAGCCAAGAACAACTTCTACCGTATGAGTCTTCTTATCTCCTGCCAAAGGAATGATATTGCCTGCTACTTCCTTACCGTCTACGGTCATCTTAGCAACGCCCTTCGATACATGGTTCGGATTCTTCACGGTAATCTGATACTTATCTCCTCTGAATTCTCGGGTAACACTATAACCATCCCATGCCTTCGGGATAGAAGGATCCACCTGTAAACCATCATACTCGGGCTTAATTCCGAGAATCGCCTGAGAAATTGCCACGAAGTTCCAGGAAGCGGTTCCGGTTAACCAGGAGTTCTTCGCCTCACCGTGGCGTCTTGCATCCTTTCCTGCTACCATCTGGGAGTATACATAAGGCTCCATACGATGGATCTCAGAATACTCCTCTGTATAGGAAGGAGCAATTCTTGTAAAGTAATCAAAGGCTTTATCACCTCTGCCCATCTGTGCTTCAGCAATCATGATCCAAGCATTGTTGTGGCAGAAGATACCTGCATTCTCTTTATAACCGGCAGGGTAAGTAGAAATCTCGCCGTATTCAACATAATATTTTGTAAAGGCAGGATTCTGAAGCACCAGACCGTACTTAGTTCCAAGGCGTTCGTCCACTGCATCCAGTGCCTGAATTGCCTTACCGTCTTCCGTACCACAGTTACCCATGATACAAAGACCCTGGGACTCAATAAAGATCTTACCCTCCTCATTTTCGTCGCTTCCGATCTTTCTTCCATAATCATCGTAAGCGCGAACGAACCAGGAGCCGTCCCAACCGTCTCTCATGATAACCTCGCGCATCTTAACAATCTCTGCCTGTACGCGATCAGCCTCAGCCTTATTACCAAGCTTGTTCATTAAGGTTACATATTCTTCACCGATATAACAGAACATACCGGCAATCATTACTGACTCAGCAACTCTGCCATCCTTACTGGTGCTTGTCTGGAAGGACTCACCGGGTTCGGTGGAGAAGCAGTTTAAGTTGAGGCAGTCATTCCAGTCAGCACGACCAATCAGCGGAAGCCCGTGAGGTCCAAGATTGTTGATTACATGGTCCATGGAACGCTTCAGATGGTCAGCAAGAGGTGTGCTGGTGGATTCATCATTATCAAAGGGTGTCATAACATCCAGGATTGAGTAATCTCCTGTCTCCTTGATGTAAGCAACCACTGCAAGCACTAACCACAACGGGTCATCATTGAAGTTACCGCCAATTTCATCATTACCCTTCTTTGTCAACGGCTGATACTGATGGTATGCACCACCATCCTGCAGCTGGGTGGAGGCAAGATCAATAATTCTCTCTCTTGCACGATCGGGAATCTGATGTACAAAGCCAAGAAGATCCTGGTTAGAATCCCGGAAGCCCATACCTCGTCCGATACCGGACTCGAAGTAGGAAGCACTTCTTGATAAATTAAAGGTAAGCTTACACTGATATTGGTTCCATACATTTACCTGACGATTCAACTTCTCATCTGCAGAGCTCACGTTGTACTTGGACAACAGCTGATTCCAGTAAGAGCCAAGCTCAGCAAAGGCCTTGTCCACAGCTGCTGTCGTAGCATACTGGGCAATCATTTCTTCTGCCTTCTTTTTATTTATTACATTCTTGCTCTCGAATTTCTCCTCGAAAGCATTCTCTACATAGCCTAATAGGAATACAAAATCCTTTGTCTCACCGGGCTCCAGATTAATCTCCAGACAGTGGGAAGCAATCGGATGCCATCCGTCTGCTACCGAATTATTGGATTTACCTGCGAATACAACCTCCGGGTTATGGAAGCCGTTATAGGTTCCCATAAAGCTCTCGCGGTCGGAATCAAAGCCCGCAATCGGAGCAATTACAGAGAAGAACGCATAATGATCGCGTCTTTCCTTATACTCCGTCTTATGATAAATAACGGAGCCCTTAACCTCAACTTCACCGGTATTATAATTTCTCTGGAAGTTGGTGGTATCATCCTGGGCATTCCATAAACACCACTCTACAAAGGAGAACAGCTTCACCTGCTTCTTCTTGCCGGAGGTGTTCTTAACAACTACCTTATGAACCTCAGCATTGGTATCAATCGGAACAAAGAAGGTTATCTCAGTCTCAACGCCTCCCCGAGCGCCGGTAATCTTCGTATAACCCATGCCATGTCTGCACTCGTACTTATCGAGCTCCTTCTTAACCGGAGCCCAGCCGGGTGACCATACATCTCCCCCATCATTCATATAATAATAACGTCCGCCACCAAGATCCAAGGGCACATTATTATAACGACAACGTGTTATTCTGCGGAGCTTCGCATCCTTATAGAAGCTATAACCTCCGGCAGTATTCGATATCAATGAGAAAAATGCCTGTGATCCCAAATAATTGATCCATGGATAAGGAGTGGTGGGTGTTGTGATAACATACTCCTTGTTCAAATCATCAAAATAACCGTATTGCATGTAAATATTACCTCCTTTTAACTATTTGTACTCCATTCCTCATTATATTATACCTTTTCTGCTATTTCAACCGAAACCGACTCTGAAAAGTAGTACAAAAAACCATTTGAAATTAGTGCACTATTGCGAAACTGTATCTGGTATTATTTAACGATATACAATTCATGAAAAAAATAAAAAAATTAATTATTATCTTATGCGAAATGATAAATGATGTAGGTGCGGGTACCATTTATGCTAATAAAGGCGGTGCACGGAAAGTGGCCTTTTATAAGCCTTCCGTCATATTATTTAAGAGATATTTTATAATTAATTTCTTTTTTTCTATCCTTAAATGTGTTACACTATGTAAGTCAAAGTAATAACAAAATGATGCTTTAATGGTATTGTGACAGATAAGTACGATGTATAAGTGAGGTTTTAACTATGCCAAAAGGAACCAGGCTAGAAGAAGATGCCGTTATCTACCAACCCAGACAGAAGCAAACGGAAAAGCAAAAGCTAAAGGATATGACCTTTCAGGAAAAGATAGGTTATCTCTGGGAATACTATCGCATTCATGCTGCTGTACTAGTTGGAGTGATTGCTCTGTTATCCTATATTATCTACGAGATTATCACGCCGAATATTGAAACCCAGTTTTATGCAGCGATTATTAATAATACCATCAGCGATGAGGTTTGGGAGCAATATGGCGCCAATTTATCAGTGTATCTGGACTTAGACTCTGAGACAGAAGACATACAGCTTAATTACAACTTCTATCTGAATTCAAACAGTGAATATACAATGAGTATGCAGCAGGCATTAACTACCTATATTGCTGCAGGCGAGGTCGATGTAATCATCGCTCCGGAATCCACCTTTAAAGATTATGTTTACAACGGTTTTTTTGAGAAAATATCTGATCAGCTGCCAACGGATCTCTATACCAGCCTTGCTGATTATGTCTTTATCTCTAATACCGAGGAGGCGCCCGAGAAGAATGTCTACGGCATTTACCTAACTGACTCCAAGCTTTTCTCCGAGCATGCCAATAATACCGATCCTTATGTTCTCGGCATTTTAGCCAATGCCGCACACAAGGAAAATGCAGCGGAGTTTCTCCGAATGCTTTACAATGAATAATTGACCTTATCATAAATAATAAAACTCTTAAAGTCAAGGAACCCCTCCGATGTGACCATCCAAGGGGTTCCTACTTTTTATGATAATATATTAATTCAAATCGTTTATATCGGAAGCCATTTACTTCCTTCTTACCTCTATATATAAATGCGCCTGACGCAGTAATCAGCTATTATTTTGCTGTGATGTACCCCTGTGCTTTCAATAATTCTGCAATTAATACCGCACCGCCGGCAGCACCTCGAACGGTGTTGTGTGATAAGCCTACAAACTTGTAATCAAATACTCTATCCTCACGGAGTCTGCCAAAGCATACGCCCATACCGTTCTCATAATCACGGTCTAGCTTCGCCTGAGGACGGTTATCCTCTTCGAAGTACTTAATGAACTGCTTCGGAGCGCTCGGTAAATCAAGCTCCTGAGGTATTCCTTTAAACTCAGCCCATGCCTTTAGGATATCTTCCTTGCTTGGTTTGTTCTCAAAGTTGACGAATACGGCTGCGGTATGTCCGTCGGTTACAGGAACACGGATACACTGGGTAGTAATCATCGGGCCTTCCGCTTTCACGATCTGTCCATCCTCAACCTTCCCCCAGATACGGAGCGGCTCCTGCTCGCTCTTCTCTTCCTCACCGCCAATGTAAGGGATGACATTATCTACCATCTCCGGCCAATCCGCAAAATTCTTACCGGCTCCGGATATTGCCTGATAGGTTGTTGCAACTACCAGCTTGATTCCAAACTGGCGCAATGCATGAAGAGCAGGTGTATAGCTCTGAATAGAGCAATTCGGCTTAACTACGATAAAGCCTTTCTTTGTACCCAGACGCTTCTTCTGCGCTGCAATCACCTCAAGGTGCTCCGGGTTCAGTTCAGGAACTACCATAGGAACATCGGGAGTCCATCTGTGGGCACTATTGTTCGATACTACGGGAGTCTCGGCTTTCGCATATGCCTCTTCAATCGCCTTAATCTCGTCCTTCGTCATATCAACCGCACTGAAGACAAAATCAACGCTTGCACTTACAGCTTCAACTTCATTCACATTCATTACGATTAATTTCTTAACACTATCCGGCATAGGCGTAGCCATCTTCCAACGGTCACCGACTGCTTCCTCATATGTCTTTCCGGCACTTCTTGGGCTGGCAGCAACTGTAACTACCTCAAACCAGGGATGGTTCTCTAACAGGGAAATAAAACGCTGTCCAACCATTCCGGTTCCTCCAAGGATACCAACTTTTAATCTACCCATCTCATATCCTCCAATTTGTGTTCTTCTATGGCACACATCTGTCTTTGCTGTAAATATACTATAAACTAATTTCAGAAAAAATCAACACTTTTTTGTAGAAATTTAAAGTTTTGTTACTATTATATAAGTATACAACCGCAAAGTTACTTCGTTTGGTTATTTTTCTATATAATTCTGATAATTCTCCAGCAGTTTTCTAAGATCGTCCATGGTTTCAATCTCGTTTACATGGTTTCTGAGCTTAGCGGAACCCGGATATCCGGTGGTATACCAGGCAACCTGCTTTCGCATTTCACGAATTCCGATCGTTTCTCCCTTATAATCCGCCAGCATGCCCGCGTGGCGAAGAATCATATCGCGAACCTCATCAAAGCCGGGCTTCGGAAGAAGGATTCCTGTCTTAAGATATTCTTTGATCTGCGCAAAAAGCCAGGGATTACCCCTGGTACCTCTCGCCATCATGAGAGCATCACAGCCGGTCTGTTCAAGCATCGCTTTGGCATCCTGCGGGGTAAAGACATCGCCACTGCCTATGACCGGTACAGTTACCGCTTCCTTCACCTGCCGGATTACCGCCCAATCTGCCTTCCCGCTGTAGAATTGTTCTCTGGTTCTGGCGTGAACAGCGATTGCTGCAGCACCATTCTCCTCGGCAATCTTCGCAACCTCTACGGCATTGATGCAGTCCTCATGGAAGCCTTTTCGTATCTTAACAGTCACAGGCTTAGAATATCCTGTAGCCACCTTACGGACAATCTCACCGATCAATCTCGGGTTCTTCATTAGGGCGGAGCCCTCGCCGTTATTCACAACCTTTGGGACAGGGCATCCCATATTTATATCAACGATATCAAAATTACGGTGCTCTAATCTCCTTGCGGTATCCCTTAGGATATCCGGATCTGCTCCGAAAAGCTGGAGGGCAGCCGGACGTTCCTCCTCCGCAATCTGAAGAAGCTGTTCCGTATTCTTATTATTGTATTGAACCCCCTTGGCGCTAACCATCTCCGTATAGACGAGATCAGCCCCTTGCTCCTTACAAAGTAAGCGAAATGGCAGGTCGGTTACTCCTGCCATGGGTCCTAACAATAAATTTCCTTCTAAACTGACATTTCCTATCTTAACGCTCATTCTAATATGCTCCTAACGACCCTTATTCTTATCACTTATAATCTTAAGACCTTTTAATGTCAAATTAGGGTCGTATACATCTATAACATCAGTTGCATCCGATATTATCTTACCCAGGCCACCGGTTGCTATGACTCTGCACTTCTCAATGCCAGCCTCCTGAAGCATCCTCCGAACGATATATTCGGTCTGCCCGATACAGCCAAAGACCAGGCCTGCCTGCATACTGGTTACGGTATCCTTGGCAAGGATGGTATCCGGCATGGCAATCTCGATCTCGGGAAGCTTCGCGGTATCATTCCATAATGCATTCGCTGCGATTCGGAGTCCGGGACAGGTTACCGCGGCGATAATGCTACCATCCGCTGTAATCAAATCATAGGTAATTGC
>JAEZKL010000049.1 GCA_023415475.1 Bacillota bacterium | reverse complement strand
ATCCCTAACCCGGTCTGTATCCGGTATGCCTGGGCCGAGAATCCGGTAGGAGCAAATCTTTATAACAAAGAAGGTCTGCCTGCTTCTCCTTTTTGTTATGAGCTGGTATAAAATTATTCCGGTAAATAATTGCTAAATCGGAAGGCTTGATCAATTTCTTCTGTATAGTTTGAGGCTTTAACAACCTATAAATTACAGACCTGCATTAGTTCGATATTTTATAGAAGAATTCTACTTTTAGTTGTAACGAACTACACTTCTAATTTATTGTAGTGCCAATAATTAATGATATAATGAAATTATGAAGGAGCTCTTTACTAATAAAAGTACAGGAGGTTTTTAATGGTTTCTATAGGTGCTAAAATTAAATTTCTTAGGAAGCTAAAAGGTATCACGCAAGAAGAATTATCTGATGTTTTACATATTTCATATCAGGCAATCAGTAAATGGGAAAATGGAATGGCACAACCGGATATTTCAATCCTTCCTGTGATAGCGAATTACTTTGGTGTAACAATCGATGAATTATTTGGATATAAACTTAATGCCCTGACAACGAAGGAACGGTTTATACAGTTCATGGTAAATAACGGGATGTTAAAAATTGCAACAGATCCTTCCGATTTCGGTAATGAAAAAAAGTTTAGTATTAATACTGAGAAGTTTGAAACAAATGCGCAGATATCGAAGGTCGGAAGCTTTTTCGCGGATTTTATTAGGGAAAACAACATTGAATTTGATACACTGGTCGGATTAGCCTACCATGGAATAGCATTTTCGTCTGCTGCAAGTATTGCATTGTTTGATAAATACGGGATGACGGTTAATTATTGTTATGATAGGCTGGTTCCTGATAGCAGACAGCGAATTATTTGCGGTCATACTTTGAGGGACAAAGAAAAGGTGGTAATTGTAGATGATTTAATCTTCTCCGGCAGTAATCTGATTGAAAGGCTGGAAAGACTGAAGACATTGGCTGACATAGAATTAGCAGCAGTTATCGTTATTGCTGATTTCATGGAGACAAATGAAGGAGATATTAGGACCGGAGCGCAAAGAATAGAAGAAAGGTATGGGACGAAGGTTTACTCAATTATAACGAAGTACGATATGATCAGAGCATTAGAATCTGATATCATCGCAGGCGGGGAATGCTTAACACTGAATCAATAGGCTAACGAAAATATAACAATTGCTTAATAAGAATTGATAAAAATGTCAGGTGTGCACATGCTGTATATAGAGATATATAGCATGTGCACATCTGATTCGTGATAATAGAAGGTTAGCGAAGCGTACTTTCTACTCTCCCTTATTCTTTGGTTGCTTTTACTCCGAATCGGGGTTAAGATTTATGAGAAGGTAATATAACTGTCTATAAGGCTGGGCAAGGAATGGAGGTCTTATTACATGGTAGAAAGAAATATAAGTGAATATTCGAAAGAGATTATCTGGAGGTACTTAGTCCGTAAAAATAGAAGACAGAAGACTGAATTTATCAATCGAACCAAGGAGGTACTCGAAGAACAAGGGTATCAGGTAAAGATTGAACAAGGTGGTTTGACTCGGAGCAGGAATATTGTAGTTGGTGACGTAGAGAAGGCAAGGGTTATCTATACAGCGCATTACGATACCTGTGCTGTTATGCCCCTTCCTAATTTTGTGACACCAAAAAATATATTATTCTATATCATCTATCAGTTGATATTAACTGTGCTCATACTCGGAGCAGGCTCCCTGTTTGGGCTGTTGGTATCCCTTGTTTCGAATGAGTTGGTCGGTTCGGTTACAGCGATGCTTTTATCATTATTATGCTGTTATCAGATCATGGCCGGGATAGCCAATCCCAATACCTTCAATGACAACACTTCAGGCGTTGTTACTCTGATCGAGATAGCCATGAGCCTGCCGTTTGATGAACGAAAGAAGGCTGCCTTTGTCTTCTTTGATAACGAAGAGCTTGGATTACTAGGCTCATCCATGTTTTATAAGAAGCATCATATAAGTGTACAGGATACGCTTGTGATTAATTTTGATTGTGTGTCGGATGGAGATTATATTCTTGCGATTGCGAACAAAAAGATGAAAAACGATACTGCAGTATATGAATTAATGAAAGCTTGTCTTACTTCCGTTGAGAATAAGACAGTGGAATACTTATCCGCAGCTTCCACCTTCTACCCCTCGGATCAGATGAAATTCAAGAAGTATTTTGCGATTGCCGCAGTTCGTAAGGCACCCATCCTGGGGTACTATCTGGGAAGAATTCATACACCCTTTGATACCGTATTTGACGAGCGAAATATTAGACTATTATCCGGGGCCATGGTTAATTTTACGGAGAAGCTATAAAGATCAGTAACGAAAACTGCTTATAGTAGAGGTGAGCGAAATGTTGCATCGGGAGAGAAGGCGGTTCTTTAGTGAAAACATTAATTTATTATTACTGGTGTCAGTAACCATGATGATTGTTACCATGTCTGCCTGTAAGCATGCTAAGCAAGAAGAACAGGCTGTGATGACAGGCCCAGGAGTGCAATTAACTGAAGAGGCGATGCCGGACACCGATAAGAGTCTCCTGGAACAGGCAGTGGACTGGGGTAACGAGAACCTATTCGAGACGCAGAGAGATTACGAAGAATTCGAACTTCAAGATAAATCATATCAAGGCAAGGAATATCATTTCATGTTCGTACAGGGTGGTGACAGCTGGTCCTGTGAGCTGTATTATGTCCTGTTAAATGAACAAGGCAGGTTCCAAGCGGTAATACCCTGTGGAGGAGGCAATCAGCCCCTCTTCTCTTATGATATCGTAAGCTTAAGCGGAGAAAACTATGTAGCAGTCTATTGTGCCAGCCATATGGGAAATGGGGACCTTGAGCTGTATTCTCTGGAACAGGAGGATGGGAAGCCTTATATTATTGAGAATGTCATAGATCATCATTATGAGGCAATGGCACTTGTCAATGAGTATGGCTTTCCCTATAGTAAATCTCAGATATACTATGATGGAAAGCTGAATGCAGAATTTAAGGATATTGATCAGGATGGATATACGGATATTGAACTAATCGGAATGAAACTGCAATATGAACGCTATCCGAGTGACGAAAGCGAGAAGCTAACCAATTCCCTGAATTATAAAAGAGCTTATTTATATGACAGTAGTAAGCAGCTGTTCGCACTTTATAAGGAGGAAGAGGAATCGATCTACACGGAAGGCGGTACCTACTATGACTATACCGGCTATATGGATATTCATCCTATCTTTGCCCAGGGTAATCCCAGGGCTGACTATGACGAGGATGGACTTTTGGATCGTGTCTTTAAGAAATATGACAGCAATACAAACACAAGCTCCTTCTACCTTCATTTCGGTAATGGTACTAATCTTCTTTTATCAGACCGGGAAATGGGATATTTCTTTCAGACAGAGGCAGCGGATCTGACCGGAGACGGGGTAAAGGAGATCATGTTTGAGCAGTTTTCCATGAGCACAAAATGCTCCAATTTGTACCTGACAATCTATACCTTTAAGTCAGGTGGGTATGAGAAGATGGATATCCCGTTTTATTCCGATCCGGTGAACGGGGAGCAGGATGATATGCTATATTTACCTTTAGTTATGAAGAAGATAGATGATACTTCTGTGAGCATCTATCAGCCGGATTGTAATTACCATGGGATTATCAAAACGCAGAGCCACGCTTACGATAGTGGGGAGATCGCCGATGAGATGGAACATCTGTATTTTCCGGAAACCGAGGGTGTTGAGGTTCTATATCAGGGCAGTACCATGGAATTGATTGATACCGAGGATGCGGAGAAAAATGCCATTCTTCTTCATTCCTATCTGGGAGATAAGTGGTGCATAAAAAGTGTGTTCTGGACACTGGAGTATCTGCAAGGGGAATGGAGGATTACGAACCTATCTCAGCCGGATCCGATTCTGATCGATTTGGGAACGGAATTTAATGCAGACCTGAACGGGGATTGGATCGAGGATACTATTTATTACAACATAGAGATGAGGCAGGATAATGGCTTTGATTATGAGATGCCTCTGCTGAAGGTGAATGGGACAGAATATGATTACAAATATTTGGAGGAGAACTTTGGAGTATATCTGTCCACCTGTAGTCACATTGGATATTACATGATTGACCTTGATGCATCGGATCACTATCGTGAAATCGCAATACTGGATGAAGGGCCCAGCGATGATCCGGTAACCCATTTCTTCCGTTATGATAATGAAGAGCTAATTTATTGCGGAAACGTGACGGATTTCCCGTCCAATTTCAGGTTTTTTAGTAATGGTAGGGGAGCAGTAACAGCCAGAAAGCGGCTAAGTATTCTTCAAACCTGGTATGCTAGTGCGGACTGGAGGTTAAATGAGAGCGGCTTTCTGGAGGAGCAGGAAGCAGATCGGTACTACCCTTATCAATATGAAACAGAGGAAAGCAGAACGAATTATGCAAGGGAGGATCTTATCTTGTTCCGACTGCCGGATAAGGGATCAGACGTTGTCACCATCAAGAAGGGAGAAAAGCTTCAACTAACTGCGACCGATAATAAGAATTGGGTTGAGATAACCACCGAAGGGGGAACTATAGGTTGGTTCTATCTTCACGATGGTTATGAGGTTACCTTACCGACAGGTGAGTATAAGATTGGGGATATTCTAACCTATCTGAATATGGCTGATTGATTATGGCTATTCTACCACAACCGTTCCGCTACTGTAAACCATGCATCATTTATGATGGACACCTGCTCGGATTTACTATAAAATAGGTTTTATGATAAATGGGTATAGGAGTAAATAACATGGCAGAGTTTAAGGATTATCGTAAACCGAAAAAGGATATCTTGATACAGAATGAGGGTAATGAGGCGAAGCATTCTATGAAAGTAATTGCCCATATTCATACTGATTTTCCAACCAAGTTCGGGATACCAAGACAAAGCGGAATTGTCGATGAACTGAAGGCTACCATCGTGTTCGAGCCGGAATATCGTAATCCGGAGGCTTTTCGTGGAATCGAAGGCTTTACTCATGTCTGGCTCATCTGGGCGTTCTCAGAGACGACGAGGGATACCTGGTCTCCGATGGTACGACCGCCGAGACTCGGCGGCGTAAAGCGAATGGGAGTCTTTGCGACACGATCTCCATTTCGTCCGAATTCCATCGGGCTGTCCTGCGTTAGATTAGAGCAGGTGGAATTATATACTGAGAATGGACCGGTACTTCATGTATCAGGAGCCGATCTGATGGATAAGACCCCTATCTATGACATCAAGCCCTATCTCCCGTATACCGACAGTCATCCGGAGGCCCTGGGGGGGTTTGCTGACCCGGTAAAGGATTATGCCCTGGAGGTAATATTTCCGGAACATTGGTTAAATATGATACCGGAGGATCGGAGAGAAGCTCTGCTGGGTGTGCTTGCACACGATCCGCGCCCGGCGTACCAGAAGGATCCGGAGCGTATCTATGGTTTTGAATTCTGCGGTTTTGATGTCCGATTCACGGTACAGGATAATGTGCTGACGATTTATGAAATTGTAATATTATAGTATTATAATGAAGTATACCACGGTTATTAATGATGAAATAGCCGATATTACTGCAAGCAATCATAGGTTCGATTTCGATAGTAATAAAAAACATTGATACAGAAGGAATAGGTTGATAAGTCTCCTAAATAACAAAAGATAATGTGAGACAGAACGGAGTAAGAGCATGGAAACAGAAAGATTGCTTCTTCGAGGGGCACAGCCCGGAGATGAGGAAGATTTATTTGAGATACGTAACAGTGAATTTGTATTGAAATATAACTGCATGAAGAAAATCACGATGGAGCAAATGCAGGAACAGGTCATAAAGGATATGGAATCAAAGGACACCTACTATATAGTGCTCAAAGAAAACAGCAAGGTCATCGGAATGGTTGATATCGATGAGGATAGATTGCGTTACGGGGTCAAGGCTTTATGTATATCCTATTACCTGGGAGAACCATATACCTCCAAGGGTTATATGACCGAAGCTCTAAGAGAGATGCTTCGATATGTATTTGAGGAAAGATCGGTAGAGGTACTGTCTGTGAGGGCATTTAAGGATAATGAAGCCTCAAGAAGGCTGATTGAAAAGCTTGGATTCATTCCTGAGGGCTGTATTCGCAGAGGTGTAAAGGGCTATCAGGATATTATCTATGATGATATGATATATTCTATTCTGCAGGAGGAGTACAAAGCACGTGAGCTTACAAACAATTAAAACGAGGGCTTCAGTTTCTGAGGCTTTTACCTGCCACATAACAGGCAGCCCAAAGTCGTAAACAGGCGAAGAAGCTTCTTGAACGAAGTGAAAAACTGACAGGAGAGTATTTATCAACATAAGCTTATAAAATTATTAGAAGGAGATAAATAATATGGAGGAACAGAATGCGAATCAGGAAATCATGGATAAGATGACAAAGGTATGTATTTGTAAAGGCATACCCAGATCCACGATGAAGAAAGCAATTAAAAATGGAGCTAAGACCTTAGCAGAGGTGCAGAAGGCGACGGGGGCAGGAAGCGGTCCCTGTGGTGGTAGAAGATGTACACCGAAAATATTGGAGCTTTTGGAGTCCATGTCGGAGACTCAGGAGTAAGAAGATAAGCATTAAATCACCAAGCTGAGGGTTAAAAGGTTATCTGGCTTGGATGGGATAAAGATGCTGTAAGGTGGCATAGCGGAGGCTTTGTAATGAAGGAAAATGATAGATTAAGACAATATGCTTTATCGGAGCTAAAAAACGTCAAGCTTCATGGGCGAACTACGAATCAGATGGCACCCCTGACCTTGTTTTGGACTGGCAGCGCTTTTGAGCTGAATGTGAAGAGTTCGGAGCTTTGGATTGAGATAGAGGCTGACTATGATATGTACGAGCCCTGGATCAGTATTATAATCAATGGGGCTTTCGTAGGCCGCCAGATGATTACTGCTGGCAAGTACTGGATCTGTGTATTCCGTGGTATGAATGAGAAGGCTGTCAAGAATGTACGGATTGTTAAGGATGTACAGGCTATGAGCGGTGATCCGGACGCTAAATTGCAGCTTCATGCGGTTAAGTTTGATGGAGAGCTTCTGCCGGTTGAAGACAAGCCCTACCGAATCGAGTTTATCGGAGACAGTATTACCTCCGGGGAAGGCAGCATAGGGGCTAAACCGGAGGGGGATTGGATATCCATGTGGTTTAGCGCAGTAGATAACTATACTGCTATGACAGCAGTAGCTCTAAATGCGGATTACCGTGTAATCTCACAGAGTGGCTGGGGTGTTATGACCGCCTGGGATAACAATCCTTATGGGAATATTCCGGGTATCTACGAGAAGGTATGCGGCCTCTTAAAGGGTGAGAAGAATGAGGCTCTGGGAGCGTTGCAGGAGTATGATTTCTCCAAGTGGCAGCCGGATATCGTCGTAGTCAATCTAGGAACCAATGATAATGGCGCATTTCATTCACCGCCGTGGAAGGATGAGATGACCGGAGAGACCCACAAGCAGCGTTTGAATGAAGACGGCAGCTACCATGAAGAGGATCTCAGGGCTTTTGAAAAAGCAGTAGTGAACTTCTTGATTAAGCTTAGAAGGTACAATACAAAGGCTCAGATTGTCTGGGCTTATGGAATGATCGGAATTCCCTTGATGCCTTTCATCTACCATGCGGTAGAGGAATATCAGAAGTATACCGGCGATAAAAGGGTATCTGTATTCCAATTGCCAAATACAACCGAGGAGACTATCGGAGCCAGATGTCATCCCGGCAAAGCAGCACATGAAAAAGCAGCGAAAGAGCTTACGGATTATCTGAAGCAATATCTAGTATAAGGTTATTTAATCAGTTGATCCAACACCTTCATATAATTCTCCTGGACCCTATCCGCTTGTCGACCGAGAGAGTTTGCCTTGGCAGCCTCAAGATAAGAAAGAGTGATAGGAAGGTATTTTTCTATCCTGTCTTGATACTCCGGTGTGAAGAATTCCTTACTTCCGAAGAGGGAGGTATAGACTAACTGGTTACTGCTTGCGAGAACAAAGTTTTTGAAGATATCATTCTCGGCAGAGTAGGTATCCTTGATACTGTTCAGAAAATGGAGCAGCTTATTCACCAGCTTCTCTTCCCGTTTGGTAGAAAGATCTATGGTGAATAAAGTCTGGTATCCCTTCTCACTGTCCTCCTTGATATCCTGAAGATCATCCGCTAATTGAAGGAAAAATCCAAAGCCCAAATAAAAATGAAGATCAGCAGGTGTTAGCTCCCGATTGATAAGAAAGCGGTCCACCAGAACGGACACACCTCCCTTAAACAGCGAGATGTGTAGTCGCTCCTCCTCGCTAAGAATATCAGTCTGATTTTGCTGGCGAAGACTCTCCTCCTGTGCCTCCAGCATCATAAGGAGTAAGGTGTAGATGCGATTGTCCTTCTCTCTGGGGTAATCAGAAGCAATAGCCTGAAGAAGATCACAGGTCTTTTTATGATGCTCACAGGCAGGATGAACCTTCTTGCCCATGAGCTTATCCCGGATTAATCGGTTGTACTCCTTCTTTTCGTCAGAAGTAGGCTTCCTGCTATCAATATAATTATCAGTAAAGGGATATAGCATGCTATACCCGAAGCCTGCATTGCTGAAGCCGGAGGGCACAAGGTGGATTACCTTAAACATGGCATATACGATATAATTGCGAATCCCCTGCCCAATCTCATCGAAGCTTAGCTCCGGGGAGAAGCGGCGTACCTTCTTAAGGAATACCATCAGCTCCTCATAAAAGGCATTGATTTCTTTCTGTTGCATTGCATTATGTATTCCGATAATGTTCTCTTGATAAAGGACCTGCCATATTATATCCTTTGTCTTCTTCTTCCATTTTCTTCGCCCAAACGGCAGTCTGGGAAGCTGCTCGGTCTGTTTTTGAAAGCATTCGGATACGCTACTTGCATAAGCTTCATTTTCTTGTTTCTTTTCTGCTGATATCTCTTCTAAGAAATCAGGAAAGTCCTCCCTGGCTGCAAGCCATTCATTCTTTAAAGTATCAATACATTGCTTAACATCCCCTAGAATATCCATCCTATATTCCCCACCCCTAATATCAGTTAATATACTTCGCTTATTCCACATTCAGCCGTCTCTTACTATGAATACGGTAATTATGAGTATTATAGCATACAATTACCAGAAAATGCAAAAAAGTAATACCATGGTCATACAATTATTAAGGAAAGGACATGTTAAAAATCCAATTAGATGTAGTATGAAAGCAAGAACCAGTCATTAAGAAGTAGGTAATGTTTCGTGAAAAAATATGCCGGGAATTTAAACAATATATTGAAATAATACTACGTAAATGATAAAATGCAATCAGAAAGAATGTTTTATCAATGGTCTGCGGTGGAGGATGTTCTTGCAACGCTGCATGAGGATAGTACAGAAAGGAATGCGAGGACCTTAGTATAAGCAGGATGCTAAAGTCGCAATTGTATAAAATAGACGTTTTATTGTTTTAAAACGTCTATTTTTAATGCTAAAATGACAACTAAATTTCCAAGATATACTTTTTAAGATGTATAATTTGTATGGTTTATTTGTGTGTAGCTAAGAAAAACAAAACAAATAGTATAAAAAGTTAATATTATAAAGGGTTTGCTAAATGGTAATGACGTTATCTTATAGGTATAATTAATTTACATTTAGAAATGAGGCATAATGATTCGGGTTTACCGGTTAGTAAGCCGAAAAAATAACAGGAGGGTAAAAGGTATGAAAAAGTTAGTAGCAATAATGTTAATTATGACAATGATAATATCACTGTCAGCGTGCAGCCAGTCAAAGGACCCGGACTCTACTGCACCTACCAAAGGCGAAGATGCTGCCAAGACCGAAGATTCCGGCAAGGAGGAGTCTGAATCCGCTGAGGTAAGGAACGCTTCAATCACGGTGTTCCACTACATGACACAGACATCAAAGCAGGCAGGTCTGGATGCAGTAGAAAAAGCATTTGCAGAAATGCATCCGGAGTACAACATTACATGGGATAATGTGTTCTATAACCAGGGTACTGATTATTTTCCTCAGCTGCAGACTGCACTCGCAGGTGGAGACCAGCCAGAAA
>JAEZKL010000129.1 GCA_023415475.1 Bacillota bacterium | reverse complement strand
CATCTGCTATGTTCCTTTGTACTCTCATTTATCCAATCCGATGAAATAATTTGTTTTCCTTTGTATATTCCATTATCTAAGTATAATTGTCCTAGCTTTGCCATATCCGTAGGAGTCAAGTTAAGACCCCATCCTGCTGTATTTACTCCAGCCTGGTCACTAACCCAGCCGCTGATGTTTGTAGCTTTATTAAATGCGAGCTGCTCCTCTTTACTATGAAAAATCACATTACTCTCAACCGTAATTCCAAGTGGCGAGAATAAATTATCAGTTGCGAAATCTAACACAGATTGCCCGGTTACTTTTACAAGAATACCTGACAATATATCTGGCCCTATGAGTGGAGTGTATCTAAATTTCCCGATCTGCCCCCTACCACCTAATAAATCAAGCGTAAATTTTACACAGTCATCACTCGTGAAATACTTTATGTAGGGTGCAAACTTATATTTATACGGTGCTGTCATTGTCAGCAAATTCTTAAGTGTAACATTCTGTATTGTCTTTTCTCTTCTTTTCACTATGTATTCCGGAAAAAAATCCAATACCTTCTGGTCAATACTTTTGATATACCCTTTGTCCAAAGCAATCCCAATCAATATGGAAATAATACTTTTTGTTACTGAATAAATATGGACTCGGCTAGATGCAGTACATTGATCAAAGTAATTCTCATATTGTGTTTCACCGTCTTTTAGTACAACTATGCCTGCAATATTGCTATTATCATTGTTAATTTTCTTTTCCAACTCTGTCACTCTATTTTGATTCATAAAATGTTCTCCTTTATACTTTATTATCTTTATACTCATTCGTCTTTTTTAGCTTATACTGCGAAAGTTGAGTGGACTTGGTTTTTGGACTAATTATTTGACGCTTTCTTTTTAACGGGATAATAAATTTCAGTGATAAATTCACTTTCTGTTGAAACTTGAGAGGGATCAGTTACATATACTTCATAAAGTGCATTGTTAGATTCATAGCCTTCTTTTTCTGCCCATTCGCGTTGTTTTGTGTATACAGAAGATAGGTTAGAATAAGAGCCATACAGAACTGTTTTTAAACATAGTCCTGGGTAAAAATCTCTTGTACTGGTAACATACTCCTTTACCGGAATGGCAAATTCAGTATCTAAACCATATGGGCTAAATTCTTCACTGTGAAAAAGTACCATAGGTGGAGCAAGTATCGTTAATGTGTCGTCTTGAATTTTCTTTCGTAATTTAGTAAAGCAATTATCATATTCTTCAGCCATTTCGTATTCATGAACCATTTTTCGGATAGATAAAAGATACATCTTTGATACTTCTACAAGTTGAACATCAAGGCTTTCCAGATATGACATAAATGATTTGCCTTGCTTCATATTTGATATATCATCATTTAATTGGTCTAACGTTTCTTTAAATTCGTGTACTTGTTTCTCAATTTCTTTTTTCTTTCTGGTAAGTGCCAGGTAAAGATTTTTGTCCAGTAATTCTTCTGATTTGAGGATTTTCTTAATTTCCTCTAAAGAAAAATTGTATGATTTTAGGCGGTTGATAAATAACATCGTTTCTAATTGTCCAACAGAATAATATCGATACCCATTTTCAGGGTTGATTTCATCAGGTAGAATTAGCCCTATTTCAGCATAATAACGAAGCGTCTTGGTAGACACTTTACATATATTTGAAAACTCTCCAATCGATAACATAAACTATCCTCCTTAGCGTATCCTATCTTCTTATCATTATCTTACACCTTGCCCTAAGGGTAAAGTCAATGCCATAATGTCCGCATAATACACCATTAAAGTAACATGATATAAAAACATAGTCAAACCGAAGTATATAGCAAGGCTTTTACAATATTCAAAAATGTCAGCTTCGCAAATTTTCTATGAATCATGTATTCAAAATGTCAGCTTCGCAGTCTTTTGATGAATCATGTATTCAAAAGTTAGCCTCATAAACTTTTGATGAATCATGTATAGAAAAGGAACGCCTATTTATGGGCGTTCCTCAATCGATATACATTATTCAATATTTAATAATTCAATACTGATATGCTGTACATATCTTTGCACTTCATACTAATTCTTATTTATTGCCAAAGCCTCACTTCACCGGCATCCCTTGAAGCTTTTACATCGATGATTCTCTGATTCGAGGACCCCCGAAACTGCAGGCTGATATCCTTCAGCTCTTCCACGAATTCACCGTCTACCAATACATCGATGTAGCTTAACAGTTCCTCTGTACATTCGCAGCGTGCTCGGCTGTCGCCTAGCAGGTCCTGCTCATAATCATATCCGGTATAGCACCAGATATCCTTCTCGGGATAGTTGCTTTTTACCTTCTTAACAAGCTCTAACAACACACGCTGGTTGTCCGGTTCCATAGGTTCTCCCCCTAGCAGGGATAAGCCGTTGATATAGCTCTTTGATAGTGCTTCTAGGAGCTCTCCCTTCGTCTCATTCGTAAATGACTTACCGTAGCCAAAATTCCAGGTCTCCGGATTGAAGCAGCCTTTGCAGTGGTGAGTACAGCCTGAGACAAAGAGGGATACTCTGACACCGGTACCGTTTGATATGTCTGTCTTCTTAATTGTTCCGTAATTCATATTAGAGATGCAGCACCCTTTCCTTGATTTCCTGTGTTCTTCCCTGATTCCAGAATTGAGTTCCGATATAGCCACAGGTTCTGCGTGCGACATTTAATTTATCCTGATCCCGGTTACCGCATTTCGGGCATTCCCATACCAGCTTACCATGGTCGGTCACGATCTGAATCTCTCCGTCGAAGCCGCATTCCT
This sequence comes from Bacillota bacterium, assembly GCA_023415475.1. GTDB lineage: Bacteria > Bacillota > Clostridia > Lachnospirales > Lachnospiraceae > Mobilitalea. The sequence continues at coordinate 2,372 of JAEZKL010000129.1, read as the reverse complement.
GACAGCAATCACTCTTCGTGTTCAGTTCGGCATACATGATATTATCATAGATAAACCGGATTACCTGAAGGACAGCCGGAATATTATTCTGCATATTGGGAACCTCGATATAGCTTACGGCACCACCCGTGGAGAGGGACTGAAACTGCGCTTCAAACTTAAGCTTTGTGAAGGCATCAATCTCTTCCGTTACATGGACATGGTAGCTGTTGGTGATATAGCTTTTATCTGTGATACCTTTTACCACACCGAAACGCTTCTGTAAGCATTTCGCGAATTTATAGGTAGTACTTTCGATTGGCGTTCCATAGATACCAAAGCCGATGTTGGTCTCTGCCTTCCATTGCTCACAGGCTACATTCATATATTTCATCACATCAAGGGCAAAGGTGGTTGCTTCCGGGTCCGTATGGGATTTGCCTGTCATATATTTGGTACATTCGTATAAGCCGGCATAGCCGAGAGAAATCGTGGAATAACCGCCGAAAAGCAATTTATCGATGGTCTCACCCTTCTTCAGTCGTGCCAGGGCTCCATGCTGCCAAAGGATCGGCGCCGCATCGGATAAGGTTCCCTTCAGGCGCTTATGTCTTATCATCAGACCTTTATAGCACAGTGCAAGTCTCTCATCGAAGATCTTCCAGAACTTATCCATATCTCCACCGGAGGATAAAGCAACATCCACCAGATTGATGGATACAACTCCTTGATTGAAGCGACCATAGAACTTATAATTACCGTCTTCATCCTTCCAGGGGCTTAAGGCACTGCGACAGCCCATAACCGGGAAGCAGTTCCCTTCCTTGAGCTCCTTCATCTTCTTCTCGGAGATATAATCCGGCACCAGACGCTTCGTGGTGCATTTTGCAGCCAGCTCGGTCAGATAATAATACTCGGTCCCTTCTGTGATATTATCCTCCTCCAAAACATAGATCAGCTTCGGGAATGCAGGGGTAACCCAGATACCTGCCTCGTTCATGACGCCCTGATAACGCTGCTTTAGGGTCTCCTCGATGATCATTGCCAGATCTCTCTTCTCCGTTTCATTCTTCGCCTCATTGAGATACATAAAGACGGTTAGGAAAGGAGCTTGTCCATTGGTGGTCATGAGGGTAATAACCTGATATTGAATGGTCTGAACACCTCGGTTAATCTCTTTACGGAGTCTCTTCTCTACAATCTCCTCCAAGAGCTCCTCTGTCACAGAAGCGCCGAGGATCTCGATCTCCTCCTGAACCTCTGCATATATTTTCATTCTGGATATCTGTACAAAGGGAGCCAGATGCGCAAGACTGATGCTTTGACCACCGTACTGGTTACTTGCTACCTGTGCTATGATCTGGGTCGCAATATTGCAGGCTGTAGAGAAGCTGTGCGGCTTCTCAATCCTTGTCTCACTGATTACCGTACCGTTCTGAAGCATATCCTCCAGATTCACCAGGTCGCAGTTATGCATATGCTGTGCGAAGTAATCCGTATCATGAAAATGAATAATGCCCTCCTGATCCGCTTCTACAATATCTGCCGGGAGGAGTAATCTACGGGTAATATCCTTGCTTACCTCCCCTGCCATATAATCACGCTGAACACTGTTAATCGTAGGGTTTTTATTTGAATTTTCCTGCTTCACATCCTCGTTATTACCTTCAATCAAGGATAGAATCCGATTATCCGTTGTATTTGCTTTTCGTATTAGGGAACGCTGATAACGATATCTGACATAACGCTTCGCAAGGTCAAAGGCTCCGGTCGCCATGATCTGATCCTCTACCATGTCTTGAATCTCTTCTACCGAAACGGCTCTGTTTAACTTTTGGCATTTGTACTCTACATACTCTGCAATATTAATAATCTGTTCATCATTTAAATAATTCTTCTCTCCTGAATCATTTGCTTTTTTCACAGCTGCAATGATCTTATTTATATCAAATACTTCTTCTGCACCGTTTCGTTTAATCGTCTTCATACGATATCTCCTTATGTACTATTATTGAGAAACCTATTATATAGCACTTAGTTAGAAAATGCAATGCGCTTTGTACCATTTTTTAATTTTTAATACAAAATATAGTAGGTTAAGTTCTTAACAATACGCTATATAGTAACCAGCTTGAACCTCGCCTACCTCAAAACATATCAAATTCATAAGCAAAATATACTTAATAATACGCCAATTCACATGACACGAAACAAAGGAGCGATTATTAACCGCTCCTTTACTATAGTTATTTACCCTTATATTCGGTTGATATTGCAAGGATTATGTCATCAGTCACTTTAAGGCTGCCATAGCTTCGTCTTTTGTATCATGGTAGATAAACTGATATAGTTCAATCCGATTGGTATCCCAATCCAACACAATGGGATAAGTG
>JAEZKL010000107.1 GCA_023415475.1 Bacillota bacterium | reverse complement strand
AATTATTGTGTACTTCGTTTTAAAACACAACGTTATAATCTTCTGGTTGACTGGCAGGAAGTAAGAGGAAGCTTGTAACGAAAACATACTAACTTGTATATGATCATTCATTTAATCTCAGAATTACTCTGATTAAACTGTTATTGAATTGTGAATCTAAAAGAACTTCCACCTCTATATTAGGGGCAGAAGTTCTTCTTTTTTGATACGATTAATCTTTTAGAACTCCACCATGATAGCAGATAATTTTACTCCCGGGATGTACTAATAATCGCTGCATGGATGCGTTCGCCTTGTCCATATCCAGGGTAAACTGAGGATTGGCGATCACCGGCTTACCGCCCTCTAATGCAATTGCATCTCCTGCAATAATGGTATCAAATTCTGAAAGATACAACGAAATGTGCCCCGGTGTATGACCAGGCGTTGAAATCACCTGACACCCTCCGCAAAAAGGCAATCGCTCATTATCAGAAAGTAATTGATCAATTGGAACGGGTTCCACGGAACGTAACAGATTGCAGAATACCTTACCGAATTCCTGCATCTCTTCCGGTAGTTCGTCTTGTAGCTGCTCAGCCTGCTCAAGGCGAAGTGATTTGCGTATACCGGATATGTAATCCGCTTCTTCGGCGGATGCCAGAATTTTTACATTGGGGTATTTTCTCTTAAACGCAGCTGCTGCTCCTACATGATCATGATCCTGATGCGTCAGAATAATGTGTGTGATAGCTTCAGGTAATATATCATGACGGCCAAGCTCTTCCTCTATTTTAGAAAGAGAGCCAACGAATCCACAATCCACTAGGACACAATTTGTTTCATCGCATAAGACTACCGGATGAATCTCATCTCGGGTCTCTCCATAGGACATATCAATATCTAATATATTAAGCTTATTCATGCTTTCTCCTTAACGTATGATGTTTGTAACTGACATATAAAATAGCTAGCCTGCTCTTACTTCTCTCCATTGAGTTAACAGTTCAATCCTATCATACTAAACTAATTCGTCTTATACGAACAAACACCACCAAACACCATATTTATCAATCAGTTCCACACCGCAAGGACTAAAAAACAGTTCATTAAAGGGTGTTATAATCGTACTACCGTCAAGTAGTGCATCGTATGCTTTCTTTACCTTCTCCTCTTGCCCCTCTCCAAACTGAATGCAGAATTGCATTGTGTTACCTGTAATTCTTTTTTCCCCGCCTGCTCGCGTATCGTCACTAGCTTCCCCAACTGCGATAGCCTGTCCACAAACATTAAGCTCTCTATGAATGACTTTGCCATTCTCATCGAAATCCTGATAACCAATCTGCGCATCAAATGCTCTTTTATAAAGCTCGAAAGCTTCATCACTTCCTTTGACATAAATCTGAAGTATTGATCTGAACATAAATACATCCTCCTTTGTATATTAAGCAGTATCCTTCCTAAACTATCGATATTATACTAAATTTATGATCAACCCGGATACCAGCGCAAATATCATCACATACACTAAATACATTCCGAATCGGCGGGCTCCCAGTACAATCTTCACGGCACCCAGATTGGTAATCTTGGTGGCCGGTCCGGTAATCATAAAGGCGGCTGCGGAACCCATGCTCATACCTTCAAAAAGCCACTGCTGCAAAAGGGGGATCGTTCCGCCTCCGCACACATATAACGGTACGCCAATGGTAGCTGCCATTAACACACCAAAGCCCTCGTTACTGCCGAAGAGCTTGACGAAAGCTTCCGTGGGTACATATCTCTGAAATAAGGCGGATAATGCGATTCCTAGCAGAAAGTATAATCCGGTCGCCTTTACATTTCTTCCGAAATTCTTAAGTAAACGCATTAGTATATTCGGATCTGTATCACGGCTTCTCGTTTCCGAAAAGGAGGAAAAGTTAAAAAATCCGGTGTTCTTATAGAAAATATGTACCAGTACCCCTGCCATGATTCCGCAGAGAAAACAGACTACCAGACGCACAATCAGGGCTGTCGTACCTAAAGCCACGCTATATATAATCAGCTGTGGATTGAGTAAAATGGATGACATCATAAAAGCAGCAAGCCAATCGTCTCTCATCCCTTTCTCTGAAAAGGAGGCGGCAATCGGTATCGTTCCGTACATGCAAAGCGGTGATGCTATACCAATCAGACAAGCCGGAATAATGCCAAATAGCCCCATCCTCTTATCCTGCAAATGAATAAACAGCCGATGAATCCGCTCCTTTCCAAATACGGAAACCATGGACCCGATGACCATACCCAATAGCCAGTATGGTAAAATCTGCTCCAACTGAACACTAAAATAGTACGAGAGATAGACAAATTCTCTATGTAACAGATCAATCATCGATATTCACCAATTCATAGGTGCGACTACCAAGACCGATAACCTCTGCATGCTCCAGTGTATGCAACCCGTTCTTGGATTCAATTCGTCTAATCAGCGCCTCGCCGTCTTCGGCAGAATAAACCAGATCAATACAAGCTTGATCAAGAGCAACGGGATCAGTGGATGCCAGGATACCAATGTCGTGCATATCCGGTTCAGCCGGGTAACCGTTACAGTCACAATCGATACTAAGTCGATTCATAACATTGATATAGACGATATTCTTACCATCATTCATACTGTAGGATACTGCCTTGCCTGCTTCTGCCATCGATTCCAGAAAATCATCCTGATTTGTGCCCCAGGATATCCTCTTGCTTTTTCCGGCGGTATGAATCCATGCTTTCCCTTCTGATGAACCAAATCCTATGGATATATTCTTAATTGCACCGCCAAAGCCTCCCATTTCATGTCCTTTAAAGTGTGAAAGAACAAGATAAGAATCATAATTGGCAAAATGTGATCCAACAAAATCTTCTTGCAGATGGGTTCCTCCTTCTACGACAAGACTCATGGAGCCCTCCGCATCCAGAATATCCACCTCTGCGATAGCGGTAAAACCGTGATCCTCGGCAACCTGCAGGTGCATCGCAGTATTAATTCTGGAACCGCCATAAACCGTATTACATTCAACAATTGTACCCTCGACCGACTGAATAAGATCTTTGATCAGTTCCGGCCTCAGATAGTTACTGGACGGTGGCTCACCTGTACTAAGCTTCACTCCTACCTTACCTTCCGGTGTCCAGCCTAATGCCTTATAGGCAGCCATAAGACCCTCCGAACTGATATCAGTTGTCATATATACCTTTGGTGTTTCTGCTTTTTCTCCCATTTTTACCTCCTTTGGAGTCGGTGATGCCACTTTCGGTACAGGTGTAGCAGTCGGTTCTGCTTTATTTTCTTTAGAACCCTCGCTTACCGCTTCTGCATCATTTTCACTCTCCTGCTTAGTATCACTATCCTGCGAATTATCACTTTCCTGCGAATTACTACTTTCCTGCAAATTACTACTTTCCTGCATGTTACTACTTTTCTGAGTGTTTCCACATGCTACAAGGGTTATTATCATCATTATACATAGAAATAAACCTACCGCTTTTTTCAATATCATATTGCTCCCCATCCCTTTCAAATGCTATTTTTATTACCTCAGGGTAAGTAGTTACTCTGAGTAATCACAGAAAATATACCATAAATATTTTTAAGTTCTTGTGATATTAAGCTAATATTAACGCATTTCCTAATTTTTGGCAATAGGTTAATAATTCATAAAAAGACGTGTGGGATTACTTCCATATGATGAGTTTCGTTTGCTTATTCTTCTCTCACTTCCTTCACCGACTTAGGCATTACTCTAAGGATATACTCAGAAGGTTCATTTTTTTGAATGATAAATACAAAAGAAATCTGCAATGTAGATGAATATAAATAACCTCTTTTTCATTTCGTTACTCTCTCTTTTTACTAAACAACAGCTACATCAAAACAGCTCGTCAAGTAGAATATAGTAATTTAGTTTTTCTTCATTGAGAGGGATACCTATTAGCTTCAATAACAAGTCATCATATTGATTTGTTTTATAATTATACCTTAAGGAACGAATACACAGAGCTACATCCTGCCATAGATCCGCAACACCTGCTCGCCCGGTATCGATAAACCCGGTTAACCAATCTTTATCAGCAAAAATGTTCGGAAGGCAATAATCACCATGAGTAAAAACAAGCTCCTCATCCTTCGGTTGATTTATAATCAGATAATCAAGTAAGTCTTGTGGAGATGAAAATTGTTCACTGCCTGGTTCCCAATCATTTCTATCAATTCTGTTTAGCCTTATATTGTCAGCTGCATCCTTCAGCTTCTTACTCAGATCATTACGAATTGGACAATCCTTAATATCAAACGACCGCAATATATTAATTCCCTCCGCTAACAGTGATACTGCTAAAGCAGGATTCTTTAAATAAAAATCATCACATAACATCTTCCCTCCGATATCCGATATCAGAAGGAAGTCAGTATCATTTTCGGATATCCACTCAATAATCCGAGGTACCGGAAGCTTTCCTTGTAACCATAGCAGGTTCTTATATTCCGTCTCGAGTTCACCCGATTTTGGCGCAACTTTCAAATAAACCGCTTCTGTCGCAGAAAAAAAATTATATACTCTTGCCTCTGAGCATCCAATCGTGTTTTGCTCACATTGCATACCAGAAATGTGTTTTAAAATTTGGCTAGGCAATAATAATTCATTCATAGGATTTTCACTTTTTACTCCTTTCATCTTCCTGTACGAGATGGTTTATTTCATCGATAAAAATACGAACATCCTCAAGGCCGGTGGTACTCATTCTGAATTTTAGCTTACCATGACAAACCGTTTTTTGCTTTTCACCTAACCGGTACCCTATTTTAGCCAAACAATTAGTGTAGCACCCAACACAGTCATCCAAACTATAAAACATACGCTCTGCAAATTCCGGTGATGCTTCGAAGAGACTCTTCAGTGTCTCCTCCATCCTATCGGCTTTCCTATGCCAGGTCTCCGGTTTTCCGTTTGTTATCAGATACCATTGTAATGAATGATCAAACATATCATTGCTTAAATATATGGCATAGGAAACACCGTACCCGGACGCGACATAAGTAATCTTATTACCGTTCTTTTCTATCTGCCTTTTAAAGTTTAACGGCTTGATTGATTTCAGGTATTCATCGATTTTCACAATTTTACTTTGAATAGGTGCGGGCAGAAGTGAAATACACTCTGTAAAATTTGGTTTGGCGTCTACTGAGATAACATTATTTTTCATAATTGCTGCCGATTGCTCCTTTTCGGAAGTAACAATGCCGCAGGTGTCTTCATACTCCGTTATCGTGAGTGATTCAATCCAAAGATTAACCAGCTTGTCACACGCTATTTTAAACTCAAAGCCTTTCTCATTCAATCCTGCGAATGTGGGTGCTTTCATGTATCGTTCTTTTGTAGAATAATATCGCTCCTCACCATCTATCAGGATCTGCATTTCTTTCTTATCGTATAATAAAGAAATATCGGTAAATTGATTCATTTCCATATAATCATGAAAAAACATTGTCTTTCTAGAAGGAGCTGCGATATCATCCAAACGTCTGTTATCTGACCAAAATGTACCGAAATTAACATGTCCATTCCCTAATAGTATGTATAATCCAGGTGCATCAATTTTTACCCTCATATCAATTCGTAAAGGTAATTTGTATCGTTCCGGCAGATAAATGTATGAATTAATCGATAAATGCTCTGCATCAAAGCGCTGCGTAGGTATTGAACGATCTGTCTTCATAATAAGTACATTATCCTTGTACTCACAGGAAACCTGTCCGTTCGGTAATAAATGCTCCAACTCTATATTGTGTTTTGTCAATCGAATACCTCCAAATCCAAATATTTTCAGAATGTCTTCTGATAGAATCGTGCATATTCAAATGGTTCAAATCCGATTTTGATATAATAATTGTAGGTTTCCTCATCCGGATCCACAAATGCCTTCATACAGCCGTACTTCTGTAAGATTTTCAGAGAATTTAAAACTACAGCTTTACCTAATCCCATATTGCGATATTTTTCAAGAGTTACCATTGGTTCCAGATAAGCAGTTTGTGTCGTTTCATCATACCAAAATCCACAAAAGGAGGCATAATCTCCATTCTCGTCCAATATGACGCTGCAAATATCTCTATTATAATTTAGCCAAGCATGCTTGATCGATAGCTTCACATCATCGTTGATTTTAGGAATATCACCCTCATAATGAAAGCCAAACCATATGAGTTTACTTAATTGATCAAAATCAAATACTTCTGAAAGAGGAAGAATACGGAAGCCATTCTCAAGTGTGACCTGCGGTATTTCTTTTTGAAGATTATATTGAAGAGTGCCAGTACCCAGGGAAAGCTTTTCATACCCCTCTTTTCGTAGCAGTTGATCAAAATCGTCTCCTTGATCGAGAACCACCATAAAAATATGCTTCTGATTTTCCTCCTTCATAGATAGATTTTCTTCAACATATTGGATGATCTCATATAAAGTTTCTTTTGTTGAACATCGGTTGTCAATTACTGCCTCTCCCAACCATGGACTCATTGAACGCACAGCACAAACAACTTGTCCGTTTTCTTTCCACATCTTGATTTTATCAATATTAAACTCCTCAAAACATGGTGCATTGCGTAACCATTCCCAGATTACTCTTGAATGATTATTCCCGCAATCTCGATTCATTTGAACATAGAAATCACTTAGTTCATTTTCTTCAGTATAGTGACACCTCGAACCAATCCATTTTTCAATCTCTTTACTTTTTGCTATATCTTTATTCATATACATTCACCCCATTTAGCATCCTAACTTACTATAACTATGTAATATACTTGTATTTCTAAACATAATGAGAAATCGGTTAGGCTTCGTAATTCCCCCATAAATTACTTGTTCATATCAGCAATATAATCATTGCTTTTGACTGTAACCTGAACCCAGGCTGGTTTAAATCCACTCTTAATTGCATTACGCACCGATTTAATGTTCGACCATGCACAACAATAGAACGGAACAATCCTCCTGTTTAAAACTTCAATCGCAAGCTTGCTCGTAAGACTGGAAGCAATCTCTTGCCTTCTATATTCCGGCAATACATCAACCCCTATTTGCCACATGGTATCGCAATCAGCAGAGCATCCTGCAAGACCGATCAGTTTTCCGTTATCAAATGCGCCTACAGCTAATACATCTAAATGCTTTCGTTTTTCACAAAGCGCATTTCCCCATTCCGGCAAATAATAAGCCGAGAATTGGTCCGGTTCCATAACTTTCGTTTCATACTTACAGGCAATCGATTTTATGGATTCCATATCAGGCAAAAAGTACTCTGCCATAAAACATACGTTTAAGTTAAGTGGTTTTAGTTTTTCACATAATATATGTAGATTCGGTGTTTCAAAGCAATGCTCCACAGGATATTTCGCTATATATTCACTTACTATTTCAACCAATTCTTCCGAGACAGAAGCTACAATATTATTGCCATAGGAGGTTAGATCACAGTAAAACGGCAGTTCCAAATATCTTCTGGCGTTAGGACTTTGACCAGAAATAACAATTTTGTTTTCGGTGTTTTGAAAATCTTCCATGCAGCAATTACTGTCAATCGCAGACTGTTGCATCGCAATCTTAATGATTTCACTATTTGTCATAATGTTTCCTTTCTGATCAAAGTCATTCTATACCTTGCATAATAGGATCAGCTTCCTCAGGAAATAGAAGCTGTAATGGTTAAGAGTATGGGTATGCCCAAAAATATAAAACACAAAATGAAATTCCATTTTTTCTTCATTATAATATCCTTCAATAATTTTATATGATTACAAATAACCTTTCAAACTTTTCAACTTTATTCTTAATCCTTACTAGTTATGCCATACTAGGTCTTTCACGGGGATAACTAAATACTCGTCTTCCTTTTCACCTATACGCAAAATCACATTCGCAATTCCTGCCTGAATTATTAATCTGGCACATAAAGGACATGGCTTTGCCTTGTGAACAGTATTATCTTCAGGATTTATTCCGGCAAGATATAAATCGGCTCCTATTGTCTGCTCTCTTGAACAATTGAGCAAAGCATTTTGCTCCGCATGGATTGCTCTGCATATCCCATATCCTTCTCCCTGATGCATATCTAATTCTAATCTGGGGCATTTACCCAGGTCACAGCAATTATCTAATCCCCTAGGTGAACCATTATATCCTGTTGATATTACTGTATCATCTTTTATAATAACTACTCCATATTTTCTTTTTATACATGTACTTCTATAAGCAAAAGTTTCTGCTACGTTCAAATATGTATTGATTTTTGAAATCCTCTGTTTTCCAATAGGCTTAACCATATAATTATACTCCAATACTAATATCTTTTAGTTGCTTGTCCATAAAGAGTTACTTCTGTTATGAAAAACTTCTGCCTTCATCGATTTTAGAGTTTTAATGCTTCCAGTCTTTTTGCTCGTTCAGACGCTTCTTGTATAAATTCCTTTGCCGATAAATCCATATAGTCCCAATTCATAGCCTCGATTGCCGTTGCACCGGAATATCCCGTTTCTGCGATTTTTTTCATGGCTGTGGACCAATTAATGGTGCCGTCAAAGGGTAAACGGTGTTGGTTATGCATTCCGCCATCATCATGTAAATGTAAGGCCATCAGCCGGGAGCCATACATGGATAATAAATCATGGCCCGGATAGTAACGGTAGTGATGTCCGCAATCATAACAGAATCCGATACGCTTTGAATCTACCTGCTCCAGCACAAATGACAAATTAGTTAGGTTACGTAAATTCTCCAATGCAACATTGACACCAAGCTGTTCCGCCTTTTCTACGATTGTCTTGATTCTATCCAGTCCCAATTCGTTATATGGATTGTCTTCGTCTGGCAGGTGCACCACCATTGTCGGAATCTCAAATTGAGCGCAATCAGCAACACATTGCAGATAGCAATCGGTTAGGGCTTCACCATCCAGATTGTTAAGCCAGAGGTTGTTTTGGTTTTGGACTGGTGTATGGATATTTTCTATATAAAGCCCCGCTTCTCGTGCAATTTGCGGCCCGTTGCGGTAATCGTTCCGCCCAAAACAGTCACGACCAAACCCATCACTCCACCATAATAAAACGCCATCAAATCCAGCCTCTTTTATTAACCGATAACGTTCCTTTATCGGTAATTCATATCCAAACCAATCATAAATAGCAATCATAAGACACTTCCTCGCTTTAGTTATATTTGTAATAAATCAGCCAGAATGACTACTAACCATAAACAAAATGAAAATCTACATTTTTATCAAGGTAATTAAATATCATACTAAAACCTTCTTCATGGATCCAAAGGTCTTTATTTTTGTTTATAACGCTTGTGGCGTTCCTTGCAGAATAAGTTAAACTGTCATGAAACTCATTATTAACATATATCTATATCTTCTAGAGATAACGCCTCACATTGTTCATATAATTTATGTACTCTTCCCCAAACTTCTTAACACACCATCTTTCCTCCGACAGGATAATCCAATGTGCCGATATTTGAAAAACAATTAATATTCCAAGTAATATGAACGACTGAGTAAGTAGAACACAACCCAAAAAATAGATAAAATAAGCTACATACATCGGATTACGGGAAACTCGATAGAGTCCTTTCAGATTGATACCATTCTCCATAGGTTTTGTAAAGTTCAATACGGAAATAAAACATAATAGGACACCTAATCCATATATCAACAACCCCACATATAACCAGTATTGATCCGTCGTAATCTTAAGAAAGCACAGATATATGAAAATCAATATATTGGAAAGCTGATATAATATGTATGCCACCTTTTCTTTTCCAATCAGTGGAGCGAAAAATGCCGCGCGTTTAAGCGACTCCTTGTCTAATATACTTAAAAGACCGAATCTTATAAATATAAATGGTATTACTATCAGAAATGCATTCATTGTAATCACGCTCTCTTTCATCTACTTTTATAGTCATATACATTTGCTCCATATCAATA
>JAEZKL010000091.1 GCA_023415475.1 Bacillota bacterium | reverse complement strand
CTTCTGTCCAAGCATCAAGGACTCAATAATATCTGTCTCACTGGCAATATGGGCTGCTGATCTCTGCATCAGGTTCAATTCGATGGAACGCACCTTACAGCCGATCTCATTTCGAACCAATTGCTCTAACGCACGTGCTGCTCCTGCGATATATTTGTGACCGAAATTATCTACCGCTCCGCTGGACATCTGATCCGATACATAAGCGCCGCTGCTATCCTTACAGCCTTCACTAACTGCTACTAAAATGCCGGATTTCTGTGCCAGCTTTTCCTTCACATCATTGATAAATCTGGCATTATCAAAGTCCTTCTCACAGAGGTAAATTAGATCTGCACCAGCATTACCGTTCACTCTGGCAAGAGCTGCAGAAGCCGTCAGCCAGCCTGCATTTCTTCCCATGATCTCAACGATTGTTACTGCCGGAATATCATATGCACCGATATCGCATGCCAGCTCGGAGATGGTGGTCGCAATATATTTTGCTGCTGAACCGAAGCCGGGGCTATGATCCGTCAGGTTGAGATCATTATCAACCGTCTTCGGGGCACCCATAATAATAAAGTCATGGTTATTCAGCTTACAGTATTCTGAAAGCTTATCTACGGTATCCATGGAGTCATTTCCACCGATATAGATAAAATACCTAATATCATACTTATAGAAGGTTTCGATTATTTTCTTGTAAGGTTCCTCATCCTTGCGCCAATCCTTCATCTTATAACGACAGGTCCCAAGAGCTGAAGAGGGTGTATAAGTAAGTGTATCCATTGCTTTCGTATCTCTTACGATCTCGTTTAAATCAATCAGCTGATCTTTGATAGCGCCTTCGATCCCGTTCTTAGCACCATATACCTTGTCAACTTTACCACTTGCTCGCACACCCTGCAATACACCGGCCAGTGTTGCATTAATAGCAGCGGTAGGTCCTCCGGATTGTGCCACTAACAAATTCTTCATTTTGTTTCCTCCTTATAAGGGTTGATATATTCATTCATAACACAAGTACATCATTAACCCATTTTAACATGTATTTACATAGTTAGTCAAGCCACTAAACTAATTCAGGTGGCTCCTATCTAGAAGTTAATCCCATTCCATCCCCAATGCTCTATCTCGGAATAAGCCACAAATATCTGGTCCGGTGCAATCCGTAATTCCTCATTCAAAATACGAGTTATCTGGGCTGTTGCGAGCTGATATGCCTCCGCAGTCGCACTTCCAAAGATCTTTACTTCTACAAAGGCAATAGGCATGTCTGCCTTTCCTTTAAAATAGAGTGCGGTATTATCATCAATGGCAACCATCAGCCAATCCTCACTCTTACCGGGTATCAATTCAATTGCCTTGCCTAATTTTTGTTTTACAATCTCCTTCTGCTCCTTAACAACCTCCATATTGGTTTTCACATTGATATACGGCATGCTATAACTCCTTTCATATTCACACTATGATTATTTTCTTCATATTCCTGCTGTTTGTCAAGGGGTTTCATAAACAGGCTCTTCTAATTGTCTCCGCTAATCAGAAAAAGCCCGGAGCTCATGATTAAACTCAGGCAACAGATTCTACCATCCATCACCTGAGATTACTTCATAAGCTCATGGCTCTATTACTTACTCGTTATATTTGCTTGCTTTCCCGGAAACAGCCAACCAATTACTCCGCTTGCTTCCACACCCTTGATTACCATATATAGCATAATCGTCTCCACCGGCAGCATAATGAGAGCCTTCAGAGCTCGCAGCGGAAGTATTGCAATGAAATTATAGCCGTAAAGCATGGTTAACCAATAAGTGTTCAGTAATAAATGAATCACTACAAGCTGAACCAGATTAGCTACAAGAATTCTTTTCAGGCTTAAGGGTCTCTTGTAGAGAATCACTCCATAAAGGAAGCCCGTAATTATTGCACTTAAGGTGAACCCGAAGAAGAAAGGTCCTGTTGGTCTTACAATAAAGGTCAGGAGGTCCAGCGTCGCCCCGTACACAACTCCTACGACAGGCCCGAATAGGTAATATACGAATTCGTTAGGAAGGAAATTGAAACCAACCTTTAGAAAATCGCCTACCATGAACACTAGACTGCCTAACACTATTGATACCGCTCCCAGCATTGATATGAGGGTGATACATCTTATACTTTTTAACTCCTGATAAGATGACTTGAAAAATGCTGTAAATTTGGTCATAAAAAATTACCTCCTTTGCAGACCTTTTACTACAAGAAGAGATAAAATCAAATAGAGCATAGGATAATATGGATGTCCACATATCAATATGCCTTTTCAATATTTGATTACCTTACTGTAGCAGCGGGATGCGAACCATGTACCGCAAGATATCCTTTTCGTCCGGATGACAACTCCCTGTTCACCCAGCACTTAACGCACATGCTTCTACTCTGCTTCTATTATTTTTTGTAACCTAAGTATATCATAGAATAACCCTTTTGCAAGAACAATTATAAATAAAATAATATGAAATATTGTATATGTTTTCATAATATATGTATATAAATCTATTTCTCATAGAAAAATCCAGCATTTACGCATGTCAACAGTATCTCCTCCTCCTCTTAAAAGTCGAATAAAAGCTTCCTATCAGATAGGGAACGCAAATCACTTACCGGTCCCTTAGTCCATCTATATAGGAAGCTGACATTGTTTAATTGAAGTATATACATTAACCACCTAGTTGCCACACTCGATACTGATCTCATTGAATTTGTCAAGAATAGCGTCTATTTGAACCGACCGCTTCTCTTCTCCCGCCTTATCAATGACCATCTCACCCTGATGCATCATAATCAGCCTGCTGCCGTATTCCACAGCATAGCGAAGATTATGAGTTACCATGATCGTGGTAAGCTTCTTCTCCTTCACTACCTGATCGGTTAACTGCATGATCAGCTCAGCTGTCTTCGGATCCAGGGCCGCCGTATGCTCATCCAGAATCAGGAATTCAATCGGTGTCATAGTTACCATTAATAATGCCATCGCCTGCCTCTGACCTCCCGACAGGGATCCGACCGGCACATGAAGCTTATCCTCCAGTCCGAGATTCAAAGAATGCAGGCTTTCCCGGTAAAATTCCACTCGTTTCTTATTCGTACCTCTGGCTAGATTAAAGCTTTGGCCCTTATTATCCGCCAATGACATATTCTCTAAGATTGTCATCGATGGGCAGGTACCCATGGCAGGATTCTGATATACTCTTCCAATTCTTCTCTGCCTCTTGAATTCCGGCATGCAGGTAATATCCGCCCCGCCAATTCGGATGGCTCCGCTGTCAACAGGAATACTACCACAAATTATATTTAGCAGAGAGGTCTTCCCGGAGCCGTTACTTCCAACAACGGACACGAACTCACCATCCGCTACGGTCAGGTTAAAATCCTTGAACAGACACATCTCGTTGACGGTTCCTGAATTGTAATATTTATTGATATTAATCAACTCAATCATTGGCTTTCACCCTCCTTTTACGCTCATTACTAACCACAAGTATAATCAGGAATAAAACTGCAGTAATTAGCTTTAAGTCAGAGGCAGCCATACCGGCCCATATTGCCAAAGCTACACACAGCTTATAAATAATCGATCCGACGATTACTGCCGTCGTTGCTTTAAAAAAGGTGACCTGCTTAAACACATTGGTTCCGATTATAACACTGGCCAATCCGATTACGATCGTACCTGTACCGGAGGAGATCTCGAAAAATCCACTCTTCTGTGTATAGATACAGCCGGCCAGAGCCACAAAGGCATTGGCAATAGCAAGACCGACAATCTTAACAAACCCTTTATCCTTCGCCAGAGAGGTTACCAGAGTATCATTATCTCCTACCGCTCTTAACAGGTATCCTGACTTGGTCTTAAGATACAGATCTAATAGCAGCTTCATAATAACTACAATGATAAAAAGGATTATTAAGGTTATATATTCTTTCAAAGCCACGGGAATATTCTTATCCAAAAACGCATTATCAAAAATGGTTTCCTTTGTAAAGATTGCGACATTGGCTTTTCCTGCTATTCTCAAATTCAAGGAATATAATGCTGTCATCATGATAATACCCGAAAGAAGATCCCGCACCTTTAGCTTCACATGAATGAGACCGGTTAGTATTCCTGCAACCGCACCGAATAGGAAAGCAATAAAAAGGGTAAGTATCGGTGGAACTCCTGCGATAATAAGGACCGCTGTAATGGAGCCTCCCAGCGGAAAGGTCCCGTCTACGGATAAATCCGGAAAGTCCAGAATCTTATAGGTGATATAGACACCAAGTGCCATGATCGCATAAAGAAGTCCCTCCTCCAATACACCAAGTATAAATGCTACTAAAAACCCCATTATCTTACCTCCTAAAACTAATTTGATGACTCCTACAACCTTCATCCCATAATCCTAAGAACAAGAATGAAGGTCTATAGGAGCCAACTCTTTTAACATAAAATACATTAGTCAAATTCAATCCGCTGTCTTACTGAGTAATCTCATCAAACATTTCCTTCGCACTGCTAACCAAATCTTCCGGCAGGGTAATACCCAGATTACTTGCTACTTCAGTATTTCCATAGAAGGATGCTTCTTCGATAACCTCAAAGTTAATTTCGCTTGCTTTCTTCTCTCCCTTTAATACCTGAGCAGCCATCGCACCGGTCTGCATACCAAGATCATAATAATCAAGTCCTACGGTAGCAAGGCATCCTATCTTCACCTGTTCTACTTCACTGCCGAATACAGGAATGTTCTTCGCTGCTGCTTTCTCAAGGATAACCGGTAGGGAGCTTACCACTGTGTTATCGGTTAAGTTATTGACACAATCTACTTTCTCTAATAAATTATCTGCTGCCAACGGAATATCTGCCGTCGTCGAAATACCGCTTTCTACAATTTCAAAGCCATAGTTGCCGGCAGCTGCCTTATATTCCTCAATTGCGGATACCGAGTTAACCTCACTGGTGCTGTACATAATGCCGATGGTCTTTGCCTCAGGTAAAACCTTGCGGATCATCTCAAGCTGTTTCTCTACGGGGAGTTTGTCGCTGGTACCGGTTGTATTGCCATTCGGTGTTCCGTCTGCCTTCGCAAGCTCTGCTAAGATCGGATCGGTTACTGCGGTAAAAATAACGGGTATATCGGTATTCTTTGCCGCACCGAAAGCACTTTGTGCCATAGGAGTTGCAATTGCACATATCAGGTCTGCCTTGTTGGATACAAAATTATTAGCGATCTGTCCTGCAGTTCCGGTATCTGCCTGAGCATTTTCAAATAATACCTCCAGGTTCTCGCCCTCCACATAACCAGCCTCAGCAAGTCCTGCCAGGAAGCCTTCTCTACAGTTATCCAGTGAACCATGCTCTGCGAACTGTCCAATACCGATTGTTATCTTGCCGTCCTCCTTCGCCCCACAACCTGTCATCATACTCATTGCCATGGCGATTACTAATACGATTGTTACTAATTTCTTCATACATATCCTCCCATTCTGCCGCCCCTTGCGGCTATCAAATTATTTCGTTCTCGCCATTCGTGGCCTGTCAAGCGTGGTGCGTATCCTGCCCGGAGGGATTTTTTTCATAGGAAGTAATTTTCTATGAAATAAAAAAAGCCCCAAGTATAATATATACTTGAGACGAATGTTATCCGCGGTACCACTCAAATTGACTGATGAAAAGGCTGCTTTTAGGCTTTTCATTGTCCACTTTACCTTCATATACGAACTATATATGCCATGCTGATAACGGTTATGGTTTCCGTCAACGCCTACTATGATTTCGGGTTGCCCTCAAAAGCCCATTCAGCTAAAAACTCCATATCGCATTCCCACCACC
>JAEZKL010000063.1 GCA_023415475.1 Bacillota bacterium | reverse complement strand
CATCAAAACCACTACTGATAAACCATTGTTGAAACATTTGTCTGCTTTTTGGGTTTGGCAAATCAATCATAATTTGACGTATCTTAAATATATTTCTTATCAGTAGTCTTGGATATAATACTCTCATCTCAGGAAGCGTGTCAGCGGTATTGACGAGGACTGCCATTCTTCCCCCTTTTTTGAGAACACGTGCACATTCTTTAATTACTTGTAGGGGAGGTTGGTATTTGATCGCCCATGTACATATTATGGTATCATAATAATCATCGGGGCAGGATTGCAAATAAGAAATCATATCCTGATGAATGAAGGTTAGTTGTCTTTGATTAATAGCCTTATCCTTAGCCTGTGCTAACATTCTTTCTGATAGATCTACTAATGTAAATTCTGCCTCCACACCATTCCTTTGCAAATAGCGTGTGTTATAGCCTGTTCCGCATGCAAGATCCAGAACCTTGTTACCCAACGATTGGTTTAATAATAATGTTAGTACACGATCATTATACCGATGCATCGTTTTTAAAAAGTATGCTTCATATCCCTCACTAATCGTATCATATGAGTTAGCAATATCTATATTCTTAACTCTTTTTATTCCAAATGGTATCATTCCATTTTCCTTCCCCAAACAATATAATCTCTCTTATTTACCCGAATGAGTTCTGTCTGTAAACCAGCCGCCGCAAAATAACGGAGGAGTTTTGATTCGCTCACCGGCTTAATCGCTTCAAAGCATATCCTCTCAAAAAGGAAGATTATCTTTGTGTTCCAGCATTCCGGTGAAAAATCATTAACGATAATCATTCCCCCCTCTGTAAGCATATGGACACAGCAATCAATCATCTCTCTCTGCCGTTTCACATGATGCAAACAATCTCGTATTAATATAATATCAAATTGCTCATTTATCTCGCACGGCATCGATCTATTGATAACCCGGACCTTCTTATTTCTCTTCTTTGCTAGCTCTGTCATCTGTCTGCATGGATCAATGATAGTAACTGCATGTCCCCTTTTGACAAGCTTATCTGCAGTTACCCCTGTTCCTCCGCCAACATCAGCGATTCTCAGTTGGCGATTTTCAATAAGAGAAAGAACAGCTGTATCATCATCAAGGGAAAATATATTCATAAACTTATCATATAATTTTGCATAACATCGAAACAGGTAACTCATATGTCATCCTCCATGTTATTTAACTATTTAATCCTCTCCATTCTTCTTTCTTTGGTCGCTTGTTGATTTAGTTCGTTATCCTGATGCTGTTCAATCATTATTAAAATCCATAATATAATTCCTAAGACTCCAGCCAAGCAGCCACATAGAAAACCTAAAAGAACTGCATTAACACATTCTGAGTATGCCTTTACTCAACCTTATCGTAATAAATCGCCGCCCCAATCCAGAAGCCCGTGGAACACGGTAGGACCCACGAGGGAATTATATTTCCGATATAAAAGGTTTATCACAAAATGGATGGCTACCATAACAACCATATTGATCAGATTAATTTGCATACCGTTTACAGGCATCTGAAAAGGCAGATGCATGGTATAAAACATAAAGCCAGTCACGATAACTGCTAGACTGTCATTTTTGATTAGGCCATACATCCTCGTCTGAATATAGCCTCTGAGTATAACCTCTTCTGTCAAAGAAATAATGATAAAATAATAAAATATGTTATATAACGCTTGATTGACCGATATAATTTTACCTCCTGCTAGTATATTCGGCAGGACGTTCATAAAAAAAGAAAAGATAATGCCGAGAACCACACCAGTCATCAACGACTTACCTATGTTTTTTAAGGTAAATCCTATTGAGAACAGCTTCTGCTTACGCACCAATACCAATATAATACAAGCGACAATAAGTAATAGGTTTACGGGAATACCTAAATATAGCTGCTTCTGGATGTATAAAACCCCCATAAAGTAATAAATGAACATTAATAATACATACATTGTGATCGCTAATATTCCATCTGTCTTAGTATAATGTTGAATCATCTCTTTATAGGTGTCATTCGGTGAAAAGATTTTGTTGATCATTATAACAATTCCCTTCGAAAATATATTTAGTCTATTATTTGTTGAAAGTCATCTGATAGCAATAGAAATCAATTCCAAACATAAATGTTTCTCCACACATTTCGAATCCATTTTTATTATATAAAGCCAATGCTGCAGAATTAGATTTGCTGACTAACATCCTAATACCGTCGAAATCTTTCCTTTTCATAGAGTTGATAACATTTTGCAATAAAATTGTACCAACCCCTTGTTTTTGCATTGTTGGTATAACCCCTATCCTTGCCAATTCGCATGGTTTTTTCGGCTTCCAGTGTAAATGATCCAACTCGTTAAAGGAACCTGCCGCTGCTACCGCGACTATTTTATCATCATATTTAAGAATGTATAAAGATTTACTTTTAATGTCAGATTCTACATTATCTTTATCCGGATAATCCAAACTCCAAGTACACCCCGGAGTACCGATTAAACTATGATATAAGTCCATGATTTCTGATAAATCACTATAATTAGCTAATAAGAAATTGTATGTACCCATTTTGACTAATCTCCTAATAATAATTTGTATTTCAAATTGACTTCATAATGACTTCTAATAAATATTATGGGATGTTCAAGCTGGGGACGATTGTGTCACATTGAAAAATCCGCTTTTCAAACGATTGCGAAGCCAAAGAAGCAAATTGGAAGTATAAATTCAACTATAACTCCGGCATTTCTGTAAAAACAACCCTTGAACCGTCAGCAATACCGCCATAAACATTATGATTATGCATTCCTACTTTTAAATAATGCTCAATTACATATTGAGAAGTAAAAGGCATTTTTAAGTCGGTTAATTCATCTAATATAAACCATTTGGATATACCCTCGTTAGAAGATACTTCCATTTGTAAATCACTCACCAGATTAGCAAAGAAATAATAATTTTGTCTAATTTCACCGTTGGTTCTTCGTAATGTTATATATCGAAGCTCCAAATCACAAATCATTTCCTCTGTAATAGATAGTTCTTCTGCTAACTCTCTTAATACACAGGACTTAGCATCGTTTAATTCACACTCTTCAAAATGTCCACCAGCAGAACCAACCCATACATTATTAACAACTCTGGAGCCTTGCCTATACAATAGGAGCATCTTGTTATTATGTCGAAGATAAATTGATGCCATATTTCTTAATATTCCTACGTTTTCCATTGTGACTTTCTCTCCATTAAATTCTACTTTATCGTTGCATTATTGAACTTCCTGTATTAACAATCTAAACCAACTAATAAGCATAAGGGAAGTAAGCTTACTTCAAAATTATATTATGCTTATTTTACCATAAAACCCCATAGGACACCGAATTTGTCTACAAAATTTCCCACCAGTTTACTGTATGGCGTTTCGTAGAATGGAGCAGGATTGTCATCTGGTTTTAGAATTTCATAACAAGCAAGCATTTCATCTATAGTCTCTTCCAAGTATCTGTCATACTTTCTACCTCTCAAATATACGAAAATTCATAAAACCTACCTACGACTGCAGGTATATCTGCGCTTCCCAAGACTTGCTTTTCCATATTCGATAGCTTCCTTTGGACAGGTACAAATACAGGCCATACAGTGAGTGCAATTCTTTCCCCAGATTGGTTTTCCATTGATTATTACTATATTGCTCAATGGGCAAACCCGCTCACAATGTCCGCACGAGATACATTGATCCAATGCGTAAAAATTCTTCGCACTGACAATACATGGATAAAATACTGCGTTAACCATACTACTTTTGATTATATTACGTACTCCTATTTTCTTATCCGGGATTCGTGCAACCAATTTTATCAGCTCCGCTGTCTCCTGAATATTCGTCTCGGCATTTTGAATGATTCGCTCAGCTTCCTCTTCCTCAGGAGCCTCATAGATCGCGATATAATTTTCCGGCATTACTATTTCTGCACATCCCATATAGATCAGATTTTTCTTCTGACACAATTGTTCTGCATAATGCCCTGCATTACCGATCTCATCACCACAAGTCATAACAAAATACACTTTTGCATTACCAGCCAATTCCGTACGAATAATCCAGTCACGTACAATACGAGGAATCTGCCATGCGTAGGTTGGAGCCACAAAGACCCATGGTCTATCCGATGTCATTCTAGAATAATTATGATTTTTAAGATAATCAAACAGGTTGACTACCTTATCATTGAGCTGCCTCCCGATGTAATTGGCTACATAAGCACTATTCCCTGTTCCGCTAAAATATAATATCAATAGAAATCCCCCATTCTGCCTTAAGTCTGGTTCTTAATCGTTCTATAAATCAGAACTGATCGTGTGTAGATTATATATCAGGTGTTAACATCAAGCAGAATATATCCTCTATATTGTCGCATTCTCCACACGTTTCTCCCGTTGGTACAAAACCCGCAGTTTCGTAAATATGTTTTCCTCTCGAATTATTTGGATTGGTACTAAGGTAAATCTTATCACATCCATAGTTGCGGATCATCTCATCAATAATGATTTTCAAAGCACATTTGCCATAACCTTTTCCTTGATAACGTTCATCAATCATAAATCGGCATATTTCATACGCATTCAATTCTTCACTAAATCCATACATAGTGAATCCAATCAGCTGTTTTTCTGCTACAATACCCTTGATAACCCAACCCTTTTCATATACTGATTGGGCAATGGAAAATGAGTTACTTGCAACAAATTCCCGACCTTCTGTGCCGGGATTAAGGAAACAGATTTCCTCCCAATTATCATCTATTATATCAACAAGTCTAATATTATCCATTATGCTTTCCTTTCGTCATTAACGTCTATTCTATATATTCTGGAATCCTCTCCGTTCATATCTTTCATCATTTGATAGAATGAATATCCGTACTTTTCATATAATCCGGTCTCTCCAGTTGAGATATAAAGCTGTCTGGCACCATCACTTTTGGCTGTTACATATGCGTACTCTAAAAGGATTCCCATATATCTATGTCCCCTATATTGAGGGAAAGTATATACAAATCCAATCCAGGGACCAAGCTCAGTATCTCTAACATCATCCACCTCTGCCAGAGTACAGAACGACACTAACTGCAGATTATCTGTCAGCAAAAAAACTTTGGTTGTCTCTCCGCATAACTTCTTTAATTCATTTTTACTCAATAATTCATATAAATATTGTCCTGCTCCCCAGTCGCTCTTTTTTATCTGATTTAACCAATATTCTTTATCTTCTATAATATAATACTCTTTTACTTCCATTTTTCTCCTCACTATAAAATTCGATCATCTAATGGGAATTTGACTCATTACAAATAATTAACCATTATATATTCTTCTTCATTTTCGTCAACGATTACAAAGCCAATCTTTAAGTATATTTTCAAGGCATAATTTGTTTTCTGTACTGCTAACGATGTTTTTTTATATCCAATTTCTTTTAATGATGACAACATTTGTTCCATCAAAGCTGTACCTATTCCATACCCACGATATTCTTTATATAGAGATATTGCAAATGATGGGGTTTCATCATCAATA
>JAEZKL010000034.1 GCA_023415475.1 Bacillota bacterium | reverse complement strand
TTCTTTATCTCCCGTATTTGTAGCTCTGGTGGCTTTCTGCTTCTCCATGACCATCGGCGTGGTTTGGGAGCTATTCGAATTCTCAATGGATCGGTTTCTGGGTTTTGATATGCAAAAGGATACCTATCTGACAGCCTTCCAATCCGTCCTTCTCAACGAACAGGGTCTTAATGTACCGGTGAAGGTAAATATAGAAAGCCTGGTAATCAACGGAGAGCCCTGGAAGGCATATATCGACTTAGGACTCATCGATACGATGCAGGATCTGTTGGTTAATTTTATTGGAGCCGCGGTTTTCTCTATCTTTGGATATTTCTATATCAAGCAAAGAGGCAAAGGCAATTTCCTGAAGCGGTTTATCCTCAAGTCTAATATACAGGCCTGTCAAGATGAAAAAGAGTCTCAACAACAATAGAAAGCATAAAAAACCGCCTCTAAAATTATATGAAGTAAAAAAGTCAGTATGTCGCCAATGGCAAGATACTGACTTTTTCTATCATTAGCTTTTAGTTTCTCAGCGATCGAAGTAATACCACTTGCCGCCTATCTGAATCCACTTTCCCGATATCATCCGGCCATCCTCGGAGAAGGAATATTCTTTGCCTTCAATGTCCTGCAATCCGACCAGCATCCTGTTCCCTGAGTAATACCGCCAGTGTTCGCCATCCTTGATCCATCCGGTTTTTAATATTCCATCGACGTTGAAGAAATACTTCACACCGCCAATGCTCTGTGTGTCTATCAGGGCCTTACCTTCCTGATAGTACATCCACTGGCCGTCATCGTTCTTCGCCCAGCCCTGTGCAGTTGCAGGATCAATGGTCAGCTTGATGTAGCGGTGGAGCATGGTGCTTACCTCAGCACGGGTAGCGTTAGTCTTGGGGTTAAACTTATTGTTCTGTTCTCCCATTATAATTCCCGCCTGCTGCAAGGCTGTCACAACTGTTTTATAGATATCTCCGATACTGGAAGCGTCCGAATAAGAAACTGCTTCACGGGTGACGGGCAATGTGTAGCCGGTGACCTTGGCGTAGTTTGCCAATATGACCGCGATTTCCTCACGAGTAACTGCCCTTTCAGGTGCAAACTGGCTCTTGTTGATGCCCTTCACAATGCCTTTCTCATTCGCCCATTCAATATAGGGACGGAAAATGCTGTCGGATTTCACATCTGTGAAGCTGTTGGTGTTATATGCTTTTTCATCCAGACCTGACAGTTTGCCGAGAGCCATAACCAGCATTCCGCGCGTCATAGCGGTGTCAGGAGAAAATGTGGTTTTTGATGTTCCAGTCAGTAATCCACGACCCACTACATAGTCGATTGATTCCTTTGCCCAATGGCTGCCGATATCAGTAAATTTGGTGCTCGGTGCGGTATAGCCTATGCCATAGATAGAGAGATGACCGGTAGAAATCAACATTACACCATTTCCCTCATCGTATATAGAATCATTGATGCGCGTTGCGTTTCCCTTGGTATCCACATACACACCAAAAAGACAGCCCACGGCTTCGCTACTACTGGAAGTATAGAGAATGGAGATCGTTACGATGCCGCTGTTGAGAGCCGAAACCATAATGGTTTTACCGTCCTTGACATAACTGACGGTAATGTCATACACCGGTCTTGCTCCGATCATAGCCTGCGCACCTGAGGAAAGACTCCTTACCGAGGTAATGCTGATAGTCACATCCCCACTGCTTTGTTTTTGAATTTCCTGCAATGCCTTCAGGTCAAAGCTGACGGTTACCGGCGAACCGTTGATTGTAAGTCTGGCTGTACCAGCACTCACAAGGCTGTTCAAGGAGCTTTGAGTTAGCGTTACCTTCAGAGATGTTGCGTCCTTGTGTAATGCGCTTTTCAGCTCCACTGCAATACCAATCGCAGTTTTTCCCTTAGCTTTTGCCTCTGCCTGCGCCTTAGTAATCGCATCCATAATGGTCTTATCCGGGATGAATGCCTTCGCTGTTCCATTTTGATCGGTTGTCACTGTGACAAGAGCCGTCGCGGTTACCGGCTGATCAGGCTTCTTTGTCGCAGTTACTGGCTGATCAGGCTTCTTTGTCACAACCGGCGATACGGTCGGGGTAACTGTAACAGCACTGGTAGGGGCTGCTCTGACTGTGATTGCCTGTTCTACCGTTTCCCCGGAAGCCGTGTGGGTGATGGTCACCTTGGTGTGGCTTGTTCCCAATTTTATACCGTTTGCCAGGCTGATGATAAGGCCTTTCGATTCAAAATCGATCAAAGCCACATCCTCTGTGCTACCGTCACTTCTATTCATGGTAATCACAAAGCCGGTAAGGTCAAGCATTTCACCCTCATTATAGGTGGTCTTATCCGGTGCTGTTTTTACTGTAATGTTTGTTACCGCCGCCATGTCCGTCGTGATTGTGATCTTCTCGCTGTAAGTGGAAGCCTCGGCTGTGGTTGTACCCCCGATGCGCTGATACAGGTCATAGGAGGTGTTTGGCGTCAGACCAGTGAACACATTGTCGGTCTGGAACGCACCCGTAAGCTCAAGCAACTCCGTATCGCTGCCTACCGGAAGGATGGCGTATTCATAACCGATTAACTTTCTCAGCGTGATGCTGTCTTGAGTAGTAGACTCAAACTGCGGTACGCTTGGTATGGTTGTATTCTCCGCCCGTAGTACCGTCTGACCCACGGACTGTATTTTGTCATTATAATTTTTTGCCGTAACACGCACGGACAGGATTTCGTCGATATCCGCAGCGGTCAATACATAGGTATCATTGCTTGCACCGCTGATGGGATCACTGCCCCTCATCCACTGATATGATAATGTACCAGCCTTTGGAGAGACAATGGACGGAATGGCTGTAAGCGTCTGACCATAGCGGAAGGTGCCACTCACAGTTACGTCACCCTCCAGGTCGCCGTTGACGGGTACCGTTACACTGTTGCCCGGTAAGGATGAGAAGCTGGCGGGTTTTGCTTTTACCGTGATGGCTCCAGTAAACCCGGCGGGTACAGTCAGAGTGGACGATAAGGTGTTTGTCGCGGTAGTAAGGCTACCTTCAGAGGTTTCCCATACAAGGTCGGGCCATGCCGTGTCTAGAAAAGCACCTGTTGCAGTCACTGTTACACTCTGTACCGACGAAGATTTCAGAAGTAGCTCAGGATTAGAAGTCAGGATAATATCACTGGAATCAGTGGCTGGAAAGCGATATGCCATAAGTCCCAGTTGCGGTGCGTATTCGGGAAAGGCCGTAAGATATGGCAATCTGCCCTCAGCAATGCTCCATAAAGCTTTGTCAAAATTCAACTTGTTCTGCCAGAAGGAGCTACGTAGCACTGTAGATGTGGTCACGTCCGCACCTTTTTTGTTGGTCGCCGTACCGCCTGATACGATGCTGCCGTTTACCTTCATGCTACTCAAAGCATAATTGCTGATATATATACTGCTATTATCAGTCCAACCCGTCACACGATTAACATCGCTTCCTGAGCTGCTAATGGAAATGTTTAAGGCGGCACAGTATTGTATTGTCCCATATTCACTATAACCCGTTATTCCCCCAACATAGTTGCCGCCGTTGATGTTAACGGTTTCGATGCAGTTTAGTACTCTGCCGCGTTGACAATAGCCAATGATTCCCCCAACATAGTTGTTGCCGTTGACGTTGGCACCTCCGATACAGTTTTGCACTGTGCCACCTTCACTATAACCCGCAATTCCGCCAACATAGTTGTTACCGTTAACGTTGACACCTCCGATGCAGTTTAGTACCTTGCCACTGTTCCGAAGATACCCTGCTACACCACCGGCGTAATCTTTACTAACGGTAACGCTGCCTGCTACACTACAGTTTTGAATGATTCCATTAGATCCAAGTCTTCCCACTAGACCACCGACATTGGAATAGCCGGAGACCTCCGCGTTTACGACGCAGTTTTGTATTGTACCACTATTTGTAATACTACCAGTTAAGCCGCCGACATAGGAACTACCTCTGACTCTTGCATTCAACAGGGTCAGGTTTTTCACTTTGCCTCCTGAAATCAATCCAAATAAGCCAATATAACTTGATGAACTGTTATTGATATACATCCCGGTAATCACCTTGCCGTTCCCGTCAAAGTTTCCATAAAAAGCGGTAGTGTTATTACCAATAGGAATCCAGCCCTTGCCGCTATTGTAGCCCCTTCCATATTCGGAAAGGTCAATTTCTTGTTCCATCCGAAAATATCTATTACTGAAGTTATTGCCTCCACTCACCTGATCCGCCACCCATTTCAAATCAGCGGCGGTATAGATCAGGTAGGGATCACTTTCACTGGTTCCTGAGCCCGTTAACCCTGTGAGATGATTAGCCAGAGCACCGCTCTGACCGGATAACCCGGTAAGTACCGGCAGTTTGCCCTCGTTCAGCGTCCATGCACCAGTAGCCTTCCAGCTTGAGGCAAGCGCTCCTGTCGTCCATAGGGTTTGAATGGTGGAAGCATCCACATCCGCACCGTTGTACATATCAATTTCGGAAGTTGTGGCACTGTTGAGTAGCATATCACTCCATGCGAAGTTGTCGGAGCAATTACCTGTACCAGATCCCACCACACGTGAGGGAAGGGGACTGACGACGGAGGGGTTCAGTGCTACACATTTTTGAATCAAGCCGTTGTCATAGTCATACACAGCACCCGATATGCCACCAGCAGCTTCCGTTCCTTTCACGTTACCGATATTGTAACAATATTGTACTGTGCCCTTTGAGATATATCCGGTCACACCACCTACATACCGTTGCCCTGTGACCATGCCAGTATTAGCGCAATTCTCTACCGTGCCTTTTCCTAGAAACCCTACCACACCGCCGCTAGAGTACTTGCCATTGACATTGACCATACCGAAACAGCTTTGCACCACACCGCCGCTATTAATTGCTCCTACCACTCCTCCGGTATAATCTCCCGCGGTGATATTTCCGCTGATAACGCAATTTTTCACCACGCCGCCCTTAACGAACCCGAACAGCCCGTTATAAAATCTATCGGGACGGTTGATATATAGCCCGGTGATACGCTTTCCATTACCATCAAAGCTTCCTTGAAATGCTGAACCATCTCTTCCAATAGGAAGCCAGCCCTTACCATCATCATGATTTTCCCCGTAGGCAGAAAGATCAATGTCATTTTCTAATCGGAAGAACTGGCCGCTGAGAGTCTCGCCATCGTTCACCCGGTCTGTTATCCATTTCAAATCCGTAGCGGTGTAGATACGGTAGGGGTCGTCGCTGGTTCCGGCGCCCAAAAGCTCTGCAATGTTTGTGGGTAGCACATCACTCTGGCCGGATAGTCCAGTAAGAATCGGCAGCTTACCCTCGACCAACGTCCAGAGGTCATAATTCCAGGTATTTAGCGGTCCGCTCGTCCATAGGGTTTGGATGGTGGTCAAATCTGCACTTTCTCCGTTTTTGTTGCTTGCAGTACCATCGAGCACCCTGCTACCACCAACGATCATCGCTATTCGCGCATAATTATTTGAAAGAAACGATGAGCCTGTCACATCAAGATGGCCGATAACCCGACCTCTTTGACTGCTTCCGCCACTTACCCTGGTATTTAATGCAGCACAGTCTTGTACAGTGCCACCACTGACATATCCCACCAGGCCGCCGACTGGGTCACCTCCACTTGTTCTTCCGAGGACAATGCAACTTTGTATGATGGTGTTTACAGCGGAGCCTACCATGCCGCCGGTATTGCTGCTATTACTACTGATATCGCAGACAGCGTTACAATCAAGAATTCTGCCATCTGTAATACTCCCCACAATACCACCGATATCATTTTTACTACCGCTAACCATGCCATTGACAGCGCAGCCTTGCACCGTGCCGCCTGAGGCTACCCCCACCAAGCCTCCGACATATGCTTCGCCCTTGACATTTATGTTCTGCAATGCCAGGTCCTTGATTATGCCGCCATCGGTATATCCAAACAGACCAACGTAAGTCTGGTCACTGCGGTTGATGTACAGCCCTGTAATCGACTTGCCACTGCCATCTAAGGTACCCTTAAAAGGCCGCATAGAATCTCCTATCGGTATCCAGCCCTTGCCGCCATCATAGCTACTGCCGTAGACAGATAGGTCGATATCGTTTACCAGCAGTAGATGGGTTTTCTCCGGAAGTGTGGAGGGAAGCTCCCCATTATTCAGACACCAAGCAAAATCGGCAAGCTGCGCTGCCGTTTCGATGCGCAGGGGATATTCCTCTGTGCCAAGCCCCAGCAACTGTGTTTCTCCGCTTCTCGTGGAAAGTATGGTAAACATCCCTCGGGCGGCAAGCTGCAAAGCCACATCTTCCGTCACTGTCACTGTAATTGTGGGTAATGAAACGCCCTCTCCTAATGTAAAGCCCTTCGGTAAATCGGGTATAAATAGGTATTCGCCTTCAGTGTCATCGTCGTATTCTGGGGAAGAGGACCATTGCACCGGCAGTGAAACCGCTATCTCTGTAGACTCGTCCGTGGCTTCGCTTTCAGCTTCTACCATTCTGATTGCCGCACCACTGACCGAATCCGTACGGTCCGGTGCTGGAGTAGTTTCCCCTAAATCCGGTGCTGTATCATCTCCTGTGGAGAAAATCTGCACCGTTGCCGTCAGGGTTTCCGGCAATGCCAAATCCACCTTACTGGTACCAAGAGACACGGTTTGAACCGCTATATCTCTCACCAACTCTTCAAAAGCGATGATTTCTCCGCTAGTGCCAATGGGAAGCCCAACAGCTTCCGCCATCACTGAAACAGGTGTCATGCTCAAGACCATGATGACGGACAATATCATGGCCGTGAGCTTTTGAAGGCTTTTCTTCTTGTTCATACCGTTTCCTCCATTTTTTATCCTGAATACTCTTACTAGATTTACAAATTACACCGCACATTTTGTAGGCATAATTCAAAGAATTGTGCTGTTATGGACTGTCTGCTTGAATTACAGATTGTAAGTAGAATGACTTGTGTTAATAAACTAAACTCAGTTTACTAAATATGGTTATTATAATGGATATTCCATTATAATTCAATATAGATAAGTAAATAGAGAGGAAAATATTAAAAAAAGTTGAAGGGAGGAACAAACAGAGTTTGCCTTGGCATTTTTTATAGAACAAAGAATGTGCTTTGGCACATTCTTCGCGCCCGAGCGGATTTCGAAGCAATATCTTCAAACGCATTTTTAAATGCGTTATCTGCCGAGGTGCGCATCCTGCCCGGAGGGCTTTTTATTGAATAGGACGCAATTTCCTCGTATGTTAAATTAATATTAGTTCCTATACGATAAAAACACCCTCCTAACATAAGCTTCAAGCTCTGCTTATCCTAGGAGGGTGTTTTCGTATTATAATCAGTGGAAGTATCTATATCCTTCAAGTCCGACTAAGCTGTTATATTATGATACTATTTATGATAAAAAGTATTTTCGAGTGGAAGCTTTGTCCGGAATACACCGTCTTTTTTATAATATGCATTCTGGCAGGCAGGAGCACCCATAACTGCAACTATTTCTCCGATACCCTTTGCTCCATAAGCCAGATCTGTCTCGTTTTTCTCAACCAGATGCATCTCTATCGGCGGCATCTGGGTCGATTTAAAGAGTCCAAGAGTTCCCAGCTTCGCTTGAGGTATTCCCTCCTTAAGCAGGAAATCCTCGGTCAAGCCATATCCCAGAGCCATGGCTGCCCCACCCTCAATCTGTCCGGTTAAGGATAAAGGATTGATTACACGGCCCACATCATGAGCTGCTATAATCTTTACAACCTTCCCCTCCTGGTCCAGAATATAAAGCTGAGTACCGTAGCCATAAGCAACGTGGCTCACCGGATTAGCCTTCGGTGATCCCATCGGGTCGGATTTGAAATCATATTCACCGATGTATTCCTTGCCCTCCAGCTCCTTCAGGGTCAAGCCCTTCTCCAGGTCTGCTTTCAGCTCCCTGGCACTAACATGTGCCGCTTCACCGGCAAATACGGTCTGCCTGGAGGCGGTTGTTGTTCCGGAGTTTGGTGTAAACTTGGTATCCGGATGCTCTACAACCATACTGTCTCTGGGAAGTCCCGTTGTCTCACCGACAATCTGCAGTAGTACCGTCTGCACACCCTGACCGATTGCTCCTGCTGAAGATCGGATATGAACCTTGCCGTCAATCACCTTTAGATTACAGCGTCCTACATCGGGAACACCGACACCTAATCCGGAGTTCTTCATTCCGCTGGCAATACCTACATAATAATTCGGGTCAGCCTCATATTTCTCAAAATCAGCCTTAACCGCCTCCAGCGTCTCAGCCATAGCAGTTCCTTCGTCCGCAATCTGCCCATTTGGCAAGGATTGTCCGGGTCGGATAGCATTACGATAACGTATCTCCCATCCGGAGATACCTGCTTTCTCCGCTAAAAGATTGATCAAAGGCTCCACCACCGCACAGGATTGGGTAACACCAAAGCCTCGGAAAGCACCAGCGGGAGGATTATTCGTATAATAAGCATTTCCTTCAACATCAACATTCTGATAATTATAAGGTCCTCCGATGTGGGTGCAGGCTCTTTGAAGAACCGGACCTCCCAATGAGCCATAAGCTCCGGTATCCGAGGTAAGCCTTGCCTGTAAGCCTTGCAGGATGCCGTTCTCATCACAGCCGATCTTACAATAGATCTCCATCGCATGACGCTTCGGATGGTAATTGATACTTTCCTGACGACTGAAGGACACCTTGACAGGGCGTTTTGTCAGGTATGCACATAAAGCAGCCTGATGCTGAACGCTCATATCCTCTTTTCCTCCAAAGCCGCCACCTACGGTAGCACTCTGGATTCGAACCTTTTCCTGTGGAATTCCGAGATATGAACTGATCTCATGATATTCATCATAGACACCCTGGCCACCGGTGATCACGAAGATACCGTCATCCTCCGGCATCGCAACCGCAGTCTCCGGCTCCATAAAGGCGTGCTCTGTCGGCGGAAGAGAAAAGGTTGCTTCTGCAATATATTTTGAACGCTCCAATGCGCCTAGCGCATCGCCTCGTTTTACCTCCTGATGACTGAACAAATTAGTCTCCGGTATTACCATCTTGCCAAACAGCATATAGCCTTCTCCATGTACCAGAGGGGCATTGGGGGCTGTGGCTTCCTTCGGATTATTGATCGGAGGAAGCTCTTCATATTCCACTTCCACCGCCTTTACGGCTTCGATTGCCTGCTCCCTCGTCTCAGCTACTACCATAGCAAGTGTGTCTCCGCAGCACTTGGTTTCTTCACCTACGGCGATCATTCCGGGCCAGTCCTTCGCCAGATGTCCGATGTATCTGTTCCCCGGAATATCCTTTGCTGTATACACCGCTACTACTCCGGGTAAAGTAAGCGCTTTATCGGTATGAATGGCAAGAATCTTTGCCCGTGCATATTTACTGAATACATTTTTGCCGTACAGCATACCCTCAAAATAATAATCATCCGCGTACATAGCCGTTCCCAAGGTCTTCGGTATTGCATCGACACGATGTACCTTCTCACCAATTCGTACGGTCTGCTCTGTCTCAGGTACAGGGATATTCTCCCGAAGCATTTTAGCAGCCAGAAGAATCGCTTCCTCGATCTTGGTATAACCGGTACAGCGGCAGATATTGTTACGTATCGCATGCTTAACCTCAGCTGCTGTGGGGTCAGGATTCTGGTCAATTAAGCACTTACCGCATACCACCATTCCAGGGATACAGAAGCCGCATTGCACCGCTCCGGCCTGAGCAAAAGCATATCCGAATACGGCTCTTTCCCGTTCAGTAAAGCCTTCTATGGTCTGTACCCTTTTACCTTCTAATTTTGACAGCTTCTGGATACAGGAACGAACTGTCTTACCATCAATAATGATAGTACAGGTTCCGCAAGCGCCTTCCTTACACCCATTTTTTACTGATGTGATTTTCAACTCATCTCTAAGAAAGTCCATCAAAGGCATATCCTTATCCGATTGATATACCTTATCATTAATAATTACCGAATACATGTCTGATACCTTCCTTTCTATCACCGCTTCATTATCATTTTAAATTCTATATTTAATGACAATCCTTGTCCTTGGTATCAATATCAATCAATTCCTGCTCCTCCTGAACCATCACCCGTTCAACATCCTCCGGATGACGATTAAGTACCTTCTTCCCGCCGATATCGAGCGTTAATGCAAAAAGCTCTCCATAATATTCTCTTCCGAAGATACAAGGATTACCGACACTCTCTTGCCAGGTCAGAGCAGCGATGTTTTTGTCAGTAGAAGAAAATGCCTGAAACAGTCTCTCAATAGTTGATCTCTTAAGATACGGCTGATCGCATACTCCGAACATCACCCCCTCCAGTGAAGGAGCTCTCTGAAGTGCCGCTTTCAGTCCAAGCCGGATGGAATGTGAGATTCCAAGCTCAGGCTCATTATTGAGAATTGCTTCAAAACCATATTCCGAAGCACAGCTTACGATCTCATCATATTGTGTGACAATTATCTTCGGGCTTTGGGGAAATGTCTTCAGTAACTCAAGGATGTGCTGGTACATCTTCTTACCTTCAATTAGGTCCAGAAGCTTGATGCCATGGTATCTGGTGCTGTTGCCCGCCGCCAGAAGAACGATTCCCAGGTTATCTCTTCCGATTGTATTCCCCTCCTGTCCTTACCGGATTTATTATCCTCTTACTTCATTGTACGTGTAATAAAATATCCGGCTTTCGATCCCAGATATTGATCATTATGCACAGTCATTACTCCATTCACAAATACATAAGAGAAGCCGGTCGCCATATGAGTCGGTTCCGTGTAGCTTGCTTTTGTATCAATCGCCTCAAGATCAAATACGTTAATATCTGCATCCATGTTCGGTTTAAGAAATCCTTTTTCCGTCAGTTTAAAGCACCCCGCAGGAAGACTTGTCATCTTGCGGATTGCTTCTTCTATGGTAAGTACCTTCTGTTCCTTCACATAGCTTTGCAGTATTCTGGGAAAAGTTCCGTACATACGGGGGTGAGGCAGACCTCCCTCCGGATATACCGTATCAGAGATAACAGAAGAATATGGATCCACCATAATGCTTCTGATATCCTCCTCCGAAGCGATATAATCTATCATTGATATTACACAATTCTCTTGGATCAGCAAATCATAAGCACACTCATAAGGATCCTTATTCTGTAGTATCGCAATCTCCTCAATGGATTTGCCTATATAGCTCTGATTCTGTTCCTTCTGCATCGTTGTAGGATAGATATTACTCCAGCCGATGGAGGATACCA
The DNA here is from genome assembly GCA_023415475.1 of Bacillota bacterium. Lineage (GTDB taxonomy): Bacteria > Bacillota > Clostridia > Lachnospirales > Lachnospiraceae > Mobilitalea. Next base: position 37,293 of record JAEZKL010000034.1, on the reverse strand, counting down.
GATTCTCAAAATGCTTCGAGGGCTTTTTCAATATCTCGGTAAGAATCTCTCTTTCCTCTCTTCTCTGAAGTCTGGAAGTGATTCCATTAAGACCACCCTCCAGATATTCCGGTGGAAGAATCTGAATCAACTGGGTGGAGCCTGCCGTATATGGATAAAGATCACACGTGACCTCCATTCCGGAAGCTCTTGCTTCCTCAAGCAACTCCAGGGCTTTCTTTCGCTTACTTCCCCAGTTTCTCGCTCCGATGATCTTAAGATGGCTGATGTGTAAGGGTACTTCAAGCCTTCTGGCTATCTCTATGACCTCCGCTAAGGATTCGCAGATCGTATCTCCTTCCCCTCGGATGTGAGTAATCAGAGGTACCGAATACTTCCTCATCGGCCAAAGAACTTCAACAAAGTCTTCCAGGTCATAATTATATTCCGGTGCATAGACAATTCCGAGGCTGACACCTAAGGCCCCTGCTTCCAGGGAGCCTTCCAGATAAGCTCTCGCCTGAGACTTTTCTTCACTCGATAGCTTTCCGGTCTCATAACCTTTCACTGCTGCCCGTATGGTACCATTACCGATCAACATACCCACATTGATGGGTAATTCCTGTTGCTCAACCTCCCTACGGTAGGAAGAGAAATCATCGAATTCAATCTTCTTCGGAACGCTTCCGATGACGGGCTTCAGAAAGCGATGGATCTCCTCCCTGTATCTTACAGGGCAGGGGATTACACTCAGACCACAATTACCGTTTATAATCGTCGTTAATCCCTGCCTTACCTCAAGCTCACCGAAATCCTCCGAAAACAGCTTTACATCGGCATGACGATGAATATCAATAAAGCCGGGGGTTACATACTTTCCTGAGACATCTAGGATATACCTTGCCGGTTTGTCGATATTCTCGCCGATTTCCCTGATCTTACCGCCTTCCATAGCCAGATCCGAGATGAATGGCTTAGAACCGTCTCCGATCACAAGCATTCCCTTCTTCAAAATATAATCAAACATTGAATCACAGCTTTCTAAGGAAAAGGTACAGCTAATGCTATAGCTGATATTAATCCTTCTTTAGGCTATTGATCTGACTGAGCAGCAACTGCTTACATTGCTCAAAATAGCCTTCTATATCAAATTCCTCTTTATTAATCAGGTATTGGATCGTGGCACCCTGCAGGAGAGAGACCAGGGTATAGGGAAGAAGCTCTTTACTCATTTTATCCAGCCAAGGACAATATTTCTCAAGCACTTCTCTGATTTCCCTCCGCCATTTAGTATAGGATTCATCGAATTTCTCATGAATCTCTTCATTGCTTTTACTCTGCACCCAGAAATCAATTTCCGCGAAATCATATTTGTGCTTCGTCATAATTAATCTCTTCTTCTGATTAATAAATACATCAAGCTGGCTTTCGAGTGTATCCTTACTATGCTTTTTCTCTTTCCTTCGGGCGGCATAGCACTCTTCAAAAATATACTCCTGAAGAGCTCCCATCAACTCATTTTTTGTCTTATAATAATAATGAACGTTGGACTGTACCATCTTTGCCCGTTCAGCAATCAAATGCATTCTGGTTCCGGCGATAGTCTGCTTATTTACCACATCCAGAGCAGCATTCATAATACGTTTATTCTGCTCCTTGCTGATCTCTAGATTAAGCTCCGTAATTGCTTCCTGCTCAGAGGCTTTTTTCGTTACCCTTCTTGTCCTTTTCTTCGTTGCTTCCTCCACTTTTATTACCCCCCTTTCTTACAGTGGTACGCTTTCGAAAAACAGGATGCTGCAATGCCCACATTTGCTTGCACGTTTTGCAGCATCCTCAATCGTCAATATATTTTGTTAATTAGATTTTACTGCAATTGCTTCAATCTCTACAAGACCGCCCTTCGGAAGCTTAGCAACCTGTACGCAGGAACGGGCCGGTGCTTCCCCTTTAAAATAATCGGCATAAATCGCATTTACCGTACCAAAGTCATTCATATCCTGTAAAAACACTGTGGTTTTAATAACATCCTGATAGGATAAGCCAGCTTCATTAAGAATCGCTCCAAGGTTCTTAAGGCTGAGATGAGCCTGTGCCTCTACACCTTCCGGCATCGCACCGGTTTCAGGATCCAGTCCCAGCTGACCTGAGGTATAGAGAAAATCGCCTACCTTCACTGCATGTACATAAGGCCCAACTGCTGCCGGCGCGTTTTTTGCATTTATGATTTCTTTCTTCATGATAAATCCTCCGTTTCTATCTCTTAAAAATTTTAAATATATATATTATTTTAATCGTTATCTTGGATCCTGGCAAGTACCTCTAAATACATAGCGGCCTTCCTTCTCCAGGATAACCTTTCCTTGATCAACTACAAGCTTTCCTTGTAACAGGACTGCTTCCGCACGACCCTCCACCGCCATTCCTTCATAGGGTGTATAATCCACCTTCTGAAGCTGTTCCTTTGCAGTGATTACTCCCAGGTATTTTGGATCCCAGATTACCAAATCTGCGTCACTTCCGACAGCGATCAAACCCTTTTTCGGATACATACCGTATTGCTTTGCAGGCTTCGTGGATAGTGCAGCACAGAACTGCTCCTTGGTAATTCGGTTCTTTTTGACTCCGTAGGTATACATTAATGCCGGACGATGTTCCACTCCGGGAATTCCGTTGGGTATTTTCGAGAAGTCGTGAAGTCCTCTTTCCTTCTGACTCTTGAAATGGAAGCTGCAATGATCGGTTCCGATGGTATCGATCTCATTCTCACTCCAGGCCTTCCAGAGGCATTCTATATCCGTAAGCTTGCGAAGAGGTGGGGAAAGTACGTATTTGGCGCTTTCAAAGCCGGGTAGCTCGTATTTGGATTCCTCCATCAAAAGATACTGGGGACAGGTCTCTACGAATACCTTCTGGCCCTTCGCTCTGGCCGCCTCTACAACCTGATAGCCCTTCTGAGAGCTTAAGTGCACAATATTGACCGGTGCTTCGGCCAGTCTGGCTACGGTAAGCAGCTCATGTACAGCCATCGCCTCCACCTCATCCGGACGGGACAAAGGATGCGCCTTCGGCGAAAGATTACCAAGGTCTTTCTGCTCCCGGATTAGGGTATTCACCAGGTCTCCGTTCTCACAGTGAACACCGATGATTCCACCCTCCTCCTTGACCGCCTTCAAAATCTCATACATAACTCCAGCATTTACCTTAAGATTATCATAAGCCATATAGATCTTATAGGAGGTTACTCCTGCCGCCGTCATATCCTTTAATTCTTGCTTCGTATGCTCATTCCAGTCGCTGATGGACATATGGAAGCCATAATGACAGGAGGAGCGTCCCTCTGCAAGGTTATGCCAGTTCTGCAGTGCCTCCTTTAGGGTCTCTCCCCTGTTCTGCGTTGCAAAATCCAGAACCATAGTAGTTCCACCCACAATCGCAGCCTTGGAGCCGGATTCAAAATCATCCGCCGTATGGAAATCACCTGCGTCAAGATCAAAGTGGGTATGGGTATCGATAAAACCGGGGAAAATCAGTTTTCCGGCTGCATCAATCACCTGCTCTCCCAGGGTCGGCAAATCCTCTCCCAGTTCAACAATGCTTTCACCTTTAATTCTTATATCCAATTTAGAGCTTTTCTCAGCCGTAACGACCGTTCCACCCTTTATCAAAAGGTCCATACCCTTCATCCCTCCTGTCAAAAGATTGTTGGTAACTGTTCAGGTACTGAATAGTTACGATTATTGTAACAACAGGTAACGGTAATCATGATAAACCGCTAACATCAGATTCTTAATCTCAACATATAGTTCACAGAATATATCCTTCAGGTCTACATCCTGGATCTTATTTCCGAGGCGTACTCTAAAGAGTGCCTTTTCCATATCCAGAAGTACAAAGCCCTGATTCTCGCTATCCTCAAAATCCTCTACTGTTCTAAACAGAGTAAATTTCTCTTTATAAGGGGCACTGTCATAAGGGCAGAAGCTCTTGCAGTTACCGCATTCATTACACATATAATCCACGTGCAGAATCTGTGGCTGCTTTGCACCATGCACAAAGATAGAGATGTTCGCACGATTCGGGCAAACCTCCGTACATGCTTCACAGATCTTATTACATTCTAAGCAGCGCTTTCCATCCTCTTTTGCATCGGTTGCGGCTTCAAGAACGCCCTTCTTTGCGGAGATTTCATTCTCACGGAGCGGGTTATCAATAGAAGCTCTGGGTTTAAGGTTAAGGATTGCATTAACTGCCTTCGAAGCATCTCGGATGGCTTCTACTACCGTTGCAGGACCGCCTGCACCGTCACCGGTTACATAGACATGAGCAACCGATGATTCCATGGTATCTGGATTATACTCTGCAATACCTCGCTTATTTACCTTTAAGCCCAAGGACTCATAGAAGGTGTCATCCACCCTTTCACCCAGGGAAGCAACCACGGTATCGATATCCAGTATAATCTCTTCCTCTGTCTCTATCGGCTTCTGTCTTCCGGAGGCATCCATCTCGCCAAGCACCATCTTATGACAGATCAGCTTGCCATTCTTATGACTAACCGGAGCCAGAAGCTCCAGAAGCTCTACTCCATCGTGAAGAGCAAGCTCAAGCTCCTCCTCATCGGCAGGCATATATTTTACGGTACGGCGATATACGATATATACATGCTCCACGCCAGACATTCTCTTCGCTGCTCTGGCTGCGTCCATTGCAGTATTACCTGCTCCGATAATGGCAACATTCTTGCCAAGAGTTATGGAATCCGGGTGGTTACGGCAGGTATCCAGGAATTCAATCGCATTGATTTCCTTCTCACAGTCAATTCCGAGAGGCATTCCCTTCGTTGCACCGATTGCTAATATAATATCCTCATAACCGGCTTCCTTCAATTCCTTCAGATCGGTAACCGGATGATTGAATACAAATTTAGCTCCCATTGCCTTCGCTAAGCTGATATCCTTCTCTACATCCTCTCGTGGTATTCTGAATTCCGGTACGATATATCTTACGATACCGCCGGCTTCTGCTCTCTTCTCAAATACAGTAACATCGGCACCTTCTCTAGCCAGGAAGAATGCACTGGCAATACCGGCAGCACCTGCCCCGACAACTGCCACTTTCTTACCTTTATATTGATCGGAGGGCTTAAGCTCCTTGATGAGTTCATCATAACCCTTCTGCGCCGCTACTAATTTGGCATCGCGGATCTTTAAGGATTCCTCGTAGAAATTACGGGTACATTTATTCATACAGGTATGGCTACAGATCGTGCCGGTAATGAAGGGAAGAGCATTCTTATCCGTGATTACCTTCAGTGCCTGCAGATATTCTCCATCCTTAACCAGCTTTAAATAGGTAGGAATATCCTGCTGTATCGGACATTGCTTGTTACAGGGAGCAATAAAGCAGTTGATCAAAGGTACCTTAGCATCAATCTTTCTGGAGGGAAGCGGTTTTACACCCTTAGTATAATGCTTATCCGTCATAACCTCTTTAATAAATTCACCAAGCTCCTCTACCTTTATTCCGCTAAACTCCTTATATTCTATTCGTTCCAGCTTCTCAGCAATCTGATTACCTCTCTGATATCCACCGGTCTTCAGATAGGTAGTAGCCATCGTGATCGGCCAGATACCGAGGGAGAATATTTTATCAATATTGAAGTAATCCGCACCACCGGAATAGGAGATGCGAAGCTTTCCGTCAAAAGCCTCTGACAGCTTATATGCTACCGATAGAGAAAGTGCAGCTAAGGAGCGGCCTGACATATACATCTCCTCGCTCGGAAGCTCATTTCTTGTAACATCTACCGGGAAGGTATTCGTCAGCTTCACACCGAATTCCAGACCTTCTGCATCTGCTTTTTCTTGAAGTCTCTTCAGCATTGGAACAGCATCCTCAAACTGTAGGTCATCCTTGAAATGGAAATCACCGAACGCAACATAACCATAACCCATACGATCCATGATATCTCTCGCCGTCTCATAACCGAGGAGGGTGGGGTTACATTTTACAAAGGTATTCAGATGCTTCTCCTGGATGAGATAGGTAGCAATGCTTTCAATCTCCTGGGGAGGGCAGCCATGTAAGGTAGATACGGTAACCGAGGTGCAAACCTTAGGCGATATACTTTCGATGAATTCTTTATCTACCTTCTTAAACTTATTCAAATTGGATAGCAGATAATCGACACATTCCTGCCAGATTGCTGCCTTTCGTCCATCCATCATCTGATTGATGAAGGTGTCAATCTTCTCGGACTGAATTCCCTTCAGATCATAGCCAACGCTCATATTAAAAATAAAGCCGTCGCTCTCACCAAGATCGAATTCCTTTGAGATTACCTTTAAGGCAAACCATGCCTTAATATATTCCTCCAGTGCCTCCGGAACCCGCAGCTCTGTGGACCATTCACAATTGTAGCCCTCGTCGTCTGCAAGTATACAGGGCTTGTTGACCGGCAGGTCTTCTCCATCCAGTATCTGAACCGTCTTAAGCTCAAAGAAACGATTCCCTGTATAGTAGGCCGCTATAATATTTTGTGCAAGCTGAGTATTCGGACCGGCTGCCGGACCAAAAGGCATCTCCAGCTTCTCTCCGAAGAGGTGCAGCGCCTGCTTCTTCTCTTTTATAAAAGGTCTGCGTACTCCAAATACTTTTCCGGTCCCTTGTTTTTCTTCAAAAATCCAATCCATTAAATTATGAAAAGGTATTGGTGTCATTCTGTCTCCCATTTTCTTATCCTCCTATCCGTTGATGCTTCTTGCTAACAATTGTGCCTGTTGTCTGCAATCCGCCATTGCCTTTGCTTCATCTACATACACAAGCTCTCTATCCTTCATAAGAACCTTACCATTAATCATGGTAGTTACTACCTTACTTCCATTCATTCCAAACAGCAAATGTCCGTTGATATTATCGGCTGTTAATGGTGTAAGCGGATCATAATCCGCTACGATTACATCGGCTGCGTAGCCTTCCTTCAGCACACCAAGCGGTGTATCAAAATAACGGTTCGCTATCTCGGCATTTCCTTCAAACAGCATGGCGGGAACCTCACCCCAGGCTGCCGTTGCATCGCATAAGTGATGCTTATGCAAAATATTTGCTACTTTGTAAGATTCAAACATGTCGTTGGTGTATCCGTCTGTTCCCAAACCGGTCAGAATACCGCGATGGAAGATCTCCATAGTAGGAGGACAACCACAAGCGTTACCCATGTTGGATTCCGGATTATGGACAACCATGGTATCCGTCTCCTTCAAAAGCTCCATCTCCTGACCGTTGACATAGATGCAATGAGCTGCGATAGTCTTCGGTCCAAGAATTCCTACGTCCATTAATCGGTTTACAATTCGTTTGCCATGATTCTTTAAGGAAGCATGTAGATCCTCAATACCCTCAGCAACGTGAATATGATAACCTACTGACTCCGGTGTGTTCTCCCTGCAAAACGCAAAGGTCTTATCGGAAATTGTAAAGGCGGCATGCATACCCATCATACCTTTTAGCATATCATCAGTATGCTTCGCCGTAAACTGGATAAAATCAGCATTCTCTATTACCCCGGCTCTCATCTTCTCTTCCCCGTCACGGTCTGATACTTCATAACACAGACAGGTACGCACTCCTAATTCCTTCGCTGCATCAGCGATGGTAAATAAGCTGTTTCCGATGCTTCCGAAGCTTGCATGATGATCAAACACCGTGGTCACACCATTCTTAATACAATCAATATAGGTTGCAATGGCGCTCTGCCTTGTCTGTTCCAGGGTAAGGTGGCGGTCAATATTCCACCATAGTCCGTCTAAAATATCCAGGAAACCCTTCGGATTATAATTGTTAATGGATAACCCCCTTGCCATAGCGCTGTAGATATGATTATGTGTGTTAATCAAGCCCGGCATAATCAGGCCGCCCTTTGCATCAACCCAATCCGCCTCCGGATAGACTTTCTTAAGCTCCTCCGTGCTCCCTACCTTTAAGATTCGGTTTCCTTCTATAAGAACAGCTCCGTTCTCTATCAGCGGCCTGTCCTTATCTCTGGTTATTACTCTACCATTACCAATCAGTATCATAATTGTCTCCTTTCATTCATCAATATTCTTCATTTTAGGTATTAGGTCCTGATTATCTCAATTTTTTTCATAAGTAGAATAAATTGTTACATTGTTTGACTAATCAATCTAATCCAATTTTAAAAAAAATAAATTTTAACAAGCTATTTTTTTGTTATTTTTGTAAATTTCGTCTTTATCAACAATACAATGCTTGTTTTTTTATTAATAATACACAATTTATTGCTTATTATTTTATACTATTATAGTTTATCACCAACATAATGTAAAATCAAATGAAATTATAAAAAAATGAAAAATTTTATTTTTTCAAGAAAAATATATTGATTTTTTATTTTATTATGCTATGATGATTCATATGATATACAGCTTTAGAAAAATTGTACATAAGCTTCCTGCATCGAAGGATAATTCTTAAAGATTGTAATATAATAATATTTATAAAAAGTTAGCTTTAAAAACTTTTTACGATTCATGTATTCATACTATGTCAGCTTCACCGAAATATTATGAAACATGATTTATTATTCCGCTCAGCGGCTTTATAATTGTTCGATAGTATTAACAGCATGTATGAAGCTTCTTTATTGGCAAGTAAAATGTTATTACATATCTAGGAGGTAATCATGGATAAGATCAAATGGGTTAAAAATACCATGCCAAAAACTGCTGATCTCAGCCTTAAGGTGATGGATGCATCAGAAGTGAAGAAAGCACGGGACTTTCATCAGACAATTCCCGGCTACGAGCGCACTCCCTTAGCAAATCTAAATCAAATGGCGTCCTATCTAGGACTTAAGGAGCTTTATGTCAAGGACGAATCCTATCGTTTTGGTTTAAACGCTTTTAAGGTTTTGGGCGGCTCCTTTGCTATGGCACGCTATATAGCACAAAAGACAAACAGGGATGTATCCGAGCTTGATTTTGAGACATTAACCAGCGATAAGCTACGACAAGAGTTTGGTCAAGCTACCTTCTTTACCGCCACCGACGGTAATCATGGCCGTGGCGTAGCATGGGCAGCAAACCGACTAAAGCAGAAGGCAGTTGTCTACATGCCAAAGGGCTCTACTCAGACCAGACTTGACAACATCAGGGCAGAAGGTGCTACCGCTACGATAGAAGAGGTTAACTATGACGAATGTGTACGTATGGCTGCTGCTGCAGCTGCAAAGACACCGAATGGCGTTGTAGTTCAGGATACAGCCTGGGAAGGCTATGAAGAGATCCCTTCCTGGATTATGCAAGGTTATGGCACTATGGCAATGGAAGCCAGCGAGCAACTGAAAGAGCTTGGAACCGATCGTCCTACCCACGTATTTGTTCAAGCAGGAGTTGGTTCCTTGGCGGGAGCTGTTCAAGGCTATTTTGCCAATATGTATCCAGATAATCCTCCAACGGTTGTGGTTGTTGAAGCCGATGTTGCTGCTTGTCTCTACAAGGGTGCTGTTGCCGGCGACGGTAAAGAATACTATGTGGATGGCGATATGCAGACCATTATGGCCGGTCTTGCCTGCGGTGAACCGAATACCATTTCCTGGGACATCCTAAAGAATCATGTTTCAGTATTCGTAGCTGCTCCTGATTGGGTTGCTGCTAAGGCAATGAGAATGCTGAGTGCTCCGATCAAAGGTGATCCTCAGGTCGTATCCGGCGAGTCCGGTGCCGCTCCTTTTGGTGTGTTGGTTGAGATTATGACTAATCCGGAGCTTTTAGAATTTAAGAATGCTTTGAAGCTGGATGAGAACTCAAAGGTACTTCTCTTTTCAACAGAAGGCGATACAGATCCCGATCGATATAAAGAAATCGTCTGGGACGGAAAACAATACAAATAAACGTAGTGAGCATACTGCAAGCGGTAAGTATGCGATCGGAGTGAATGATTATGAACATACTTAATGTTCATAATACAAATAAGGAGGAAAGAAGAATGGAATTTAATAAGATCAGGCAGGCATCAGAAGACTATTTACCGGCAATGACCAAATTTCTCCGTGAATTGGTTGCTATTCCCGGTGAAAGCTGTGGCGAAGAAGGCCATATCAAGCGCATTGAAGCTGAGATGAAAGCCTTAGATTTCGACAAGGTAGTAATTGATCCTATGGGTAATGTGTTAGGTTATATGGGAACTGGCAAGACCTTAATCGGTTTTGATGCTCATATTGATACGGTTGGTATCGGCAATAGAGCCAACTGGAATTTTGATCCCTATGAAGGCTTTGAATCAGAGGATGAGATTGGCGGTCGCGGTACTTCCGACCAATTAGGCGGTATTGTATCTGCAGTATATGGTGCTAGGATCATGAAGGATCTCGGTTTATTAAATGATAAATACACCGTATTAGTTACCGGTACTGTTCAGGAAGAGGATTGCGATGGTCTTTGCTGGCAGTACATTATTAACGAAGATAAGGTTAGACCGGACTTCGTAGTATCAACCGAGCCTACGGACGGCGGTATCTACCGCGGTCAGCGTGGACGTATGGAAATCCGCATTGATGTGCAGGGTGTTTCCTGTCATGGTTCTGCTCCCGAGCGTGGAGACAATGCTATCTACAAGATGGCTGACATTCTCCAAAACGTTCGTGATCTCAATGAGAATGACGCTTCCGATGACAAGGAAATCAAAGGCCTGGTTAAGATGTTGGATGAAAAATTCAATCCCCTGTGGAAGGAAGCTCGTTTCTTAGGACGCGGCACCGTTACCACCTCGGAGATCTTCTTTACCTCTCCCAGCCGCTGTGCTGTTGCTGATTCCTGTTCTGTTTCCCTGGATCGTCGTATGACAGCCGGTGAGACCTGGGAAAGCTGCTTAGACGAAATTCGTGCACTTCCCTTCGTAAAGAAATACAATGCGACCGTAAGTATGTATCAGTATGACAGACCGAGCTATACAAATCTTGTATACCCGATCGAATGCTACTTCCCTACCTGGGTTATTCCGGAGGATCATGCTGTTACTAAGGCAATGGAAGAAGCTTACACCAATCTCTACGGAACTACTCGTAGTGGCAGCAAGGATGCAGATGCTATGAGAAAGGCTCGTCCTCTTACCGACAAATGGACCTTCTCCACAAACGGCGTTTCCATTATGGGTCGTAACGGAATTCCTTGTATCGGCTTCGGACCCGGTGCTGAAGCTCAGGCACATGCTCCGAATGAGAAGACCTATAAGGAAGATTTAGTAAAGTGTGCAGCAGTTTATGCAGCACTTCCTACACTGTATTGTAAATAAGTAAGCAATTTTGGGATTACATTTTTAATTACGAAGTTAAGGTAGCAAAAAAACAACAACAATGTGCATACCATCCCGTATGACACATAAATAGAAAAGGAGATATGTATGAAGTTACAGGATTATATTGATAAGTTGAATAAGTTAAATTTCAAGGAGATGTATAACAATGATTTCTTATTAACCTGGGAGAAATCAACAGATGAGCTTGAGGCTGTCTTCACGATCGCAGATGCTCTCCGTTATATGAGAGAGAACAACATCTCTACCAAAGTATTCGAGAGCGGTCTTGGTATCTCCATCTTCCGTGATAACTCCACCCGTACCCGTTTCTCCTTCGCATCCGCTTGTAACCTCTTAGGACTTGAGGTACAGGATCTCGATGAAGGAAAATCTCAGGTAGCACATGGTGAGACCGTTCGTGAGACCGCTAACATGGTATCCTTCATGGCAGATGTAATCGGAATCCGTGACGATATGTATATCGGCAAGGGTAATACTTATATGCGCGAGGTATCTGAGGCTGTTAAATTAGGTAATGAAGACGGAATTCTGGAGCAGAGACCTACACTGGTTAATCTTCAGTGCGATATCGATCACCCCACTCAGTCCATGGCAGATATGCTTCATATCATCCATGAGTTCGGCGGTGTAGAGAATCTTAAGGGCAAGAAGATCGCTATGTCCTGGGCTTACTCTCCTTCCTACGGAAAACCCTTATCCGTTCCTCAGGGTATCATCGGTCTGATGACCCGTATGGGTATGGACGTTGTACTTGCTCATCCCGAAGGCTATGAGGTTATGAGTGAGGTTGAAGAAATCGCTAAGGAAAATGCAGCAAAATCCGGCGGTTCCTTCACAAAGACCAACAATATGGCAGAAGCCTTCAAGGATGCCGATATCGTATATCCTAAGAGCTGGGCTCCCTTCAAAGCAATGGAGAAGAGAACCGAACTGTATGGTAATAATGACTTCGACGGCATCAAGGCACTCGAGAAGGAATTATTAGCTCAGAATGCACAGCATAAGGATTGGGCATGTACTGAAGAATTAATGAAGCTTACAAAAGATGGCAAGGCTCTCTATATGCACTGCTTACCTGCTGATATCACCGGTGTTAGCTGTAAGGAAGGCGAAGTTGATGCAACTGTATTCGATCGTTACCGTACTCCTTTATACAAGGAAGCAAGCTACAAGCCGTATGTTATTGCTGCAATGATGTTCTTAAGCAAGTTCGAGAATCCTCAGGCAGTGTTAAAGGCACTGGAGGAGCGTTCCGTATCCAGAAAATTTGATTAATTCGAAGGAGCGAATCGATTCATGAAAAAAAGAATTGTAATAGCGCTAGGCGGCAACGCCCTCGGCAACAACCTGCCAGAGCAGATGATCGCTGTGCAGAAAACCTCCAAAGCAATCGCAGACCTGATCGAAGAAGGTCATGAGGTCGTTATTTCCCACGGAAACGGTCCTCAGGTTGGTATGATTAACCAGGCTATGGCAGAATACGGACGTCAGAATCCGGAGCATCCTACCTTTACCCCCCTGTCCGTCTGTGTTGCTATGAGTCAGGCATATATCGGTTACGATTTACAGAACGCTCTGAAAGAAGAATTACTTAACCGAGGCATTCAGAAATCAGTAGCAACCGTAATCACCCAGGTTCGTGTGGACGAAGCGGATCCCGCTTTCGAGCATCCCTCCAAGCCCATCGGTCACTTCATGAGTGCCGAAGAGGCTGAACTGGCAAGAGAAAAAGGCTTTACTGTAGTTGAAGATAGCGGAAGAGGCTATCGAAGAGTCGTTGCATCTCCCCGTCCACAGGAAATTATAGAGATTAATACCGTAAAAAGCCTTCTGAATGCAGGAGAAATCGTTATCGCCGGTGGCGGTGGCGGTATCCCGGTAATCCGCACCGGCAACCATTTAAAGGGTGTCGGCGCTGTAATTGATAAAGACTTTGCCAGCTGCTTAATCGCACAGGAAATCGATGCCGATGTCTTCATCATCCTTACTGCAGTAGAGAAGGTTGCCATCAACTTCGGCAAACCCGATGTAAAATGGCTTGACAAGATCAATACTAAGGAAGCCTCCGAATACATCGAACAGGGCCATTTTGCTCCCGGTTCCATGCTTCCGAAGGTACAGGCAGCCCTCGAATTTGCCTCCTCCAAACCAGGTCGCTCCTCTCTGATTACTCTACTCGAGAAAGCAAGAGATGGTATCAATGGTTTGACAGGAACCGTAGTGGTTGATGAATAAAAAGTAAGTCCGAAGCTTTACTCCTTATAAGCATAAGGAAGCTGGACAGAGGTTATCCCTTGTTGGTTAACCGCCTGACCCAGCTTCCTTATTTTGTAATATCAGTTTAAAGCAATTCTACTCATTATCTATCTATATAACTCTGTATCAAAATATTTTTCTTGAAACATTGTCTTTTCTAAAATCTGCTCATTAGAAAAAGTCATTCCTTGAGGAGCGACAACCCATTTATCCTCTATATCATTATTCCTATGTATGACTGCTATAACAACCCCTTCATACCTCGATACAGGCTCATCAACACCAAGTAAATAGATATCTTGTTCAGCACCATCTCCTGCAATTATCCCATCTACATAACCATAATTTACTCCATATAAAATATCTGAATGCTTTGGATGGGTAGTTCCCATTGGTCTATCAATAGTTCCAGATACTTTTTTTCCAATAATGTCTGAATAGTCTAATTCATTCTTACTCTTATTCAATGTAGCCTCTATAAAATAATGCATACTATTCTGTTTTCTATTTTCAAAAAAGCAATCATCAATATGTCTAATGCGATTAAGCGAAAATTTCTTGAATAAACGAATAATGTCGTCCAAATCAACATAGTAATGTGGAACATCTTTTTCAGGTCCATCCATCGATTTAATTATTGTATTCTCATCAATATGTTCAAAATTCGCTTCCCTAAACGACCAAGTTTCTTTCGAACACATTGTTAGATAAATCGTTCCATTCGGTTTTAGAACTCTTTCTATCTCATTTAATATTTCAAGAAAGCCTTCTGTATCTGTATGTGAAATAACATGATATGCCCAAATACAGTCAAAGGCATTATCTGAAAAGGGCAATTTCTTCATATCACATTTTTTTGTCAGAATATCTAGGTTCTCTTTTTTCTGCCAATCCTTTAAATGGCTAACTCCATATTCAGATAAATCTACTGCTGTTACCTTAAATCCACTTTTTGCAAATGCAATAGAATGCCTTCCTAGTCCACAACCCAAATCCAAAATAGAATGCCTGCCTTCATTTTTCCACTTTTTTATATAGTAATAGCATTCTTCACACGGTTCCAACCAATAGCCGCTATTTTCATGTTCCCAATCCCATTCCTTTGAACTAACCATCTTGCCCTCCCATATTGTTTATTATTATAAAATATAGCAATATAACCCAATATTTTCAAGCAAAAAAGGAGATATAAAAATCTCCTTTTTAGTAAATGAATGTATTCTTATAATTCTATTAAACATGATATGCTTTTTTTTCGTTGGATAAAAGAACCACCGTCTCCACATGCGTGATGATTAAGGAATTTCTCCTCACTTCTGCCTGGAGTAATTTATTAAAGCTGATCTACCTCATCCATGTAATCACCGCTTTAAACAAATCACCGTCTACTATTATCTCGAAGGTACCTCCCTGAAGCTCCACAAAGCTTTTTACGATTGCTAGCCCAAGGCCGGAGCCTTCTGTATTCCTGGATTGATCCCCGCGTACAAATCTCTCGGTTATCTCCTCCGTATGAAAGCTCAGCTCCATAGCAGAGATATTCTTCAGAGTCACTACAACCTTACATTCTGTCACATCCATCATGATATACGCACGGGAATGTGGCATCGCATATTTTGCGATATTAATAATAAGATTTTCAAAGATGCGATAGGTTTTCTCAGAGTCCAGCTTAAGAATAACCTTTTCCTCCGGCAGACTCAACCTCAGCTCTATCTCAGCCTGGGACAGCTTATCATCTATTTCCAGTAAGACCTGCCTTATTAAGCCGACGATATCTACCTCAATCAGATTCATTGTTATATTATTGCTGGAGGCCTTACTGACCTCAAATAAATCCTCGATCAGGCGCTTCAGCCGCTGAGACTTCATATCCAGGGTAGCGATGTAAGAGGCACGTTCCTCCGGTGTAATATTCTCCTCCTTTAACAGATTTACATAGGTAATAATCGCTGTTAATGGTGTCTTCAGATCATGGGATACATTGGTTATCAAGTCAGTCTTCATTCTCTGACTTTTCATCTCTTCTTCCACCGCTTTCTTGAAGCCGTGCTGTACCTTTGCAAATTCCTCCTTCAGCGGCTCAAACACTCCGATATCCTCTTCGATCACCACATCCAGATTACCATCCGCCATCCTACTGGCTGCATTAAGCAGAATCGCATATTTTTTCTTCAAATCATTCACATATTTACGCATCAGGAATAATAACAGGATACTATAGAGTATCAATACAGCAATACCAAAGACCCAGATACTGCAAAGTAAAGCAAGTATAATAAAATTCACTGCTAATAAACGTAGAATTATCTTATTGGACCGGTCTGTCAGATCGATATCCATTAGGCTTCGATATACCTTCTTTACAGTTCGAGCTATGAAGGTACATATTTTGCCGGTTATAGTCTGCTCCTTGATATATCGTTTCAAACCAATCACAAATAAACGTCGGAAGGACAATACTGCCACATATACAATCGTCCCAAGAATGACAAGTGTGATATAGTTCACGCTATAATCCAGTATGTGCAGGGTCGTCTCGGACAGAATGGTTTGGCTCGGCTGTGTGATAAAGAAGCCGGATGTCGTCTCCCATGCCATCCTTAGCAGATTTTCATAAAATGCCATAACACATAACACACCTGCTATGGAAAGCTCTAAGGGGATTCTTGTTAACAATCCCCCATCTAATCTCAGGCACTTAATAAAAGGCAGCAGTAAGGCCGATAAGGCGATTAGTATAGCCGCAAAGACTGTTACATACACAAATCCACCCGTGTAAAAGTCCCATATAGGATTAGTCTCATTGGTTCCTGCGATCCCGTAATGATAATAGAAGTCATTCGACTGGGAGGCATAGATGATTGTGATATCTTTTGGTTCTACCATTTGATTGATAAATTGGAGCCAATAATTATCATTGACCTGATTCCTGATTATCTCTTTATTCTGATAATCAATTAGTAGTTGATCCATTTGCTCCTGTTTATAGCCTGCATAATCCGATATCTGGAGCTGCCCCTCCTCATTATACCGGAAGATGATATAGAAGGGGTATCTCTTCTTCAGCTCCTGCGCTTCCTGAGTGTCTGTCAACAATCGATCAATGGAATTATTGGAATTTGTCATATTATTACCTGACTGATTATCCGCGATGTAATATTCGAACAACGGATAATATATCAGTGTGTTCGAATAAAAATCATCCCACCAAAGATACAGAATTTCATTGATTTCGTTAAAAAATGCTTCCTTCTGTTCGATCAAGCCCGCCTCGTCATTCTGACTAATCAATTCCTTGTCAAAATAGATATCGGAAGGCTGCAGCCCTGCATTTCCCTTACGCTTAATATCCCAGAACAGTACATAGTTTCCCCGTTCCAGATGATTCAGAAATTCTTCTTTAAAATATTCCTGCTGTTCTATGGCCTGCTCTTCTCTCTGCTGTAAATGCTTTTCGGACATTTTTTGAGCATAATGAAGTACCGGCCTATAGGATAGCAGCACTGCTGCCGCAATCACAAATATCACGAGACAGCTTACGACAACACCGCCTAATCTGCTTTGATTATTGCTTTTCGATTTTGTATCCAACCCCCCACACCACCTTTAAATATTTTGGATTTTTTGGATCTATTTCAATCTTTTCCCTGATATTTCTGACATGAACCATGATGGTATCCGTACCTACCGCTCGTTCATTCCATACTCTCTCATATATCTCATCAGAGGAAAACACCCTCCCCGGATGCTTCATCAATAATGCCAGAATCTTAAATTCCATCGGAGTAACCTTTACCGGATTACCGTCCACCATAACCTGAACCGTGTTCTCATTCAGCTCCAGTCCACCACAGAGATAGACATTTTCTTCTTGTTTATTAGCTGTACCATGATATCTCGTATACCGGCGGAGCTGGGAATTGACTCTTGCTAAAAGCTCCATCGGTGCGAAGGGTTTCGTAACATAATCATCTGCTCCAATGTTAAGACCGGTTACCTTATCGATCTCTTCTGACTTTGCCGTCAGCATGATGACCGGAAACTCATGCTTTTCCCTCAGCTTCATGGTCATGGTAATGCCATTCATCCTTGGCATCATAATGTCTACAATAGCCAGATGGATTTCTTCTTTCTCAATAATCTCCAGACCTTCTACTCCATTAGAGGCACTATATACGGTATAGCCCTGGTTCTTCAGGAAGATTCCAATCCCCTCCAATATTTCTTTATCGTCTTCAACAACAAGCACATGATATGATTCCATCGCGACCTCCACAGCATCCTTTGATTATCCTAATAATTCTTTCCGATTATGGTGTACTTTACTAACCTTCATTATATCATGAATAAAGTGCTTATTCATGGTCGTCAGCTCCGATCGCATCTATACAAAGCAAGCTTGTAAGATGCTCACTACGCTTTTATTATATCATGAACATAATACATGTTCACTACACTAGTTTCCTCATGCCTACCCTTTGTATTAGTATGTACCGAGGATTACGCAGGTACAAACTATGAGGTGTGAATTATGCTTCTTAATAATTCACACTAGTTTCCTCCGATATTCCTGAAAATTCCTTAGTTCATTATCATCGATCCTACCAAGCTCTTCTACCTCTGCAATGATTTTACAGAAGGGCAGTGGGATAACATATCGATCCCATCGGTTCCTTAGCCTGATGACATTCCGATAATGGAAATGGATGTATACCATCTCCTTATCTGCTTGAGAAGCCAGAAGGAACAATAGTTTCTTTGGCTCGTGCATCTTTCCCTGATACGATCTTCATTCTTTAATTCTATTGTTCCAGTCAGACGTATGATTTTTAGGTAGGTAAGGAATAATCCAGCTTGTAACCGGGTAGATATTCTGGTATTCATACTCAGGCTCCATTCTTCTCTGATATATAACATCCTGATAATACTTCTGAACCTTTCGTGCTATATCAGCCGAAAGATAATGGCTCGCATCCTCTATCGCGTTACTCTGCATCCTTTCTGATAATCCTTCCTCTTCCGTAAGCTCTACCAGCTTATTCGTCCAGGAGCATACCCTGTTCTCTGACATATATCCGTTTCGACCGTTCACTACCACATCACGGACACCGCTCGCTTCAACCGCCACAATCGGCAGCCCGGCAGCCATAGCCTCCAGTAGTACAATCCCCTGGGTCTCTGAGGTTGAAGCAAAGAGAAAGGCATTGCAGGCACGGTAATAATTGCGTAGCTGATTATGATGGATGTTTCCACAGAATATGACGTTTTGCTCCAGTCCAAGCTTTCTCGCCTCCTCCTTAAGCATCTGCCTGCGGCCACCGTCGCCAATCAGGAGAACCTTAAAGCAATCTCCCTTCCGCGCCTTAAAATCCCTTAATCCCTCCAGCAAAAATTCAATATTCTTCTCTCTCTCCAATCTGGAAACGCTGCAGAACAGATACTTAGAATCCCCGGCATAGCTGCGGCGAAGCCTCACAGCCTCTTGCGGATCGTAATCAAATTCCTCCTTAAGGATTCCGGTAGGAACAACCTCAACATCTGTGACGATCCCATTCTCCAGCAGATAATCTCTCATACTTTCAGAGGGAGCAAAAACGAGACTACATTTATTGATGAAGATCCGATTATGTGCAGCCACCAGCTTCTCCCCTCCGATTGCAGTGAGTCTTCGTCCGCTCTTGGTCCTACTTTCTTTCTTCTGCACCTCGAATTCGGCAACCGGTCTTTTACCAAAAAACTTCAGATAATGAAGATATTGCTCATATCTGGTATGATAGGTTAGCACCACCGGAATATGATATCTCTTCCCCAAATGCTGAGCCACATAGCCTATCAGCATGGGATGATGGACGTGAATCAGATCGAAGGACATCCTGGCGAAGCTCTCCTCGATGATCGGATCCAAAACATATGGTATGATATATTCTCCCCTGACTTTTCTTTTAAAGGAATGATAACGGATTACATGCTCTTCCGCTACCTCCCCTTCATAGCTGGGAGCAAAGATAGTTACCTCATGCCCAAGTCCTCGCAGCTCCGTTGCCAGCCGTTCGATTGATATCGGTACTCCACCGATAAAGGGTTTATAATTATTTGTCATCATCGCAATTCTCATTATAATAACCATGCCTTTCTAACAGCCTGCTATTTTTATCCTTTCAAACCACTTAAACAAATACCTTTAGAACCGAATCGCCAAAGAAAAAACCCGCTCCGACAAACACCAGATTCCATACGAGTATTCCAAGAGTCGATGCAACGGTATATCCGATAAAGTTAAGCTTTAATATACCCGCCGGTATGGAGATAATTGTTCGAAACATTGGTATCAGTTTCCCAAGGAACAATCCCAGATAACCTTTGCTTCGGATCCGCTCCATAGTCCTTTCGATTGTCTCCCGGTGTTTTGGATGCTTTTTAAGATATCGATTCAACACGAGATCACCACCATATCTGCCAAGGAGGTATAACACCCAGCTTCCGCACAAACCGGCTATAACCGATAGCAAAAGGGCCCAACCAAACCCAATCCCTCCTTTGGAGGCCCATATTCCTGCCAGAGGCATGACGATCCCCGCAGGAAAACCCGGCAGATTTAAATATTCCAAAAAAACAATAATAAAGATCACAATACCTCCGTACCTATAAAAATAATCGGTCAGCATTTGAATATCCATAGTATTCCTTCCTCTTCCTATCGCGGCCTATTTTTAATTAATCCAGTCGTAAGTAACAGGACGATGAAATTCCTCATTCTTTACTTCAAGTTATCTTACTGATAATAATAACTGCAAAATCAAAAGGACTTCTTCAGAAAAAACAAAAGATTTTCTTAATATTACATTTTGTTATATGATTTCGCCCATGCTGGGCGCAAACAAAAAACGCCATTGCAGCTTCAATGCAATGACGTTTCTATTTATGTTTTATATTATCATACGGCTCCAGAGTTACGGTAAAGGTACCGAATTGTGTATCCATCGAGGTGCTCTGCTGCCGTTACTGTTATTTAGGACGATCAGCATCGAAAGACCGTAGAGCCGATTTATCTGGATTGTGATATCAATCCAGATGAAACACTTTTACCAGCGGTTTGCTGATTGGGCTGTTATCGGGGTTGGTCTCCATGATATCGGCCATGTAATCCCACCATTTACGATTGATGGCTGTATCAGCCGCCTTTGCCCATAACTCCTCATCCAGGATCTCAATCGATCCATATAAGACATTGGTCTCGCGGTCTAAGAAGATGGTATAGTTTTTGCCGCCATGAGCATGAAGCATATCAATCATCTCAGGCCACAATTCATTGTGGCGCTTCGTATACTCCTCTTCCATTCCCTCATACAATTTCATTTTAAATCCTAAAAGCATACTTAATCCTCCCTTTCTGCAGTATATTTTATAATGTCGATAGCAGAAAATCAATAAATAACACTGTTATTGTTGTAATATAGGCTCCCAACTTTAGTCAGGTACAACTACTTTTACAGGTTGGCTTCTACTTATCTTAGGTATCGCTAGCTTTTTATGGCTGTCCATTCCTTAATGATAGATTATAATTGAGCCCTCCCATGGCAGTAATGCGATTGGAGGTTTTGAGAGCACCGTTCTAATCATGCGGATTACAGCTGCCTTATCAGATCCTCCAGGCGATCCCTTCGTCTGATCAACCGATCTGTTCCGTCAAGCTCGATAAGCACCTCTGCCGGTCGAAGCCTTGCATTATAATTAGAGCTCATGGAATAACCATAGGCGCCGGCTGTCTCTACTACGATATAATCACCCTCGTTCATTATCGGAAGACTTCTATCCTTTGCAATGATATCACCGGTCTCGCAGATATTACCGACAACGGTTACCTATTCCTCTACGGTTTCCTCAATACAGACGATAATCCCATGATAAGCATCATATAATACGGGGCGCATCAACACATTAAAGCCGATGTCCGTACCCACATACTTCTCACCGTAATTTATCTTGATGCTGTTTACCCTGCCGATCAGAATACCGCATTCTGCAACCACATATCTTCCAGGCTCAATCTTGATCTCCGGCTTCTTATCCGGGTATTCCTTCAAAAACTCGTCGATGACCTGCTGCATCTGAAGGGACAACCGATCCAGGTCAAGCCTTTCCTCTCCCTGATACGGTACTCCGAAGCCACCGCCCAGATCTATGAATTCCAGCTCGGTAAATTCCTTTGCTGCCTCCAATAGATTTTGGCAGGCTTTCACGAACCTGCTCCCTTCGAGGAACAGAGAGCCGATATGCTGATTGATACCAACGATAGTAAGCTTATATCGATCTGCTATGGCTTTCACAGCAGCGATCTCCTTCAGCTCGATACCAAACTTGCTTCTTCCTCCGGTAACTACCTTCTCATTATGGCCGTCGCCAATTCCGGGGTTTAATCTTACTGCTACCCTCTTTCCCGGAAAATGCCTCCCGAAGGTCTCCAGCTGGGACAGTGAATCCACACTTACCGTAATACCGCGATCTACGGCAAACTTCATTTCCCCCACCGCAACATTATTGGATATATAAAGTATCTCCTCCGGCCCAAAACCCGCTGCCTCCTCAATTACGATCTCTCCCGGCGACATGGCATCCACGCAGAAGCCTTCGCTGCGGATAATTTTTAACAGCTCGATATTGGTATTCGCTTTCGCAGAATAATTCGGTCTAAAATTCGGATAATCAACTAAGCTCTTCATCTCCCTACAACGTGTCCGCAAAGTTTCTTCATCATATACATAAAGCGGTGAACCATATTTCTGTGCCAGCTGCTCGACACGGCTTTTACTTAAGCGGAATTCTTTCCCCATATCAGTATGAACCCTCCTTCATCTCAATTATCTCAATTTCATTGGTAAGCATATCCTTAAATATAGAAAACAGATTCTCGTTCTTGGAATAGAGGCAATTCTTATCAGGCAGTCCGCTGATTACCTCGACCGAATCAACGATGATCCTGATTTTGTCATCAATCCGTTCCGAATAGTATAGGGTTGCACCCGGCAGCGTTACCTGACCGTTGGTTAGAATGACAACCTTGATATTCCTCCTTATGAGCTCCTGCAGCTGCGGAAGAAAATGCATCAGCAGTTCTGAATTCAAGGATAGATATACTCTCTGGGTTGTTCCCTCCAGCATGGTTCGCATTTTATTCAGAATATTTTGTCTTCCGGTTATTGTAATGTAACCTTCTGCATCAGGACTCCGGAAGGCGATACAGGATAGCTCCTTCTTCGCTTCATCAAGGGTATGAATCCGGTTATTACAAAATTCCTCTACCGAAACAGCCAGATACTTTGTTGCCTCCTCCGAGACGATATAAGCAGCCCCCTTACTTACCAGACCGGTAAGCGAGCCGTAGGTATTCGATTTGGATATTCCCGTAAGCTTGGCGAGCTCATATCCTGTCATGCTTTGATTTGACAGCAACGTGATATAAAGGATTGCCTCCTGCCTGGTCAGCCCGAATAAGCTTAATTTGAAGATTATATTCTCATCCATCACTTCCACATTCCTTTCCATGCTTTTAGTGTTCCTTTTTAGGAATACTATCATACATGCAGTATTAAGTCAATATCAGACTCCAAAATAAAAAAGTCTGCAGACCTCTTCCATCCGGCATGATCAGGTATCTAACCTGTCCTATCCGGCAGCATAAGGCTGCAGACTTATAAAAAGATGAAATTATTATATACTTATAACGGATGAAAATATGCTTTAATACTCTATCTCCTGAAGAAATAATCCCTGTGCACTGGCAGGCGCACTGGCTGTCTCATCAGAATTCGGGTTTAGGATTGCTTCAAGCTCCTCGGCTTTTCTGGCACCCAGGCCGATATCCAGCAGTGTTGCCGCCAGCATGCGAGCCATATTATGCAGAAAGTCATTGGCGTGAAGCGCTATCTGTATCTCCTTCGAATCCTGATAGATCTCAATGGAATAGATCTCTTTGATGGTGGATTTACTCTTCTTCACCGTAGAGAAGTCTTTAAAATCGTGCTTACCGAGTAGCTTATTGGCCGCATCCTTCATAAGTGCAAGGTCCGGCTTCTTGAAGCAATAATAGGTATATTTGCGGTCGAAGACACTGGGCACATCACCGATGGCGATACGGTACAGGTAGGTTTTCGATTTCGCATTCAGCGTTGCATGAAAACGTTCCGGAACCTCCTCTACTTCTACCACCGCAATATCCATCGGAAGATACCGGTTAAAATAATTCTTAATTTCATAAAGCTTCAGATCAGAATTGGTCTTAAAATTAGCGATCTGTGCATAGGCATGAACTCCTGCTTCCGTTCTGCTGCCACAGTTCAGCTCCACGTCTTCTCCGGTCATCCTCTTAATCAGCTCCAGCAGCTTATTCTCGATCGTATTCTCCGATTCGCCTTTGCCAAGCCTTTGCCAGCCATGATAACGGCTACCGTCATATTCCAGTGTTAATTTTATATTTTTCATTGGACACACCTTTCTATTTCTAAGGAAAACTCTTATGCCATTCTCTCCGGTAATTGCTTCCTCGTATAGTATAAATAATAAATGATAAAAAGCACCGAGGTTACCACCCAGGTGATAGGATAGCTATAGATTACCGTACTAACCTCCGGCCGAAGAGGTACTACGGTGAATATCCAAAGTACACGCAGTACACAAATGCCCATACTGGTCAGAATCATAGGAATGAAGGAATTTCCCATTCCACGCAGGGAACCGGAGAAAATCTCAATAAACACATAAGTCCAGAAGGTAGGAACCATAATGCGCAGCATCTCCATTCCCTTCTCCAGTACCATGGAATCCGCTGTAAACATCCAATAAATATATGGACCTGTGAAGTATAGAATCACACTTAAGCCTATGGCTACCAATATTGCCATAAGAAGGCACACCTTGGCACCCTTACGTACACGATCGTATTTCCCCGCTCCATAATTCTGTCCTACAAAGGTAGTAATGGATATTCCGAATGAACTCATAACCATAAAAAAGATACCATCTATTTTACCGAATGCAGTCCAGGCAGCAATGGTATCCGTACCGAAGCTGTTCATATTCGCCTGGATGATTACATTGGAGGAGGAATACATCAGGGACTGAAAACCGGCAGGCAAACCGATTCGAATGATTCTTCTCAGCATTTCCCTGTGAAAACGAAGCTCCTTCCATCTAAGCTGATAACTGTCCTTTGTTCGCATCAGGGTAATACAGACCAGAACAGCACTACAGAGCTGAGAGATTACCGTTGCTACCGCAACACCCATGACATCCCAATGAAATGCTATCACAAAAATCAGGTCTAAGACGATATTAACAAAGCAGCTGACAATCAGGAAATACAATGGTCTTTTCGAGTCACCGATTGCACGCAGGATACCGGAACCGACGTTGTATACCAAATTGGCAATCATACCTACGAAATAGATTCTGATATAGGTTAAGGAGTCTTGCATTAACTCTTCCGGAGTCCCCATCATGCGAAGGGCAGCCGGTGCACCGACCAATCCAATCACCATGATAATAGCACCTCCGACGATTGCCATAGCAATTGCCGTATGGACCGCCTTGCTAACCTCCTCCTTATTCCGTCCGCCATAATACTGGGAGATGGTTACGGTAGCACCGGTGGAAATACCCACAAAAAAGCCAACAAAGACACTGATCAGTGTACTTGGAGCACCGCCCACCGCCGATAGAGCCTCTTTTCCGACAAAACGACCAACCACGACCGCATCCGCTGTATTATAAAGCTGTTGAAAAAATGTTCCGAAAAGCAACGGAAAGAAAAAGATCAATATCTGTTTCCATATCACTCCCTCCGTGATACCATTGCTGCCCTCTCTCGTACGTGTCATTATTATCTCCTCTTCTAGTCACAAAACCAAGTCTATTTGCAGTTTATACCTATCAGTCCTTTTCCCACCATACGATAGGTAAACCTTCTGTCTGATATGCAGGATATGAGCCATTATAAACCAGTTTATTAAAAATGTATATATCCCTTTTCTATGAAAAATTATTCCTATGCAATAATTTCATTCAAATTGCAGATAATATCCCTGGGTAAAAGGGTATTCTATCATTGTAATGTGAGCGCAAACGATAGAAAGCACGCTTCGCAAACTTTCTATTATCATGAATTAAAATCCAGCAAAAAGAAAGGAGTAACGTATGGATAATAATAAAAACAGAATAAAGGATCGGGAGAAGAGTAATTCCGAGCTGCGTAAAATGAAGCCGAAGGAGAATGCCGATGTTGGAATCATTAACGGCCAGGTCATCGGAGTTCATGAAGGTAAACACGAAAAAAGCAGATCCGAAAAGTAGCCGGTAAAAGTTAAAAACTCGTTAATGTATCGTTATCACATAAAAATGTCACTCCTCGGTGTTTTGCCCGGAGTGACATTTTATCTCTTACTATATTGTCGTCATAATCAGTTCTACTATCACAATACTCCTGCCTTATGTCTGACTTACTATCCCAGGAAAATAAAGTAAGCAAGCACAATCACACCGAGTGCGATGCGGTACCAGCCGAAGGCTTTAAAGTCATTTTTCTTGATAAAGCCCATCAGGAAGCGGATTGCCAGGACGGATACAACAAAAGCAACTAGCATGCCCATTGCCAAAATTGCAATCTCAGTCCCTGTAAAATCGAAGCCGAATTTAACAATCTTAAGCAGACTGGCTCCGAACATAACCGGTATGGATAAGAAGAAGGAATACTCCGCCGCAATATAACGGGAGGTACCAAGCAGAATCGCTCCTAAAATGGTGGTTCCCGATCGGGAGGTTCCCGGGATAATCGAAAGAATCTGGATGATACCGATGAGCAATGCCGTCGTGTAGGTCAACTCACTGAATTTAGTGATTCTTGCAGACCTGCCTTTATTACGGTTCTCCACAATTATGAACAGAATACCATATAAAATCAACGTAACTGTTACCGTCTGATAATTATAGAAATTAGCGTCAAACCAGTCATCAAATAATACTCCCAATATACCTGCCGGAATACATCCCACCAATACCTTAAACCAGATATCCCAGGTTGATGCCTTCTCTTCCTTGGATTTGCTTGGAGCGAAGGGATTCAATTTGTGAAAATACAGAATTACAACCGCTAAGATTGCACCCAGCTGGATTACCACACGGAACATCTCCATGAATTCATCCGTAACGTTTAAATGAATAAACTCCTCTGCTAAAATCATATGACCGGTACTGCTGATTGGCAGCCATTCGGTAATCCCCTCAATGATACCCAGTATGATGACCTTCAATAATTCAATTAACATATCTGTTACCTATGCCTTTCCCTTTTTGTTTTTCTTTCTATTATGTTACTTGTTCTTCACCGGCTTAGAATACTTTCCTTATGTATTAGTCTATGCAAGTGTGTTTTATACAAATGCTATGTGTGTTGTAATTCTCCTAATTCATACATACCCAACATGCCTTCTTTTTGCATTTGTCTACGCCTGTATTTCCTCACGGACAGCATTATTATATCAGCTTTTCTATGATATCACCATTCTTTTATAACGACTTCATCAAATAATTTTCTTCAGCTAATACGCCCATCTCCGGCTGGACAGCCAGAAATCCCATTGCAGCGATTAATTTCTGGCTTATAAAGCCCATTCTTTTCCTATTCACAGCAACTGCAAAATACTTAAGGTTTGCTTAAGGTATTATGAAGCTGGGGGGAAACAAGCTTTTTTCATTTATGTATAGTGATTCAAAAGAGGCAGCGAGCAAGCTCACTGCCTCTTTTTAGGGTATTAAAGTTCAAACACCTCTATACTTTTGATCAAAATAACCATCCCCTTTCCTACGAAATTGACCGGTCACTAGTATTATCTCACAGTAAATGTTAAATGCATAGGAATAGAACGATTATATCGATTTTTTCCTATATACGATTTTCCGAATCGTATCTTCACTAAGATGGAACCGGTCTGCCAGGGATTCCATTGTCTCCCCATGTTCAAACAAATACATGATTTTTCTGTTTCTTTGGTCAATTGCCTCTCGGGCACCACTGACATAGCCCCAGCCTGCTTTACTGCTGCGTTTCGGAATATAGACCAGGCTACCCTCGACATATTCCTGAATCTCTTTCAGCAAGCGGGCCGGCAATACATCTGCACCTTTCTTGTAATTCAAATAGTTTTCCCTCCATATAAACGATGTCCTCTCTATCGATACAATCTAAGCTTTTCATGGTAAGCCCACCTCCTTAAATTTGATAATAGCAGTATAGCACAGCTGTGCTGTGAATTCTATCCATTTATTTTTTCTTCCAGAATAATCTTATTATGACTACCGTACCAAGGATCACAGCCACAACCAATACCGCGATAAGAATTACTTCCGTACTGACAGAGGAGCCTGGATCCGGCAGCTCTGTGATCGGCGGAATAGTGGTAACCTCTGGCTGCTCCTGGCTTCCGGGTATGCTGGCATTGGTCGGGTCGCTGAGACAGATCCAGCCTCTATGTGAGAAATAATAAGCGACGTATCCCCACTGGCGGTCTTCTGCATCCTTATAGATATAGCTAAACTCCGGTTTATCCTCCTTAATATCCATTGCACTGATTAACATTCCGGAGCCCGGATACTGATAGAATTGCACCGGTTCTTCCTCCGGAACATAATCATCAAATTCACCTTGATAAGCCTGAATCTCATCCTTATGCTCCTCCATAAAGGAGATATTATCATAAATGACCAACATATCCTCCATTATGATCCAGCCAGTGCCCTCATCGTATTCTACAACACCCCATATCCTGCCCTTCTCATCGGTGTAGGTGAAGGACACATAGAACTCTGTCCCGTTCTCTACATTCTTTACTGTCTCCTTGGACCTTGGGTTCTTCTTAATCTCGACATAGCCCTCCTCACCATTAGCCGTATAGCTTCTCAGCAATCGTTCACACTCTTCGTAATGTTCATTAAAAAAATCATCATTGGGTGTCCAGATCACATCAGCCTGTACCGACTTGGTCATTAATAATGCAATCAACAGACAGGCAAGTATTCCAAGTCCTTTCAAACGAATCCTCTTCATCATCATTCCTCCCTTCTCTTTATATAAATTATTCGCTCCATTTTCTACCGGCTGTTTCATATCGCATTTAATTCATCCCCGGTTCTATAGCAATGTATTCAGCAGCTGACCGATGCCATACGAAAATAAATTCGCACAAAGTGCAAAGAGTATGGGGCGTCGGTAAGCCTTTCCATAGGTTTTGTAATAATAACCCTCTGTTAAGATTGCCATCAATTCTAGGAGGATAACAACCGCAATCCGATTGATATGGCTATAATGAACGATCAGATAATCGGACATAACCACGAACGGATTGGTAAGTATATTAACGAAGACAAGAAGTACGATATCTTTTTTATCCCGAATTTTACAAAAATATCCAAAGCACAATTCCAGCGCTAAGGTAAGAATTAATGATAATCCCAGTGAATATAGGAGCTCCATCCCCATTAATCCACCACCCTTCGCAGCCCATAAAGCAATACCACCAGGGATAAAGCAGAGGCGACGGAGAAGCCGACTGTGGTCGAGAATAGCGGCGCAAGCTCCAGATAAGGAGGAACAAAGCCTAGAAACAGACCAAAGGTCAGTAAACCAAAGGAGAAGCCCTTACAACCTGCCAACAGCCTTGCTACACCCCATAAGGTCAATGGCATAGTCATATTGAAGAAAAACATTGCGGCAATCCCCAGGGCAGGTACATCAGAAAAAAGGAATAGTACTGCTGCCAGTCCGAGGGATAGGATACTGGTCTTCTTAACTCCCAACGGTACTGCCAGAATTCCTCCGAATAACTTGCCAAGTACTACAGCACCAACAGACAGCCCAGCCCATAGTGCATTGCTTTTCCAGGGAAAGGCGGCGGTCATTCCGATATAAGAGCGGAGAATGACAACCAGCAGGAGACTTCCGACCGCAGCAAGAACCCACGGAGCTTCCAAGCCCTGCAGAGTTAAGGCCGTATTATCGGAGCGAAAGCTCTTACAGACTATGTATTGAAGAATTAGGATGAGCAGCAGCATGACGATTAATCCGATGATCGCAACCATCACTGGGAGACCCTTCTGCTTACCGAGTAAGGTTCCCAGATAAATCCCCAGAGCACCTGGGGATACGAAGATACCGAGAAGCGTTGGCTTCTCCTTACCGGCATTCAACACCTCAATCCCTCCGCCGATATGAAACATACCATTCCCGACTCCGGCAAGAATCGCTGCCGGGATCGTCATAGCCCCAAACGGGAAGGCTAACGCAACTAGTCCGCACCCAATTGCAGCGCATATCGCATTATGATTGAAACGGTCAGCGAGAAGACCGATGGGCATCTGTAACGCAAAGGCGCAGAAATTATAGATAAGCAGTCCGATATACCAATGAGGTGTTCCCTGTAATATACGGAACATCAGAAACGCACATGCAAAATCAACTACAAAATGTGCTATGGCATATGCTGATATGATAGTTATTTTCCTACTCATATTGTTCCTCCTAGGTGTAAGTCCTTATTAAGTCAACCATATTTTAACATCTAAAAGAAATTATTACAATGCCCCTCAACAAGATAAATTGGTATCCCAATTCACTTGTCATGAATACAAAAACCACCTAGTTAGGCTGCCAAGCGCTCCATCTCTGTTCGCTTAGCAATCCCCTCCGGTGGTTTATTGCCTTTACCGTTATTAAAATTGTTCATTATATCCTGCGGGAGAACAAACCATGCCTGGAGCAATGGTAATAAATAATCCCGTGCCCCATCCTATATATCTGCAACTGGGCATCCTGCTCCGGATATAGCCTATTGACCACCAGTTTATCACTGGTTGCATACGCGAGAAAGGAGATGTAATGCTCCTTACTCATCTCATGAGCTATACTCAAATATAAGCCTCCGTCCATCTCTTCCATTATAAGAGTATGCTCCTGCTCCTCCTTATTAACGGACAGTTCCTCCAGGATCTTACCACAACAGGTTGACTCCAGCTTACCGGTACTTGTTATAATATTTCCACATTCGGAACACACATAGAATTTAACACGTTTCATATTACCTGAATCCTCCTCATTTGAGGTCATTTCTCCGGAAAGAATCTCTCTGGGGCTTACACCAAGATGCTTTGCTAAGGTATTGATCAGCGAGATGTCCGGAGCACCGACGCCTCGCTCCCATTTTGATACTGCCTGCTCACTGACATGAAGCTTTTCGGCAAGCATCCTCTGTGTCATATTCATTTCTTTTCTTAAGGATGTTATCAATGCCCCTGTTTTTACTGTATCCATTTCCTTCACCTCATAGCAATAATATAGCTAAATCTGAGTCAGTGCAATCAACGCTCCGTTTAGTTTTGTATCTATTATATCATGTAAGAACGAATAATGAATGCTGTTTCGTGTAATTGCCGCAAAGAAGTCGATTTTATTTTACCGAACCTGCCTTGGCTGCTTTATAAGCGTCATATCCACCGTCATAGCTTTTTAACCGGTAGTTATCAACGACGATTACTCTCTCTGCAACCTTATTAATAAAGTATCGGTCATGTGAGATAAAGAAGATGGTTCCCTTGAAATTCTCCAGCGCCTGCTCGATTGTCTCGATAGAATCGGTATCCAGATTATTCGTAGGCTCATCCAGAATCAGAAGGTTGATATCCTCATACAATAGCTTACTAAGCTTGAGTCGAACCCTCTCTCCTCCGGATAAATGCCGGACTTTCTTATACACGGTACTTCCGTAGAACATGAACTTAGCCAGATACTCCCTAGCCTTTCCCTCCAGGATAAAGATATCCTCCCGGAAGCAGTCCAGCACGGTCAGCTCCTCATTGGCAAAGGCGAGCTTCTGGGGTAGATAGGCGGCTCTTACATTTGCTCCGAACTCAACGATACCTTCCTCCGGCTTCTCCTCCTTAAGAAGCATTCGAAGTAACGTCGTTTTTCCACAGCCGTTGGGGCCGATCAGAGCTACACTTTCACCATAGTTCACAATCATATCAGCTTTTGCAAAAATCAACTTATCCTCGTAGCTTTTCCCAAGCTCCAGAGCTTTGATTACGATATTTCCCGACCTCTCTGACTCCTTGAAATTTAACCTCATGTTGCGTTTCTCAAAGACCGGTTTGTCGATCAAGTCCATTTTATCCAGCTTGATCTGAATGCTGGCAGCTCTCTGGAAGAATTTATTATTATCCCCGCGCATTGCCCAATCCCTGAGCTCCTTTACCGATTTCTCCATGGCATTAACCTGCTTTTGCTGGTCCCTATAATGATCATACTGAACGCGAAGCTGCTCCTCCTTCTGTCTGACATATTCCGTATAATTGCCTCGATAGGTTTGACAAACCTTATCCTCAACCTCGATTATTTTTGATACTATATTATCCAGAAAATATCGGTCATGGGACACGATGAGTACCATCCCCTTATAATTTCTCAGATACTCCTCCAGCCATTCCACCGATTCCATATCCAGATGATTCGTAGGCTCATCCAGCAGTAATATCTCCGGATTATCAATCAGTAGCTTTCCAAGAATGACTGTTGTCTTCTCTCCCCCACTTAAGAGGTTAAATTCCTGTCTCAAGAAGCTCTCCTCGAATTTCAAGCCCGTACAAATCTTCTTCAGCTTCTCCTCCACCTCGTAACCTCCTCTTACCTCATAGTCTTCTGTAATTCGGCTGTATTGGCGAAGAGTCCTCTCTAGTTCTACCCCGTCCAGATATTGCATCCTCTCCTCACAGGCCCTCAACTCCTGTTCTAATCTAAGCACCTCGTCGAAGGCAGACCGCAACACCTGAAGCACGTTCATCCCCTCCGGGTAATTCGGAAGCTGCTCCAGATAGGCGCAGGAGGCTTCTCTGGACTTAATGACAAAGCCTTCATCATAGCCCGGGCTCGTTGCTCCCGGATAACCCACACAGTAATGAAAGGGCAATACTCCTGCAATCAGCTTAAGTATTGTGCTCTTGCCGCTGCCGTTTTCGCCTATAATTCCTACCTTCTCCCCTTCACTGACCAAGAACGTGATGTCCTTTAATACCAGGGTGGCATCCATATATTTTTTTACTCCTGTCAATCTTAATTCTAACATTGTATTAACTCCCATTCTTATATTCTTTTTCCATTTCTAACGGCAGATAGAGCAAAGTGAACTGAGTTCGCAGAGTAGAGCATTATTATCGCATAGGTTTAATTTCATACATCTTACCCGGAGGGCTTTTTGTGTTATAGGATGAACTTTCCTCTATAACGCAAAAAACTGTAGGAAGGTCCTTCCTACAGTCTATCAACTCTTCAATCATTCGAACATGGATATTGCCATATAGAACAATACCCTACAATGTCGCATGGTGATGCGCCACCGTTAGGATTCGTCCTCTGTCCAATTATTTATGATATAGTAAAGTAAGCTCCTCTATCTGCCTTGTTCCGACCTCTCTCAATCGCTTGATATCACAAGGATAGAAAGCCATCCTTGATAGCTTCCCCGTTACGATCGCTAAGGAGCCAGCTTCTTCTATGCTCCTAAAATTACAGCCGGAATATTGATTTATTTCTAAATTAATATTAGCAGTTGGCAGGTGTCATCGCTTACTTTCCCCTTTCGTCTCTTTTTATGTCCTTATTGCCTTAGCGGTGATACAAGGACCGATTTATTATCCATAATACAAAATACCATAACTATAATATAAAAAATACCTCAAACACTTTTCAGAAAAATGTTTGAGGTAAGTATAATCTGTTTTATTCTGTCTCGTCTTCTGCCAGGATCGCTTTAATCCGATGAATCAGCATCGAGGTGGCCACATCATTCATACCGCCTCTTGGAATGATGATATCTGCATACTTCTTATAGGGCTCTACAAATAACTCATGCATGGGCTTAACGGTATTCGAATACTGGGTAATAACTGATTCTAAGCTTCTGCCACGCTCATTTACGTCTCTGATGATGCGCCTGATTAACCTCTCGTCTGCATCGGTATCGACAAATACCTTGATGTCCATCAGGTCCCTCAACTCAGCATTCTCATAAATCATAAAGCCCTCTACGATGATTACCTTAGCCGGATTCATGTGAACTGTCTCGTCCAGACGATTGTGAACCACATAGGAGTATACCGGCCGGTCGATTGGCTGATACTGCTTTAATAATTTTATGTCACTAATAAAGCGCTGAGTATCAAAGGCATTGGGATGATCATAATTTAGTTTGACTCTTTCCTCCAAAGGCAATTCATCATGGGGGAGATAATAAAAATCATGACTCAACAGCTCTACACTATCCTTGAACGCTTCCTTTATCCGATTTGCAACTGTAGTCTTTCCTGAAGCCGAACCTCCTGAAACACCGATCACAACTACATTTTTCATATGTCTGCCCGGTATCACTTATATACTGATGTATGTGATACCATATCCTTTCCGAGATAGTCATTCTATGCGTATTCTTGTAAGATATTCGAACCGACTGAAAAACCCTTCTATAAATGGATTTTATAGGGTTCTCAATCACTAATTTTCGTTCTTATAATATCATAGAACAGCATATTTTGTCTAATAGGATTTCATATTATTGCAATATGAATTCATACAGTGTATAAGGTAAGAAATCGATCGTATTCTTATCCAGCTGATACATAATATAATTTCCCTGACGATGTTTATTCACTAATCCGACCCGATACAACAGCTTTAAATGCTTCGAAATACCTGCTTCCGTAAGCTTTAGCCTGATTGCAACTCTTTGGGTAGAATCCGGTCGTTTGCTAAGCTCACGAAGGGGTCACATAAACTGCTCCCTTGTCCTCGTGCATTAATAGATGAGGACTTATGAAGGTGCTTGCACAGAAAAAGCGCCGCATATTATCAAGGCGATAATCTATGGCGCTCTATCTACTCACCTTATATTCATGAAGTATTTCTCCCAGAGCTTATCGGCTGTCCGAGTCGCTAATGCCTGCGTTGTCATGGTCGGATTAGGCCCACCAATTCCGTTATATAATACACTGTTATCCGCAATGTATAAGCGTTTCACCTGATAAGCCTCGCAATTCGTATCAACAACAAATCCCATTCGCATGGTGCTCATAATATGAATGAACAAACCCGGCGGCAAATTGGCTCTGATTACGGTTCTGGCTCCAGCCGCACGAAGAAGCTGCGCTGCATAGGCTGCAATCTGATCTCTCTTTATAATATCCGCCTCACTGGGGCTATAGTGGATCACCGGTATGTAGCCATAATCATCTTTCTGTATTGGATCAAGCACCACTTCATTCCTTTGATTCACTTCATCATCGGTGAATGTCAGAATACTCAGGGTCCTCCGATATTCTCTCATAAAATCTTTAAGCTGTTCTCCTACCACAATTCCCTCCACATCCCAATCAGCCTGGGGACTGGTTACATTTGGGGCAGCGTAGCCCTTAGCACTGGAGGCATAGGCGAGGGAGGAAAAGAGTCCGGGGCTCATTCCTACCGTAATCATTGAACCAACTCCCGATATTTCCATTCTCGCCGCCCCATTCTGTCCTACGTATGGCTTTATATCAGATACCCCCAAGGTATTCATCAATACCTGTTCGTCAAAGATACCGGACACCGAATCAAACCAGTGGTTAGTAAGACCTTTTCCAACCCAAGGATTCTCCGGTAATCCTGAATTCAGCCATAGACGCGGGGTTTCGATTCCTCCTGCTGCCATCACGATTACCTTGGCGTAAAGTGCCGTGGTTTCTCCGGACCAGGTGTCCTTATATACAACCCCGGTTGCCTGTAGCTCCTCTCCTTCCCCGCTTGTCAGAATATTCGTAACAAAGGCATTGGGTCTGACCTCAGCATTACCGGTGGAAAGCGCCATCGGAATATAGCTGACCAGTGTTGATCGTTTGGCTACTGCATCCACGGTTGGACCGATATGACATCCGTTGATGCAGTGGCCGCGTAGGGTGCACCCAACAGAATTATTATTATGAAAATCAAAATCCGGGTTATTAACTAACGGATTTACACCAAGTATCGCATTGATTCCCTGCCGATAACATGAATCGGTTACATCAAGAATGTCACAAAATTGCCAGCCGGCTCTTTTCGCACCATAATAGAACAGCTCCTCCTTCGGTGTGATTGGTGCAGGATGAACCGGGAGCCCGGCCTCTACCCTCTCATAATAAGGTACAAGCTCTTCGTAGCTGATCGGCCATATATTATTAACCGCTTGGGGCAAAGCTCTCGGTGAATTAGCGAAGTAATGAAGTGTTGTGCCACCAACGCCACAGTTCTGCCAAACCACGCCTCCCTTTCTTGTCCAAGGAGGAAGGTTGCGGTTCGCAGGCCCCCAGCGAAATTTTCCCGTAACCATATCATTCATATCCTCCTCCAAGTCGGTAAAGCATTGATTTAGAATATCTATACTAAGATCTTCATAGCTGGAGCTGCTTATTGCACCATGCTCCGAATTCGGATTTGGCCATTTGGTGTTACCAAACCACGGTCCGGCTTCCAGTAAAATGATCTTGGCCCCCTTCTCGGCAAGCTCCTTCGCTACTACGGCACCACCGCCTCCGGCGCCGATTATAATTACATCCGCATCATAATTCGTATTCATCGAATCCCTCCATTCTTCTCCTGCAAAGCTACTACTAATCCAGGGTTATTTCTCTTAGAACACGATATCCCAAGGAGGGTCCCGGATAGCCTATCTGCAGCCAGCTGAGGGGCTTAAATTCCAGTACACGCTCCTCGGGTGGGTTCAGTCTTGTCGTACCATAGCCAGACCATTCTGAATAATAACCCATGAGTGTATAGGTATCTAACATCGAGATTACGGTCATCCATAACCCCGGATCCACCTCAGATATCATCGTCATGATTTCCGGAGCCTGTGGCAGTTGTGTGAGCATATTTAGTACACTCAATCTTTCGATGGGAGACAGAGCAGCAAAGCTTACCGGTCCATAATAACCCTGATCCCTACTCCAAAGTACTGCCGCTGCATTAAGGATTTCCGCTATCGGTAATACCATTGGTACCGATAAATGCTCCAGCACATAAATTAAAAATTGATCCACCTGCAGATCCAAAGCTCCGTAATATTGAATCTGGCCATATTCTTGTGCCAGTCCGGGGGTCCGTGGAATAATTGCGTCAACTAGTGCCTGATATGTGTTTTCTACCGATATGCTATCCATCCAATCTACCACCTAAACTTAATATTTTCCTAATATAAATATGTATGTATAGTCAGACCGATTTATTAATAATAGCGCAATATCCTATGCGATAGAATAAGCCCGGCCAAGAGTTGATTTCTCTGTCTCTTAACCGGGCTTACATCATGATATATATATGATTAGAGTGTCAAAAGCCTTACAAGTAACTTGCATTCGTAAATTTGCACATCTCTACCCTGGATTTAGCATGATGCAGAATATAATTCGATGAGCAACTGTATGAGGCCGTTGCTACTTAGGTCCTGTATTTTAGGACCTTATGTACCACTACGTGACTCATCCAAGCGCAATGTCATTAAGTTAACAAATGCACCTTGAAAATTTAATAGAGATTTTTTGAAAATCACTTGACAAATGATTAAAAAAATGCGGCGAAGCCCTTTAAATATATATTTTTTTGGAGGTGCTTATGAA
>JAEZKL010000003.1 GCA_023415475.1 Bacillota bacterium | reverse complement strand
GCCTCATACAGTTGCTCATCGAATTATATTCTGCATCATGCTAAAGCTTAGGATTAGATTTGCAAATTGATGTTATTTATATGACTTTTGACACTCAAATTTTTAAGAGCAGCTGAGAAAATTTGAGCTTTATGAATACTTAGTAGGAGGTGGCAAGCTTGGCGGAGTTATCCTGGCTTAAATTTTCCGAGTTTCTTGCAATAGAACTGATGGAAGCAAGGGATGAAGGAAAGAAGACCGAAGGTTTGGAACAAAAGGTAATGGAAATTGAGTCAATGGGGGAAGGTGCAGAGAAGGAAGCCTTAGCAGGAGCCTTACTCGATGAAATGACCGGTCTGCCCATAGAAGCGGAATACGGCTTTCTGGAGCCATCCGATTTGGAAGATATAAAGGCAGCGAGGTCTCATCAGAAGCTGCAGCTTCCTTCATATACGGACGGTCAGGATGACGGAGGACTGTATAATAAAATATATGGTGCCTGGCTTGGTAGGTGTGCAGGATGCCTGCTGGGACAGCCGGTGGAGGGCTGGAGCAGATCCAGGATTGAGACATTTCTCAAGGGAACGGATAATTATCCGCTCCTGCGTTATATGTCCTCCCAGGTGCCGGAACATATAAAGAAGGAATGTGATGTATCGGATTATCCGGGAGTGTACGGCAATAGCAAGAAAGGCTGGATCAATAATGTTGATTGCATGCCCGAGGATGATGATACGAATTACACTATTATCGGATTAAAAATTGTTGAGAAATATGGGATTGACTTTACGCCGGACAACGTTGCGGAGTGCTGGCTCGATTATCTTCCCATATTGCATACCTGTACGGCAGAAAGGGTGGCCTATCGAAATCTGGTGAATTTGATTTTTCCACCGAATTCGGCAGGATACAGAAATCCCTACAGAGAGTGGATCGGTGCGCAGATACGAGCTGATTTCTATGGATATATCGCACCCGGCAATCCGGAGCTCAGCTCATCCATGGCCTTCCGAGATGCTTCCATCTCCCATACAAAAAACGGTATCTATGGCGAGATGTTTATCGCTGCGATGATATCCGCTGCTGCCGTAACCGGTGATATGGAGAAGATCATCGACAGCGGTTTATCTGTGATACCGGAAGCGTCAAGATTACATAAAAGCATACAAACGGTACTTGAATGGAAAAGAGCCGGAGTCAGCCGGGAGGAGGCAATCGATCAGATACATCAGCTATATGATGAAAAGAATTCCCATGATTGGTGCCATACAGTATCGAATGCGATGATCGTGTGCGTCAGTTTATTATATGGAAAGCTTGACTTTGGAAAATCCATAGGAATCGCTGTTATGGCAGGATTTGATACGGACTGCAATGGCGCAACCGTAGGCTCCATCCTGGGTATGCTTCTCGGAGCGGATTCCCTTCCGGATTCCTGGATAAAGCCTCTGAACAATCAGTTGAAATCAGGAATTGATGGTTTTACTCGCGTTGAAATATCGGAGCTCGCACTCCGGACCATGAGGATAGCCCAAAGAAACATAAAATAAATATCAACCGGAATGAGAGAACAAGACGGCAACAACCCTTAGGTTCGGATATCAAAGGAATAACGTCTTACATCACCTTCGGACACATTATCTTCAATGAAATCTCTGCTGAAATCAATTTTTTCATAGGATTGACTGACCTCACTGTGAAGACTATAACCCTTTTTCGTAAAGGAATCGGAGAGGGAGGGCATATATTCCGATATTAATCTCTGAGTATCGCGATCCTCGATATAGAACTTCGCCTGAACGATATTATGATTCATTCGGATATGTATATTCATAGAGCCGAGATTTGTCATATCCAGATGAAGTAGAACACTGAGATCTTCTTTGTTTTGCAAAGCCTTCTTTTTCGTAAAGACATACAATTCGCTATGAACATCCTGGTTCTTTAATTGAACCGGCAATTGAAGATAGGTGTACATCTCGTTCAGATCCTGCATAAACCGAAGATTTTCCTGAAGGTTTTTAATCGGCTCTTGAAGCCGGGCTTCTTCCTTAAGCGGTATTTCAAGCTTCGACAAAGCAGAGAGCTGTTCCATATCCTCCCGGAGACCTTCGTAGAGCTCCCGAAGAGCTGCTTTGTCGGACAGCTTTTCCGGTGTAATGGTCCATTTATCATGAAACGCACTCTCAAGCAGAGTCCGGTATTCCGGAGAAGCAAGAAGCCTCTCTGCTCCGAGCCCCTCCATAACCGGAAGGCTATTCTTTAAGGTGATAAGTAAATCTCTGGTAGTGAGGGTTCCCTCCGTTACCTGGTCTGCAATTTGCCTCAGGGATGGATCGGATCGAAGAAGTTCAGCTAAGGAAGCAAGCTCCTTCGGATTCAGTAAGTCGGATAGAAGCATTCGATCATCCTTTAATTGAAAGATCTGCTTTATCAAAGAGGAAAGGTTGTCTGGCATAACTGGTGCCTGTATTTCGGTGTTCGGAGTAGCCATTACCTGCTTCTGTTCTGCCGATAATAACTGCTCTATATCAGGATAAACCGTTTTAATGTGATGAATGAAATCCTCCCGGGAAAGGTTTCCTTGTTTCAGCTGCGATAAAAGTGAGTTTAGGTCATTCTCATTATAGTTCTCGACCACTGATGACGGCTTATTATCACCAAGTAATATATCAAGCAACCCGTTATTAATTTGCAGCGCTTGGGTAAGTGTATTTGTAGCCGGTCTCTGCAAACCTGATGTAGGATCAGGGGTGATAAGAAGCTTTGCTGCTTGAGAAGAAGCCTGCCCTGCCTCCGTAGGAAGGGACTCCTTAAGTACGGGTAATTCCTCATCGATGGAAGGCTGCTCAGCTTGAAGCAGTTCAGAAAGTCCTGTCGTGATGCGATGGATATCGTTAAGCAAACGGCCGGATCCGTTCTGGTAAGCCTCAAACTGTCTTATATTCGCCTGAGTCATCGGTATATTGTTTTTATACATAAGTACCAGGGTAAGAGGTGAGGCTTCCCGGTTGGTATGGGATAAGCGAACTAAGGTCTGAAGAGTCTGCTTGTCCACCGGCATGGTATGCTTTAAAAGCTCTTCTACAATTGCCCGATTACGGTCATTTATAGGAAGACCGGAAGCGGTGAGAGCCTTCTGAATGGTAGCATCGGAGGGAGAGGTACTTTCGGGAATATATTTCAGTACCAGACGATCAGAGCTATCCTCGGTAACGATGAACTGCGCTTCCTGACCTATGGCAAGGGGAACATCGCCGGATAGCTTAGCATTTACAATCTGCTTTTCCGGTTCCAGCTGTATCTTAATCTCATTATAACGGTGATCGATTATTTGGCCTTTTACCAGCTGCCCCTCCTTCAGCTCTGTCTGATTTTGATTGGTGACAGGTGGCGAGGAAAGACTGTCTTTGGGTTTATATGCCTCGGAGGCAGCTTTGTTCTCTGAGATAGAACGGGCAATTCCCGGTTTGTTCAGTTTTAGTCGTGAAAATGATGATTGATTGATATCCATGGGCCGGCCCCTTCCTTCGTAATTAATAAATTAAGTCTGCGAGAATTATCTTTATATTATATCGACCTGTTGTTAAGATAAGTTTAGGATATCGTAAGAACGACATTGGGTCAATGGTAATCCTGATGGCTAGTTACACTTAATTAAATTAACTAAACATATAGTAGAACCTTAATAAATTAGGTTAGAAATGTTTATTATTTAAAAAATTAACCTATAAAAAAGAAATCGTAGAATTTATACTTGCATTATGCATAATTATATATTATAATCAACGCAATAAAACGAGGGCGTTTTTAGACTTATCAATTGATAAGCCTAAAAGCGTCCTTTGTTGTATTCCGGAAAATAACTTTGTGAAAATAAAAGAAAAGGATGTAGGTAAGTATGAAGGATAGCATCAGAGAGGAAATCAAACAAATTCCGCAAGGCCTGTATGACCCCCGATTCGAGCATGATAATTGCGGTATCGGTGCGGTAGTGCATATGAAGGGTATCAAGACTCATGCGACAGTAGTGAATGCTTTGAAGATTGTTGAGAATTTGGAACATCGCGCCGGTAAGGATGCCAATGGGCAGACCGGTGACGGCGTAGGAATTCTGCTTCAGATATCCCATAGGTTCTTTACTAAGGCAACGAAGCCCCTGGGAATTGATTTAGGAAATGAACGAGAATACGGAGTGGGAATGTTTTTCTTCCCTCAGGATGAATTAAGCTGTAATCAGGCTAAGAAAATGTTCGAGATCATTGTAGAGAAAGAGGGAATGAAATTCCTTGGCTGGAGAGAGGTACCCACCCACCCGGGTACTCTTGGTGAGCGAGCAGTAGAATGTATGCCACATATCCTGCAGTGCTTTATTAAGAAGCCCGCTAATGCGGCGAAAGGTCCTGACTTTGATCGTAAGCTTTATATAGCCAGAAGAATTTTCGAGCAAAGCAATGATAACACCTATGTGGTATCCTTATCCAGCAGAACAATCGTCTATAAGGGAATGTTCTTAGTAAAACAGCTTCGACTCTTCTTTGAAGACCTTCAGGATGAGAATTATGAGAGCGCCATCGCGATTGTTCACTCCAGATTCTCTACGAATACGAATCCCAGCTGGCAGAGAGCACATCCGAATCGTCTGATCGTTCACAATGGTGAGATCAATACCATCCGTGGTAATGCTGACAAGATGCTGGCTAGAGAAGAGACCATGGAATCTGAGCATTTGAAGGGTGAGCTCCATAAGGTGCTTCCTGTAATAAATACCGAAGGCTCTGACTCGGCTATGCTAGACAATACCCTGGAGTTCCTGGTGATGAGCGGCATGGAGCTTCCTCTTGCGGTCATGATTACCATACCTGAGCCCTGGAGTAACGACTCGGCTATTAGTAGGGAAAAAGCAGACTTCTATCAGTATTATGCTACCATGATGGAGCCTTGGGATGGCCCCGCATCGATTCTCTTCTCCGATGGCGACATCATGGGCGCGGTCCTCGACCGTAACGGATTAAGACCCTCCAGATACTATATTACAAACGATGATTACCTTATTCTATCCTCGGAGGTTGGAGTCCTTGAAATTCCGGCTGACAAGATTATAAAGAAGGAAAGACTACGTCCCGGCAAAATGCTTTTGGTGGATACGGTCAAGGGTTGCCTGATCGACGATGAGGATCTGAAGAACAGCTATGCCAAGAAACGTCCCTACGGTGAGTGGCTGGACAGTAATCTGGTTATGCTGAAGGAGCTTCACATTCCGAATAAAAAAGTGATTGAATATAGTGAGGAAGAGCTTGCAAGACTGCAGAAAGCCTTTGGCTATACTTATGAGGATTATAAGACCACAATCCTGCCTATGGCAGCAAGCGGGCAGGAGGCAACGGCAGCCATGGGTGTCGATTCACCGATCCCGGTATTATCCGGAAATAATCCTCCTCTGTTCAGCTACTTCAAGCAGCTTTTTGCTCAGGTAACGAACCCTCCGATCGATGCAATCCGAGAAGAGGTCGTAACAGCTACCTCCGTTTATATCGGAGAAGACGGTAATATCCTTGAGGAGAAGGCCGAAAACTGTAAGGTTCTAAAGGTCAATAATCCGATTTTGACCAATACGGATTTACTGAAGATTAGATATATGAAGAAACCCGGCTTCAAGGTAGATGTTCTTCCGATGACTTATTATAAGAATACCTCCCTCGAGAAGGCAATTGATCACCTCTGCCTGGAAGCGGACCGCTCCTATAAAGAAGGAGCGAACATCCTGATCCTTTCGGACCGTGGTGTGGATGAGAACCATGTGGCAATCCCTTCGTTATTGGCTGTATCTGCCCTGCAGCAGCATCTGGTTCGTACCAAGAAGAGAACTGCCCTTGCCATGATCGTGGAAAGTGCAGAACCGAGAGATGTTCATCATTTTGCCTGCTTACTTGGTTACGGTGCATGTGCGGTTAACCCTTATCTCGCCCAGGAGACCATTCGTCAATTAATCAGCAATAACATGCTGGACAAAGACTATTATGCGGCAGTGGATGATTATAATAAGGCGGTACTGAAGGGTATCATCAAGATTGCCTCCAAGATGGGAATTTCCACGATTCAATCCTATCAGGGCTCTAAGATTTTTGAGGCAATCGGTATCTGCAAAGATATCATCGATAAATATTTTACCGGTACCGTAAGCCGTGTCGGTGGAATTTCCCTCGCGGAAATGGAAGCACAGGTGGATGCACTTCACTCCAAGGCTTTTGATCCTTTGGGCTTAGATCTGGATTTAACCATGGATAGTGCCGGATCTCATAAGCTTCGCAGCGGGAAAGAGGAGCACCTGTATAATCCGAAGACCATACATTTGCTACAGCAATCCACCCGTACCGGAAGCTATGATCTGTTTAAGGAGTATTCCAAGCAGGTAACGGCGGAGCAGGAGAAGATTAACCTCAGAGGATTGTTTGATATCACCTATCCTGAGCAGGGTATCGCAATGGATGAGGTGGAGAGCGTAGACTCTATCGTAAAGCGCTTTAAGACAGGTGCGATGAGTTATGGTTCTATCTCCAAGGAGGCACATGAGGCTTTAGCAATTGCAATGAACCGTCTGGGTGGTAAGTCCAACAGCGGTGAAGGAGGAGAAAGCCAGGAGCGGCTTAAGATAGGTGAGGATGGACTTAATAAATGCTCTGCCATCAAGCAGGTGGCTTCCGGACGCTTTGGTGTAACAAGCGAATACCTGGTAAGTGCAAGAGAAATTCAGATTAAGATGGCCCAGGGTGCAAAGCCCGGTGAGGGTGGACAGCTTCCGGCAGAGAAGGTATATCCCTGGATTGCAAAGACCAGACATTCCACACCCGGTGTGGGGTTAATCTCACCGCCGCCTCATCATGATATCTATTCGATCGAGGATCTTGCACAATTAATCTATGATTTAAAGAATGCTAATAAAAATGCACGTATCTCCGTTAAGCTGGTTTCGGAAGCCGGGGTAGGTACGATTGCAGCAGGCGTCGCAAAGGCCGGTGCCGGTGTCATCTTAATCTCCGGCTATGACGGCGGAACCGGAGCCGCACCCAGAACCTCCATCTATAATGCGGGTCTTCCTTGGGAGTTAGGACTTGCTGAGACACATCAGACCTTAATCATGAACGGGCTTCGTTCGAAGGTGGTAATCGAGACGGACGGAAAGCTGA
Organism: Bacillota bacterium; assembly: GCA_023415475.1. Lineage (GTDB taxonomy): Bacteria > Bacillota > Clostridia > Lachnospirales > Lachnospiraceae > Mobilitalea. The sequence continues at coordinate 7,779 of JAEZKL010000003.1, read as the reverse complement.
TGACAGGACGCGATGTTGTAATCGCAGCCATGCTTGGTGCCGAAGAATTCGGCTTTGCAACAGCTCCTTTGGTAACCTTGGGCTGTGTCATGATGCGAGTATGCGATCTGGATACCTGTCCGGTAGGTGTAGCGACACAGAACCCGGAGCTTCGTAAGAATTTTAGAGGCAAACCGGAATATGTTGAGAATTTCATGCGCTTTGTTGCGGAAGAGCTCCGTGAATACATGGCTAAGCTTGGCTTTAGGTCGGTAGATGAATTAATCGGCCGTACGGATTTACTGAAGGTAAAGAATAGCAGCTTATTGAATGACAGAGCTAAGACCGTAGACTTAAACGCAATATTAAATAATCCTTTTGTAAAGCAGGGCCAGAGCATTCATTATGACCCGGCACAGATTTATGATTTTGAACTCGAGAATACCATTGATGAGAAAATGCTTCTAAAGAAGTTCAAGCTGAATGAGAAGCATGTTCAGAAGGTAAAGCTGGCTGTCGGGAATACGGACCGTACCTTTGGAACTATCCTTGGTTCTGAGATTACCAGAAAATACGGAACAGCGCTGAAGGACGATACCTACGTAATCGAAGCACAGGGTAGCGGCGGACAGAGCTTTGGAGCCTTTATTCCGAAGGGCTTAACCATTGAGCTGGAGGGTGACAGCAATGATTATTTCGGTAAAGGATTATCCGGTGGTAGGCTGGTAGCATTCCCTCCGAAGGGAAGTACCTTTAAGGCAGATGAGAATATCATCATCGGTAATGTGGCTCTCTATGGTGCAACCAGCGGTAAAGCATTTATAAGCGGTGTAGCAGGCGAACGCTTCTGTGTTCGAAACTCCGGTGCAATTGCGGTTGTTGAGGGTGTCGGTGATCATGGCTGTGAATATATGACCGGAGGCAGAGTGGCTGTATTAGGTAAGACCGGAAAGAATTTCGCAGCAGGTATGAGTGGCGGTATCGCTTATGTTCTGGATGAAGGCAGTGATTTATATAAGAAGTTGAATAAAGGGATCGTTTCCTTTGAAGCAGTGACTGAAAAATATGATGTCTTCGAACTGAAGGAAATGATCACAGAGCATGTTAAATATACCAATTCGGCTAAGGGGAAAGAGATCCTTGAGAACTTTACCTCCTATCTGCCGAAATTCAAGAAAATCATTCCTCATGATTACAGACGTATGCTTCAAACCATTATACTGATGGAAGAAAAGGGACTCAGTAGTGAGCAGGCACAGATTGAAGCATTCTTCGCAAATACCAAGAAATAATAGAATGAATTATAAAAAGCATAATTCATCCTTCCAAGTTTGTGCCTGCGAAATCCTCGGCACAAACTAATTCAAAGAGGCATGTTATGTAAAGGGTTTGCGGGAAGATATTGTATATTGGGAGAATGCTATTATCTCCCCTTCAAGATAAGTTGCCTCCATCGCATCAGCACTTCCTACTGTGTGAGCAGGAAGCTGCTGGCGGATGCATAGTTACGGCAACTTACTCTCAGGAGAGACAACAGCCATTCCCCCAATAGGGTAAGTTATATAATGCAAACCCTGTAAGGTCATCGACATAATTACTTTTATTCTGATATTTGTTCAGAATGTGACATAATAAGAACGGCCAAAGCTTGGGAATTTGAGATAGGAAGTTTATAAGGAAGAGCTTCTGTTTTTGTTTAGAATGCTACGTGTAATGTTAGGAAAGGATATGGATTAAGTATGGGAAAACCAACAGGATTTATGGAATATGAAAGAACTCAGACCAGTGCTGAGTCGCCAAAGGATAGATTAAAGCATTTTAATGAATTCCATCAGCCGCTGTCCATGGAGGAGCGGAAGTGCCAGGGCGCACGCTGTATGGAGTGTGGAGTACCCTTTTGCCAATCCGGTATGATCATCGGCGGAATGGCATCAGGCTGTCCACTGCTAAATCTCATTCCGGAATGGAATGATTTGTTATACCGTGGGAACATGAAGATGGCTCTATCCCGTCTTATGAAGACGAATAATTTCCCGGAATTTACCGGAAGAGTATGTCCGGCTCCCTGCGAGGCATCCTGCACCTGCGGCTTAAACGGAGATCCGGTTACAATTAAGGATAATGAATATGCAATTGCTGAATATGGTTATGAGGCGGGTTATATTCAGCCGAAGCCACCGGCAATTCGTACCGGAAAAAAGGTTGCTGTCATCGGTTCCGGACCCGCCGGACTTGCTGCTGCAGATCAGCTGAATAAGAGAGGGCATTTCGTAACGGTTTATGAACGCTCTGATCGAATCGGCGGCTTAATGATGTACGGTATTCCGAATATGAAGCTGGAGAAGTGGATTATTGATCGCCGAGTAGATATTATGAGGGAAGAGGGTGTTACCTTCGTGACCGGAGCGGATATTGGCGGTAATACCAAGGTGAGTAAGCTTGAGAAGGAATATGACCGAATTATCCTGGCCTGCGGGGCATCGAATCCAAGAGATATTAAGGTTCCGGGCAGAGATTCTAAGGGTATCTGCTTTGCAGTGGATTATCTGAAGTCAGCCACCAAGGATTTACTGGATACCGGTACTACAATGGTGATGGAGATGGAGAGCTTCACGGTTAGTGCAAAGGGTAAGAAGGTAATGGTAATTGGTGGCGGAGATACCGGTAATGACTGTGTCGGGACCTCTATAAGACAGGGTGCAGTGAATGTACTCCAATTAGAGATGATGCCTAAGCTTCCTGATAGCAGAGCCGAGAATAATCCTTGGCCAGAATGGCCGAAGGTCTGCAAGACGGATTACGGTCAGGAGGAGGCAATCGATACCTTTGGAAGTGACCCTAGATTGTATCAGACAACTGTGAAGGAGTTTATTGCTGATGAACAGGGTAATGTGATTAAAGCTGTTACTATTCGTCTTGAGAGTAAGTATGATGAAGCTTCCAAGCGGATGGTGATGGCAGAGGTTATCGGTAGTGAAGCTACGGTCGAGGTTGACTTGGTACTGATTGCAGCAGGCTTTTTGGGAACCCAGTCCTATGTAGCGGAGGCATTTGGTGTTGAGCTGGATGGGCGAACCAATGTTAAGACGGATGTGGGTAGGTATCAGACCAATGTAGATAAAGTGTTTGTAGCTGGAGATATGCATCGCGGGCAGTCCTTGGTGGTATGGGCAATCCGTGAGGGCAGAGAAGCAGCGAAGGCTGTAGATGAAAGTCTTATTGGTTATAGCAATCTGGCATAGCATGTTACTGCCATAGGTGTTTAGAATATATTTTTCTTGGGAGTAAAATACTACAGTAAGACAAGAAGGGTTATATGCTTCCCGTGAGGAATATTTACGGAAGCATATAGCCCTTCTTGCTATTATTTTAGTAGGCGTTCGACTGCTGAGCATAAAAGGTTCTGGAAGCGTTCTTTCTATGGTTGGATACTTAATAACGTCTTAGAATGTTCCACTATCATAAAGATAGGAAGGGATGGGAAAACAGTATGAATAAGTAGACAATTAGGTGAATAAGTGATATATTATTGATTCGTGATTTGAATCACATTAATTATTCTTTATTCATGTTATGAATAAATGGTAAATTACCATAGGTATGAATTACCAAAGACATAAGATGATGAGAATATCAGTGCCGTGGAAGACGGTGGAAAGGATGAATTAGTATGACAAGAGAAGAATGGTATGATTTTGAACCGGGTAGTTGGATGACGGATGTTAATGTCCGGAGCTTTATTCAGCATAATTATACACCCTATGAGGGCGATGAGAGCTTTCTGGCAGGACCTACTAGTAGAACTACCGAGCTCTGGGAAAAAGTTATGGAGTTGATGAAGCTAGAAAACAGCAAAGGTATCCTTGAGGCTGAGACAGAGAAGCCATCAACGATTACTGCCTTTGGACCTGGATATGTTGATAAAGACAAGGAATTGATTGTAGGCTTTCAGACCGATAAGCCTTTAAAGCGCGGTATTATGCCCAATGGTGGTATTCGTGTAGTTAAGAATGCATTAACGGCGTATGGATATACTTTAGATAAGAAGACGGAGGAGATCTATTCTGAGAATAGAAAAACTCATAACGATGGTGTATTTGATGCCTATACCGATGCTATGAAAAAGGCTAGACATACTGGTATCATTACAGGACTTCCGGATGCTTACGGCAGAGGAAGAATTATCGGTGATTATCGTAGAGTTGCCTTATATGGTGTGGATTTCTTAATTGAGGAGAAGATTCAGGAGAAGAAACTTCTTGAGATTCCAATCTTAGAATCCCCGGATATCCGTTTACGTGAGGAGATCAGTGAGCAGATTGATGCCCTGAAGCAACTGAAAGCTATGGCTGCTTCCTATGGTTATGATATCAGTGTACCTGCGAAGAACTCCTTTGAGGCAACTCAGTGGACTTACTTTGCTTACCTTGGTGCGATCAAGGAGCAGGATGGTGCAGCTATGAGTTTAGGAAGAGTAACTACCTTCCTTGATATCTATTATGAAAGAGACTTAAAGCATAACTTAATTACAGAGGAAGAGATTCAAGAGCTGATGGATCAGTTCGTTATGAAGCTTCGTATGGTGCGTTTCCTTCGTACTCCCTCTTATAATGACCTGTTTTCAGGAGATCCTACCTGGGTAACAGAATCCATCGGTGGAATGGGACTGGATGGTCGTACCTTGGTTACAAAGAGCAGTTATCGTATCCTTCACACTCTTTATAATCTGGGACCTGCTCCGGAGCCGAACCTTACAGTGCTCTGGTCTGTATTCTTACCGGAATCCTTTAAAAAATACTGTGCAAAGGTGTCCATTGATACCAGTTCTATACAGTATGAAAGTGATGATATCATGCGTGACTATTGGGGCGATGATTACGGTATTGCATGCTGTGTATCTGCAATGCGTATCGGTAAACAGATGCAGTTCTTTGGCGCCCGTGCTAATCTTGCTAAGGCTCTCCTTTATGCAATCAACGGTGGTAAGGATGAGATCTATGGTGATCAAGTAGCGCCTATGTTTGCACCGATTACCGGTGATTATCTGGATTACGATGAGGTTATATCTAAGTTTGACCAGACATTAGACTGGTTAGCAGAGCTATATATCAATACCTTGAATGTAATTCATTACATGCATGACAAATACAATTATGAGCGTTTGCAGATGGCTCTTCATGATATTAACATCCTTCGAACAGAGGCTTGTGGTATTGCGGGTCTTTCTGTTGTAGCTGACTCCTTATCTGCAATCAAGTTTGCTAAGGTTAAGGTAGTTCGTAACGAAGCAGGTCTTGCAGTGGATTATGAGATCGAAGGAGAATATCCGGCATATGGTAATAATGATGATCGTGTTGATCAGATTGCGATTGATATCGTTGAGAGATTTATGAATAAGCTACGTAAGGTTAAGACCTATCGTGGTGCAAAGCATACACTTTCGGTATTAACCATAACCTCCAATGTTGTGTACGGTAAGAAGACCGGCAGCACACCGGATGGTCGTAAGGCTGGAGAGCCCTTCGCACCGGGTGCAAACCCGATGCATGGAAGAGATAAGAAGGGTGCTATCGCATCTATGTCTTCCGTGGCGAAACTTCCTTATCGCCATGCAGAGGACGGAATATCTTATACCTTCTCCATCGTTCCTAAGGCATTAGGAAAGAACGAAGAGGAACGTAAGAATAATCTGAAGGATCTAATGGATGGATACTTCCATAGTAAGGGTCATCATATCAATGTCAATGTATTTGACCGTGAGACTCTGCTCGACGCAATGGAGCATCCGGAGAAATATCCTCAGTTAACCATTCGTGTATCCGGCTATGCAGTTAACTTCATTAAGTTGAGCCGTGAACAGCAGCTGGATGTAATTAATCGTACCTTCCACGAACGCTAAAATGTGGGAAAACGTAATATCTTTAGGAGAAGGGAGAGCTGATGGATGAGTGCTTTAGGACGAATTCATTCTTTGGAGAGCTTTGGAACCGTAGATGGTCCGGGTATCCGGTTTGTCGTATTCCTGCAGGGATGTCCTCTTCGTTGCCGGTTCTGTCATAATCCTGACACCTGGGAGGTTCATAAGGGTACAGAGTATACCACAGAGCAGTTATTTGAAGAAATTATAAAGTATAAATCCTACATGGATTTCTCCGGTGGAGGGGTGACCTTTACCGGCGGAGAGCCCTTGTTGCAGGCAGAGTTCATTCTTGAGGTATGTAAAAAGCTGAAGGAGCAAGGAATATCAATAGCTATCGATACATCCGGCTTCATTTGGAATGATACGGTAAAGGAAGTCTTGGAATATACCGATCTTGTACTGCTGGATATTAAAAATTATGATCCGATTGTATATAAAGAGGTGACCGGAGTGCCTTTAGATCCCACCTTAAAGCTACTTGACTATCTTCGGGAGAAGAATATAAAAACCTGGATAAGATATGTACTCGTACCGGGACTTACCGATAATCTGGATAGTGTACGAAAATTATCGGAGCATCTGGACGGGTATCCCAATGTTGTCAAGATAGAGCTGCTTCCCTTCCACAAAATGGGTGAATACAAGTGGAAGGAGCTTGGACTTACTTATACCTTGTCGGAGACAAAAGAGCCGGAGAAGGCTTTAATTAAAGAAGTAAAAGCAATTTTTGAAACGAATGGCAAGAATGTAGCTTCTAATGCATAAGTAATTAGCCTCCCTGGCTTCAAATCTTCAGCAGATTATCTTACGATTTAAGGTATGATCGGATTAGTGTTGCTATAAAAAGTAAAGCGTGGAACGGATAGGTTAAGGGCCTACTGATCCACGCTTTTTATATTAGATAAAAAATAGAGGTAGAAAATCAGACGAATCTGGGTTAGAATAATAGGACATATAAATTTACTGGAGAGAAACGAAATGAAGATATACTTAATCAGACATGGTGAAACGGACTGGAATCGGCAAGGAAGATTTCAAGGAAGAGAAGATATTGAATTGAATGAGAACGGAATTGAACAGGCAAAGCGATGCGGAGCCGCACTATCAAAGGAACAATTTCGTGCAGTGATCACAAGCCCCTTGAGCCGGGCAAGAAGAACCGGTGAAATAATTGCAGAACACTTAGGAGTAAAGCAGTTTATTGTTGATGAGGGTATTACAGAGCGTGATTTCTCAAAGGTATCCGGCATGACACCTAAGGAAAGGGAGGCCTTCTATGCCTCGGGTGAAGAGGATGATAAGGAGCCGTGGGAAAAGCTGAGCGAGCGAATGTTCGGCAGCCTGACAAGATACGCTGAGCAATTTCCGAAGGATGATATTATTATGGTATCCCATGGGGCTTCCATTAACTGCGTATTAGCGGGTCTCAGCGGAGGAAAAACCGGAACCGGGAAAATCATTCTAAAGAACACCTGTATTAATATCCTTCACTATGAGAAGGGCAGATTTCACTTAAGGGAATATAACCTTACACCGGAGGAATATCTTGCGTTGAATAATATTAAATAAAGTGTTGGCGTATGGGAACCTATTTTATTTACTTTATGCTATATTAATGCTTATTTATTGCTAAATTATGGATTTTATGTTGACATAAATGAACTGCAGTGCTAGAATATATTTTCGCTTGAATAAATATTTACCGCGGGTTTTCTTGGCAAAATCCAAGGAAAAAAGTGTATCTTTCAGGTACGCCGTCGCTTGGCAAGATATTTGAAAAAATATTACTACCAGGAGGAATAACATGATCAAGGTTGAACACATCTCTAAGACCTTCAAGGTCAGCCGGCGCAACGCCGGATTTTCTGAAGCATTCAAGG
>JAEZKL010000140.1 GCA_023415475.1 Bacillota bacterium | reverse complement strand
GTGCAGCGGATGATAATCACTGAGCAGAAGGGAAGCTATGATCTGACGGGAATCAGTGACTGGGACAGGCTCGTGGTCCAGCTACCCCCCGGCGAAACTTATTATCCGGAGGAATTACTGACACCGGAGAAGGTAGAAGCTGCTCAGCCGGTTGATGCGTTGGGATATGAGAAAAAGAAAGTCGATTACCTGACCCAGCGCTTTGTGATTAAGGTACAGGATAGCCGCCAAGTATATATGCTGACCTTTAAGACCTCGGGCAGACATGCGCTCAAGGCATATATCAATGGTAACTTTGCAGGGCAGATAGGGAATCTGCGAATCCGATACCAACTCCAACTCCTGATACTACAGCTCCTGTTATGTCGTCGTTAAAAGCTACAATTGACGGATTTACTTATACCTCTCAGAGTGGAAAAATAAATGTTACCAAAGCTTCTGTTACAACCAAAATAAAAGTATACATGAGCGAAAAGGTTACCTTGATTGGTACACCGATAGCTAAGTTGACTTATGCAGGCGTTGAGACAGAATATGGTTCAATTATACTGGATACGTCTGACCCTTCACATAAAACGCTGATTATTACTCCGAATGGATCGAATGGAACGGCAGTTGATATCGGAACCCTTACGATTACAATTCCGGAAGGCTCTGTAAAAGATATGGCAGGTAACCGGAATGCAGTAACAGAGATTACGGTAACAATAACAGAGCCGTTAACAATTGCACAACAATTCCCTGATGCAGAATTAGCAAAGGAGATCGCAGGTTGGCTAGGAGTTACTACCGATAGTATTATTACATGGCAGATAATTGAAGCTTATATCACATCAGGACATGAAGAAGTAAGTATAACGAGTTCGTCTGTGATGGATTTGACCGGATTTGATATCTTTTATGGTACCAGCCTAAAAAGGCTTACACTGTATACTAATGCTACCAGCTTTGATGCCAGCGGTCTTTTAGAGCTTACCTATCTTGATATGTTTAATGGCTTTTTAACAAGTATTAATTTGCATGGATTACAGAATTTAACAGAACTATACTTAGGCTGGAATTATTTAGAAACAGTGGATGTAAGTGGATTATCCAATTTATCAATATTAAGTATATACGGTAACAAGTTAACAACAATAAACCTCAGTGGTCTGACTAATTTAACTGGTATATGCTTGGAAGATAATCAGTTAACAACGATAGACCTCAGTGGTCTGACCAGCTTAACAATACTAGATCCAGAGACAGCTAGCTTTACCCTGAAGCTACCGGGAGTTGATTTAGAGACGATTGTATTTACTAAAACAGAATAAATGGTAGAAGAATAACAAGGGTTAGTATCATATAGTACAAAGAGGAGGGACTAGATTCCTCCTCTAAGGTATCCCAATTGACTTAAAGGATAGGAATCCTTAATGATGAATTGAAAATAGGGTTTGTCGCACAAGCTGCGGTAAACTCTTTTTCATTACCCTTATACCCCAATACTGCACTTTCATATACTTATATTAGGATATATCTCATAGCACAGCTCATATTAGCGTCTTATTTATTTTAAACATAGAGTAATAAGAGCTTTAAGTATCCAAGCTTACATGCAGTAGGAGAGCTTAACCAAATCTATGGGAATAATGATTCATGTCAAAAAAATCATGTTTCATGCAGTTGGTGGTTTTTTATGTAACTTATTTGGTAGACTGAACATGAATATACGCGTTTGCGTTCAATATACAATGAAGGAGGAACAAGATTATGAAAAAACGATTTATGAGTACACTGCTCACTCTGTGCATGACGCTGACCTTTTATATGGCGCTGACCTTGCTGCCGACGGCGTCTGCTGCCGCTTCGTCTACTTCAGCAAACACGGGTACAGCGGACCCGGCACATGGCAGGCTTAAGGACGGCGGTTATAATATCTACTGCTTGTCAGGGGAATATGTCACTACTGACACATATCCATCTTTACGCAATGTGCAATTGACCTTCCCCGACTCAACCCTTAAAGTGTTTTATGTGGAAAACAAGGGAAACAATCAAATAACTCTGAAAATTGAGGACCCGTATAGCTCCAAGGGGTATTCGTATGTGGGAATAGACGCTTCCATAAAAAATGGTGTAGGATTAAAGGTGGTTGACGACCCTTACCTTTGGAACACCTACGCCGAAGACGATACTTCCCTTGTGTTCAGCCTGCGCCCGCCTTCTGATACCAAAATGTTTGCCGGCGCCTCAGGGGGAAACAAGGCGCCAAGGACCAAAATTATACTGTGGACGAATTCCGATATGAACGCTGCCAAACATGGGGAGTTCCGGTTTGAACCTGTAGCTGTTTCCGCCAAAACCCCGGTTGCCACCGATTATTCCTTTGCTAATTTAACGCAGACTCAAGGTTCGGTTACACCCGTAAAGATAGAGGGGAAGGGGAGCAATTCCCCTGGCAAAATAACGGTTTTGTACAACGGCTCTACTACCCTGCCTAAGAAGGCTGGATCCTACCGCGTGACCTTTGATGTGGCCGCAGAAGCTCCCGCTTGGAACGCAGCAAGCGGACTGGCAGGCGGAACCTTAGTTATTGCGCCAAAACCTTCGACCAAAGCGCCTGTAGGTCAGGTCATTAAAATGGGTGGAATTAACTGGCGCGTGCTGGACGTGCAAGATGGGAAAGCCCTGGTACTGAGCGATTTGATACTGGAAAACAGGTCATTTCAAAAAAGTAGATCCCTCTCGAATGCATGGGCAGACAGTCCCCTGCGCGCCTACCTTAACGGCGATTTCTACAAAAAAACATTCACCAAAAGCGAGAAAAAGCGTATCGTTTCCACAACCCTTGTGAATAACATTAATCCCCAGTATAGCGAGACCTTCGGAACAGATACGAAAGACAAGGTATTCCTGCTGAGCACAGAAGAAGTAGCCCGCTACTTTGGCAATGACGACGCTCGCATTGCTTATGCGGACCGTAGGACGCCTGCAATGTTAAACTCACCAATCAATGATGTAAAAGGTAATCCTTATACGGGTGTTTATCAGAATTACTCGACTTGGTATTGGTGGCTCAGGACGCCCGCGCAGGACAATGAAGGTCTCTATATTAGTAATTACGGCGAGATAAAAAACGCTTACATCAACGCCGAATACGGTGTCCGCCCCGCTATGTGGATCAATGTGGAAGGCGGCGGCTTTAAAAAATATCAGCCACTTACCTTCAATACGCAGCCCAAGTATTTCACTATGGAAGACATGGTGTTAGCGATTGCACAAGACGTAATATATGAATACACCGGTGACTGGGTCTATCGTTTCGGCTACGGTGCGAGAGGTCCCGCCGTTAATAAAACTCAGTCGACTGTTGGAGAGGTTGGTGCCATGCCGCCGGGATACTTACATTGGCATTATGTTTATCGGATGCGTTGCTGGGGTGTTCTATCCCTTGACAATTTTGACCCCTTTGCGAAAGTAACTTACGGGCAGTTTAAGGATTACCTGATGAAAACCATGGAATGGAACAAAAAGTATGGTGCTGAGGGTGCCGGTAATTTCACGCTTACCAAAGAAATTCTTGCCATTGCGGAAAAAAAAGCAGGAATCAGCGACACGAGCGCGAAAGCGATTCCCAAAAGAGCAGAAATACAGCGTCTTAGCCGTGAAATCATATACTGGTTGAGTGCTGCGAATGTTGGCAATTCGGGAGTGCGCCTACTGGAGAGCCCGACAATAAGAGAGTACAAGGTCGGCGAGGGATTTGACATCACCGGGCTTCTTGTGGTAACCGGCCCTTATGGGAAAGAAAAAAACGTCAATAACAAGCTCAAATTTACTACATCGGGAGTATCTTTGACACCGGGAAGTCCGTTTCAGACCGCCGGAGAGATATCTATAGAAGTAAGCTATGAGGGTGAAACGTTATTGACATTTCCAGTGACCGTGAAGAAGTGATCGATAATATCGGTTCACACCGAATGTAAGGCAGAATTTTTCAGGGAGCATTTCTGATAAATTTATCATAGGAAATGTTCCCTGCATCCTGCCAAATGAAGGGCTTTGGATGCAATGCAGATTTCCAGTTTCTATGATCGCTGTTGAAAAGACTTTATAAATTATTCTGAATAAATGTTTACATTAGGAAACACGTTCATTTTGTGGCGTGTTTTTTATGTAGTGTACATAATAAATTGTAAACAATGTATGAAATGCTTTGCCACTATATGAAACCCCCATGACGCCATTGTCATGGGGGTTTCACTAAAAAGGGGAGGATTGGCGGTTAAGGTTTTATGGTGTTTCGTCATGTATTATATTATGTTATGAGGTGACTAATATGGGGATTTGTATTTCATCTTATGTCATCTAGTGATCACTAATTTATGTATATAATTGCGATGATGGAGGTATAATTATTTGCTTACGCAATTTCTGCCTCTTTTTTTTGCCCTATATAACGCGGTATCAGCAGCTTTTATTACCATGGCTGTAGTTTTTAGTGTATCATCCTTCCCCGCCACACCAATACTGACATGAATGAATACCTTCTTATGCTTTTTGGTCTTTGAGTTTCTTTTCTTGGCTTTACAATTGGATCTGTTCTTGGTATTTCCTTTTGCTCTGCGTTTGTGTCGTATCACAAAACCTCTTTTTGCAATTGTCTCTCTTAATTCATCAAGAAAAGTAAATGCTTCATTTGGGCTTTTTCCTGGGAATAGGATGGTAAATTCTTCACCTCCATATCGATAGGCTTTGCCTCCGCCTTTTACCTCTTTTATCATTGAAGCGACAAATTTTAGGACTTCATCTCCTGTATCATGCCCATGGGTATCATTAAACTTTTTAAAGAAATCAATATCAACCATCGCGATGGAATATTTCATTCCAAGCTTCATCAAATCCTGGTTAAGTGCACGTCTGGAAGGTAGATTAGTAAGCTCGTCATAAAATGCCATGAAATAAGTATCCTTAAGGATTGATAGGATAGCAATGATACCAATGGCAGAAAAAAATATAGAATATTCGAAAGGTCTATTTACGTTTAACATGTAAAGTAAAGCAATCATAATGCTAAAAAAGGATAGATCCTGTGACGATTGGTATAAAATAATGCGGATAATAAGAACTATAAATGATATTAGGAATAATATAAAAGCGATATACGATAAGGATAGAATCGGAAGCTGCTCAATCGGGACAAGGTATTTATTAATATTTTGAAAAAGTTCATGTTGCTGTGGAGTTAATAGCCAATAGATTAAACCGGCTTGTACTATGATAAATCCAAATCGGAATATTCCCCAAAAACTTAATATTCCGCGTTCTTTTAAGAACGTAAAAATAAGTACATTAAAGGGTAGCAAAATACAATGAATGGAGTGAAGAGTTTTCGGATTAAGTCCAAATTTATCTCGGTAATAGGTAGTAAATAAAGTAGCTAAAAAAATAATCATAATAAAAAAAGACCGGCTGCGGTTGAACTTCCATGCCAAGACGGTTGCTAATAGCAAAATGATATAGGGAGCGTAAAAAATGATATTCATTTGCTGTTCGGTGTATGAATCAATTTTATTGCAGGCTATGTAGCTTAAGAAAACAAAACTGAGTGAGAGCAATAGGGTGATCATTGATTTATATAAATTCTTCAATTGTTTTACCTTCATTTAATTTGATGTTATTAATATCGGCAAATTGAAGCTTTTATTTAATAACTACAACGGAAAATTCACATTGAGACAATGAAGATGCTAAATCTTTATTCGTTGAATGATATAATTGCAACGTGGCATTAAAGGCACTTGCCTTAGATATAGGTCAAATTGGCGAACTGACTGATAAACTTTCTGATGATACTCTAGAGTCGTTTCAAAGTATCAATGTTAAACTGGCTTATTCTAATCAGAAACAGAATCGATCATGCATATCTTAGTGTAAAGCCACAGGAAATTGCATTGACAGCAATGCAACTAAGCGGTAAGGCTTCAATAGATGAAATAAAAAGCAGAATGACATATTGTGTATCATGCAGTAAATAAAGATTATAATAAAACCATCTACCTTTAAAATTTGAGTCAATGAAAATAATCTCAAAAAAACAGCAATAAATTAGTAAATGATAGGAGAGCATAAAAAATAACTGCCCCTGACTTAGCCGGTCCTGAGGGCAGTTAATCTGACAATCGGAGGCTAACCGAATAATCAATAAAAATCTTAAGGAAATTAATTACGAATAAATATAACTGACTAAACCAAGACGATATGGACAGGAAACATAGATATGGAATATATAAAACTTCGGAGAATGGCAAAGCTCATCCCGGCCACAAGCAAATCCCCCATGACACCATTGCAATGGGGGGTAAACAGCCCACTAATAAACAAGCAAACAGCCTGCCACGCCATTGTGGAGGGCTGTCTACTAAAAAGGGGAGGCTATGCAATTGAAATTTCATAGGGGTTCATCTTGTGATATAGAGTGTTCCGAGAGGAGATGTTTGGGAATTTGAAATTCATCAGGCGTCGTCTTGTGATATCTAGGTTGCGCATAAAGTTGCGTATAGAATGGCGCAATCAGGATAGAAGATAGTTAATGAAATTAATATCATGTTCGATTGTATCAATAGGAATTAAATGGTAAGATAAACGTAGGAGTAATCGAGACAGGGTGTGTTGCCTCCCGGAAGGGAGGTGGTGCGGATGAATTATGTTACATATAGTGATTTATTTACTTTTGTATTAGTAATCATTGCGCTGCTTACCTATTTAAACAATAGGAATAATAAGCATAAAAAATAACTGCCCCCTGTTCTTGGCCGGACGGTTGGGCAGTTAATCTGATAACTGGAGGCTAACCACCTTGTGGTCGGTTACTCCTTTTCTTATATTTACTGTAACACGATTTCAAGAAAATGTAAAGTTTTGTTTGATTAAGTTATAGAATTATGGTTTTGAAAACAAAACATTTACAATATATAACATTCTTCTGTGCTTATAGAATTTTAAATGATTATATTGCAATAAAGTGAGGAAACTATGGAATAATGAAAAAGTATTATGAAGCATATTTGATTTTATCTATGCCATTGTCGTTTTACGTATGTTGGTTCAGGATGAAGTTATGTAAGCTGAGTTGATCAACAGGGTTTTATATGAAATACTGTTTTTTCTGTTCTTAAATTAACGGGACGTTTATTCCTTCATCATGTAAATTGTTAAGTAAGGAGGTGTGCGATGGATTGGATTAGTCGACTTAATCAGGCTGTCGGATATATTGAAAGGAACCTTGAAGGGGATATTGACTTCAACGAAGTGTCTCACATTACGGTCTGTCCGATTGGACTGTTTCAACGGTTCTTTGTGCTGGCAGCAGGATATACACTCACGGAATATATCCGCCGGCGAAGGCTCACCCGTGCACTTGAGGATCTGTGTGCTACCGACCAGAAGGTGGTCGATATCGCCCTCAAGTACGGCTACGAGACATCTGATGCTTTTGGTGTGGCTTTCAAGAGGCTGTACTGTGTTACTCCCACACAGGCGCGCCAGTCGAGCGGTGATGGTCTGCGTCATTACGATCGCATTTACTTTACCTTAACAATAAACTATATAAAAGGAGACAAAGAAATGTTACTGGTAAATATGGATAACTATCGTTATCATGATCCACTGTTTGAAGGTGTGCGTATCATACTTTCCAATATGGGAGAGAAATATTCGCCCGAGTACATACAGGGTATTTCAGGTTCAGCGTTTAAGATTGCTGGAGGCTGCCCTAGCCGCCCAACCTGCATTTATGACAGATGGACTCCAGACTTCCTTAGGTATTTGGGGTTTGACATCACAGAACTCCCCTGCCATGACCAAGAGGGTAAGGATATTACCGAAACAATGATTGCAGGTGTCAAGCGTCATATAGACGAGGGTAAAGCGGCTTTAGTGTGGCATGCCTTCACGAATGCTGAGTGGGATGTAGTCTGTGGCTACGACGAGGACGCCAAACAGTTCATCGGAAGAGGAACATACCTTGGGTTTGATGATTATCACCGAGAATCCTGGAACAGAGCTTCTACTTGCGATGTCGCACCTACCTTCGGTGCAATATTAATCAACAGTAGAAAATCGCTGCTCAATGAGCGGGAGGTTGAGATAGCCTCACTTGAGGCTGCAGTAAAGCACGCATGGCATGATTTTGACGAAGGGGATGTTATGGGTGAGGGGATCATTTTCTACAAGCGTTGGGCGGATGAATACTCACAAGAGGGTAAAGACAGGGGTGTAGCTGACGCATATTGCTACGATGTATACTCCTCTGTCCGTAAGGCTGCAGTGGTATACCTTCGTGAAATCGGTCGCAAGTACGGTGGAAGTATCCTCGAGAACCTTCAATACGCTGCGCTCCATTTCGAACATGAGGTGGAGTTCTTTGCTCAGGCGCGTCCTTACCTCTCCTGGGAATCTCCGTGGGGTGTCAATGAAGAACGTAGCATCAAGCTGGCTCCGATCCTGAAAGAAGCCTCTGAAAGCTATGAAAGGGGAATTGAATATATCGAAAAGGCCCTTGAATGTTTTAACATAAAGAAATAGAGAGGTATGAATCCAGTAGACGTTTTATAAAGTAATTACTGTGATAGAAAAGGATGATATTTTAAATACCTTTGGTTTGCATAAGTATTCTTACTTCTATATTATTTCATCATGTCTTATCATGTTATAAAAATTGCTTATAAATTTGCGTATAAACTAAGCTTAAGCAATAAATATGAGAGATGGATCATTAAGATGAAATACTAGAATCCTAGCAAATAAGCCTGTTCAGGTATACAAGCAAACAGCCCACTACGCCATTGTGGATGAGCAAAAAGCCTGTCACGTCTTTGTGACAGGCTTTTCACTAAAAAGGGGAGGATAAGTATTTAACTTCTCTTTGGTAATCATAATTGGAGGGGGAATCCAATTATGAAAGAGCATACGCATTTACATCCTTACAACGGAACCTTGTTCCTTATTAGGATATTACTATTATGATACACAATTAGATTATTTATACATAAAATAAAAAATTATTTCATATTGGAAATTTATATATAGTCATGGTATAATCGTAACGAAAGTAGTGTGAGCTGACTTGAATTCAGCAGAAAACGTTATTAAGCACGTGAAAGGATGAAAACCATGAGTTTATTACAAGAGTGGAGAGATTATGCATATGCAAACGACATGAATAATCAATCCGGCCAGATGTTCTGGGCTAATTATTTTAATATTGAGAAGGAAATATATAAGGTATTACTTGCAGATGCAGATAAAGTTTGGGAAGGAACCGTAGCAGAGCTTGCGAAGGAATTCAATACTGAATTAAAGTTCTTTGTTGGCTTTTTAGATGGTATTAACGACAGCTTGGTGAAGCCGAACCCGATCGAAGAGATGGATGAGGATACCAAGGTTTGCTTAACCTTTGATAAAGAGAAGTTATATTATAATATGGTAGGTGCACACGCTGAGTGGCTTTATGAGCTGGAGGAGTGGGATGATCTTCTTACACCGGAGCGCAGAAAAGAATTATATCGTGAGCAGAAGCAATCAGGAACGATTGTGAAGGACAAGAAGATTGGAAGAAATGATCCCTGTCCTTGCGGAAGTGGTAAAAAGTATAAGAAATGCTGCGGAGCTAATGCATAAACAAACGGTGCTATGATGACACGAAGAAAAGATGCTCCTCTTACTACAGTTACTACTGTGAAGAGGAGCATTTTTGCGCATTCATGACAATAGAAGGTTCACAAAGCTCGCTTTCTATCGTTGAAGCTGCATATTTTGATACGTACTTTCTGATCGATATTTATGGATGAATGCTTTCATTATTGAGTACATTAATAGACAAAGGTACCGATGTTAATGCCCCTGCTTATAGATCAGATATTTCGCATAGCTCTTAATATCGGTAACGCTTTCGGGGGATAATTGCTGATACAAATCGAACAACTCTACAATATCCTTATCCAGTACTTCTCCGCCAACAGGCAAATAAGAGTCCGTTACACCAAGCAGATAATCACAGGATACATCAAAATATTTTGACAGGGCAATGAGTTTATCGAAGGAAGGTTCATTTCTCTCTGACTCGTAATTCGAAATTGCAGTTGGTTTTAACCCGAGAATATTAGCCAATTCACCTTGGGTAAGTTTGTTTTTCTGTCTTAATTGTTTGAGACGTGCATTAAAATTCATTTGCTATCCTCCTGTAATAAAACTATACGATTTGTGTATACTTTTCTTGATTTATTATATATCTAGAAAAATATTGATGTCAACTTCAATTCGCAAAATTGTATATCAGATTTGTGAGCTTCGAAATATAAACTGTAAAATTATAAATTAGAACTGTCGTATACTTACAATTGTATTGTAATATGACGGAACGATAAATGGGGATGAGGAAATACGATGAGCCTTTTTTCTTACTTTCAGAAGAGAATACAAAACAGGTTAATTCTTGAAAATACCAATGGAATTATAATTTTTTTTAATCGTGAGGGACGAATTACCGATTGTAACGCTATGGCTATGAAGGAGTTAGGCTATGGAGAAGAGATTAACAAAATAAAATTAACAGATGTATTTAAGAATACTGTAAGGTATGAAAACGATGCTCTTGAAATTCTGGATTGCTTCGCTGACATGGGAGAATCAATAGCATACAGAAAGAACCAAACCTGTTTTCCGGTGGAGCTAAAAATAACAATTTATCAAAAAAATAAAATTTATATTGGCCTCTGTATTGCCAGGAATATAACGGATAAGAAGGATGCATTACTTAAGCTGCAACAGATGGAAATTGATTTAGATAACCTAATGCGCAGAAGAGATGAGATTACTGCCAGTGTTACTCATGAACTCAGAACTCCGATTAACGGTATACTGGGTTTAAGTAATAATCTGCTGGATACGCCGTTAGTTCAAAATCAGATTGACACGATTCATCTGATTAAGCGCTGTTGTAGCAACATGGACGTTATGATCAATGAATTTCTGGATTATGCGAAATTATCGAGTGATAAGATGGTTCTGGAGCATAGAGAATTCGGTTTTCGTGACTTTATCAATTCTGTGGTGAATGTTAATATGCCTGGGATTAATGAAAAGGGTCTGAAATTTTTATTATATATTGCAGAAGATATCCCGGATCGGATTATCGGTGACGATTTCCGATTGACTCAAATTCTGAATAACCTTATCTCCAATGCAATCAAATTTACCACTATTGGTCACATTACGCTGGAGGTAGCAAAGCTTTTTCAGACAAATCAATCGGTTGAACTGTTCTTTATTTTAAATGATACCGGTATAGGAATCAATTCAGAGGATATGGATAAGCTATTCCAGAAATTTAGCCAGGTTGACGGTTCTATTACAAGAAGGTTCGGAGGAACCGGACTTGGTCTTGCCATATGCAAAAAGCTGGTTGAAGCGATGGATGGTAAAATCGGTGTTGACAGTGAGATAGGCAAGGGAAGCACCTTTTCCTTCTCTGTTCGCTTAGGATTACCGCTTCAGAAGCAGGAAGAAAAGCAAGGGAATGGCAGTAAAATGGTTACAAAAGATATTAATAATTATAATGAGTTTGCCGATACCAATTATGAGGGGACAGCTACGCAAGAGATCGATTATATCAGCTATATTGATCGATTACTCAAGGAGGCAGGCGGCTCCTTCAAGGAAATAAACGCAGAGCCTATATCCAAGGAAGCTATATATAAAAATATCAACTCGGCCCTTGAAAAGCTCTCAATCTGTATTGAGATGGAAAGCTGGGATAAGGCAGAGGAACTGGCATATTATATCAAGAAGCAGCTGACCCCGGAGTTTGGAGAAATCGCTAAGATCGTATTTCGTCTGCTGTTGGCTGTCCGTAAGGAAAATTATGATGTTTCTATAACCTTGATTAATGAACTCAAAGCCTCTATAGCAAATTAATGGGAACAGAAAATTGCAGTATGGTGGCAGAATGGAGATTAAGATGGATAACATGTCATTTTCGCAACCAAATATTTTGGTGGTGGATGATGTAAATGCTAATTTGATCGTTTTAACCGAGATGATTCGCAAAGCCGGATATACTGCACGACCGGTAACCAGTGCAAGACAGGCAGTAAGTGCCATCGAGGCATTGCTACCTAATTTGATTCTTTTAGATATCTCGATGCCTGAGATTGATGGCTTTGTTTTCTGTTCCATGCTGAAAAAAAATGCGAATACAAGAGATATTCCTGTCATTTTTATTACTGCCTTGCATTCTGTGGAGGATAAGATTAAGGGCTTTCAGCTCGGAGCAGTAGATTATATTGAAAAGCCATTTGAATTAGAAGAAGTCACTATGCGGATTAACACTCATTTGAAGATGTATAAAATGCAGCAGGAGCTGGAAGTCTATAATAAGAAGTTATATAAAATCATCAATGATCAGTTACGGAAGATATATGATGGCAATAAGAATGTTGTGGAAGCGATAGCAAAGATCTATACCTTAGGAAATAGTGAGAAGAAAGAGCATATGGATAGAGTAAGCTATAATAGCCGTATTCTTGCGTTGAGTCTGCAGCTTTCGCCAAAGTTCAAGGAACAGATTACGAACAGCTTTATTGATGTGATTGAGAAAGCTGCTTTACTCCATGATATCGGAATGGTCTCATTTGACAGTCGAATATTCAGAATGCCCTTATCCTTAATGACGAAGGAGGAGGAAACAATATTTAAGGCACATACGACGGCAGGAGCGGATGCTTTATCGAATATATTGGAGCTGAATACCGACAATGAATTCATCCGGATGGCAATCGATATAGCAAAATATCATCATGAACGTTGGGATGGTAACGGTTTTCCTACCGGTAAGGCAGGAAAGGAAATTCCAATTTCTGCAAGGATTGTAGCGATCGTAGATAATTACGATGCATTATTACTGGGATGGGGATTAGAAAGGCCTTATACTCAGGAGGAATGCATAGAGGTCATTCACGGAGCTTCAGGTAGCTTATACGACCCTGATATCATCGCTGTATTTGATAAAGTACAAAACCAATTAAAGCGATAATGATTTCCCGGTAGCTACAACAAAAGTATTTGGTTGCGATGAAGGTTATACATAAGCAAAGCACAATAGAAAAGTAGGGTATTATTATGAGTAAAAAGAAGGATATGTATATAGATTATAAGCGCTCTTTTAAAAAGAGGGGAAGAAGAAAGAGCAGGCTGCTGCAGACCATCTTGTTATCGTTGTTAATAATAGGATTGGGAGTCGGAGCGGGTTATTCGATTTGGATGCGTATTGATTCAAAGAATTATGTTACGGATGTTCGGGAGAAATCTTCGGAGAAGCTTCAAAGCGACAGTACGGGTAGTGGACAGCCAGAACCCACTGTAACGATAGCAATAACGCCGACTCCGCTTCCTACGTTGCCACCGATCTCGGAGGATGCGATTGAAGTGATAGAAGCTCAAGTTCCGGTGAAGGTGAAGGGTATCTATGTAACTTCAGCAATAGCCGGTTCAAACCTGCTGGATGAGTTGATTATGTTGGCGGACACAACGGAGATTAATGCTAT
Organism: Bacillota bacterium; assembly: GCA_023415475.1. Lineage (GTDB taxonomy): Bacteria > Bacillota > Clostridia > Lachnospirales > Lachnospiraceae > Mobilitalea. The sequence goes on along the minus strand of JAEZKL010000140.1, from coordinate 30,756 downwards.
GGTTATTGATATTAAGGATGACCATGGTAAAATCACCTATAAGATGGATAGCACCCTTGCACAGGAGATTGGTTCTACTACGAATACCATTAAGGATATCGAAAGCTTTATTAAGGATCTGAAAAGCCGGGATATCTATCTGATTGCACGTATCGTAGCCTTTAAGGATCCTTATCTTGCCGATAAGCGGAAGGATCTCGCTATTCGGAATAAGGATGGATCTCTTTATCTGGATAACAATGGAGAGGGATGGGTAAATCCCTATAATCATAAGGTGTGGGAATACTTGGTTGAAGTTGCTTCCCAGGCTGCAGCAGTAGGCTTCGACGAGATTCAATTTGACTATATCAGATTCTCTACGGGTAACGACATAGCAAAGGCGGATTTTGGCAAGGAATCAAAGGATATGACCAAGGAAGAAGTCATTCTTGAGTTTACCAAGTATGCATACGAGAAGCTGAAGCCTCTTGGTGTATATGTCTCAGCCGATGTATACGGTACTATTATCAGCAGCAGCATCGATGCCGGGCTGGTAGGGCAGAACTATGTGGAAATGGCAAAATATCTGGATTATATCTGTCCTATGATTTACCCCTCCCATTTTGGGGAAGGTAATTATGGAATCAAATATCCGGATCTGGAGCCAATGAATATTATACGTAAGGCATTAACTGCCTCGAAGGAGAAGCTGGAGCAGATACCGGAGGATGAACACAGTGCAATAGTCCGGCCTTGGCTTCAGGATTTTACAGCTACTTGGATAAAGCATCATATGGAATACGGCGGTGATGAGCTTCGGGAGCAGATCGAGGGAGTTTATGGCGCCGGCTATGAGGAGTGGCTGTTATGGAATGCCGGCTGTAATTATTCTGAGGACGGATTACTGGTGGAGTAGGGTACCTGTCTTAAGACGTTGGAATAAATTAGAGACAAAGCTAATATACATCTAGTATAAATGACAGGAGGTGTCCTATGGATAAGGCAATCTCTCAAAATACAAAGATGTTTGCAGTGCTGAAAGGACTTCTTTTTTCCTATATTATAACGGCATTTATACTGCTGCTTTTATCCTTCCTTATGCTGAAGCTTGATTTGTCTGGTACAATCATCAGCGGAGGTATCATCTTTGCCTATATACTCTCTACCTTTGTTGGTGGATTCTTTGTAGGTAAGAAAGCGGAGCAAAGGAAGTTTGTATGGGGACTGATTATGGGAGTGTTTTATTTTATCATTCTTATGTTGGTTTCCTTGGCAATGAACCGGGCAGAGCCCTTGCCCCTTGGCAACCTACTTACTTCCTTCCTCATCTGCAGCTTAAGCGGGATGGTGGGCGGAATGATCAGCTAAACGAAATGATATTTTCGTTTTGGACATGAAAGCTGCAAGAAGCATAATAACTCTTCTTGCAGCATTTTTGATCTATTTTATGACTAAGGGCAGAACTATCTTATACAACAAGGCCAGTGCCGGCTGTTATGTTAGTTGTGAATGATATTATGCCTTAATCCGGTTTCGGAATGAAATTGAAAAAGGATTGATATTTGATTTTGAATTGTTTATACTATAGTTGATTTGTAGACGAAGTATGCTGTATATCAGATTGCTCCGACACAATATGATAAGAAAGGTTTGGTTTATATGAGACGTATCATGATAACCGGAGCATCCGGTCAGTTGGGACTAGCTCTCTATCGGTTGTTAAAGGGACAAAGCCAATATGAGCTGCTGCGAACGGATGTGTTTACAGGTGAGGATGGAGCCATACAGGCTTTGGATATAACGAATGAAGCAGAAGTAAATGCCTACATACAAGAGAATTTGCCTGAAATTATCATTAATTGTGCCGCCTTTACTGCAGTAGACCTGTGCGAAAGTCAGGAGGATAAGGCATATCAGATTAATGCATTGGGACCAAAGAATCTGGCAATGGCGGCAGAATGCATTAACGCCAAGCTGGTTCATATTTCAACGGATTATGTGTTTGACGGACTCACCTTTGAACCATACGTAGAAGAATTCCCGACTAATCCGATCAGTGCGTATGGCAGGACGAAGCAGGCCGGAGATGTATTTGTCCGCTCAAATTGCAGCAAGTTCTTTATTCTTCGTACGGCATGGGTTTACGGTGAGGGCAAGAATTTTGTCAAGACGATGCTGCGTCTGGCACAAACCAATCATATCGTTCGTGTAGTAGCAGACCAGTATGGAACTCCGACAAGTGCCCTGGAGCTGGCTAGAGCAATCATTTACCTTATGGAGACCGATAGCTACGGCATCTATCATGCTACCTGTGAGGGTAGCACAACCTGGTATGAATTTGCCTTGACGATCTTTCAGACAGCAGGTATTGATATTACGGTAGAACCGATTTCGACCAGCGAGTATCCGACACCGACAAAGCGCCCTATGTATTCGGTGCTTGACAATAAGGCGCTTAGAGAGCGGCATGGATATTATATGAAGGATTGGAAAGAAGCGTTCAAGGAATACATGGAACAGGAACTATAATGAAATACTGTTCTTCGAACTCTGCATCACGCTAAATTACAAAGTGATTGTGCATACAAGTGAAACAGTAAACTGTTTCACTTGTCCGGAATTGACGAAGATAAGTTATTGGTATAGTTTTTGACACTCCAATCATATAACAAAGTGATAAAAATCAAAATAAGTGAGGAAAATATATGAGAACCTATCTGGTTACCGGAGGAGCCGGCTTTATTGGATCAAATTTTATACTGTACATGTTTGAGAAGTATAAGGAGGAGATTCGGATTATCAATCTGGATTCTCTCACCTATGCAGGTAACCTTGAGAATTTAAAATCTGTTGAGAAGCAGGATAATTATGAGTTCCTTAAGATTGACATCTGTGATAAGGAAGCAGTACTTAAGGTATTTGAGAAATATGATATTGACAGGGTAATTCATTTTGCGGCGGAGAGCCACGTAGACCGAAGTATCCGCAATCCCGAGGTGTTCGTGAATACGAATGTACTGGGAACCCTCAATCTACTTAATGCGGCAAAGCTTGCATGGCAGACGGAGGACGGCTATCTTCCGAATAAGAAGTATGTTCAGGTATCAACCGATGAAGTATATGGTTCTTTGGAAGGGGATGAGGGGTATTTTTATGAGACTACTCCCTTAGATCCTCACAGCCCATATTCAGCCAGCAAGGCCAGCGCAGATTTTATTGTGAAGTCCTATGTGGATACCTTTCATTTTCCCGCAAACACCACCAGATGCAGTAATAACTATGGACCTTATCAGTTCCCGGAGAAGCTGATTCCGCTGATGATTAACAATGCTCTTGCAGGAAAGAGCCTTCCGGTATACGGAACGGGTAAGAATGTGAGAGACTGGCTTTATGTAATGGACCATGCCAAAGCGATTGATATGGTTGCAGAAGGCGGCAGAGTAGGTGAAGTATATAATGTAGGCGGTCACAATGAGAAGAGAAATATAGAGATCGTGACCACTATCATCGATACCCTGCTGGAGATATTACCTGCAGAGGACCCCAGGCGAAGTAACATCAGCCATCAGTTGATTACTTATGTCGAGGATCGTAAGGGACATGATTTCCGTTATGCCATCGCACCTGACAAGATTAAATCGGAGCTTGGCTGGGAGCCGGAGACACCCTTTGCTAAGGGGATTAAGCTTACGATAGAATGGTATCTGAAGAATATGGACTGGATGGAGCATGTCACGAAGGGTGACTACCAGAAGTATTATCAGGAGATGTATCGGGTATAAGACTAAGGATACCGACATTATGGATCTGATTATGCAGGACGCAGGATTCATTATATTAATAGAGCCGTAAGGATTACGGTTGAAAGGCTAGAGGTGTACCATGAGATATGAAGAATTTACTATAGAAGGCCGTAATGCAGTTATGGAGGCATTTCGTGCAGGGAAGACAATAGACCGTCTATTTGTACTGGATGGATGTCAGGATGGACCGATTAAGTCCATCATTCGCGAAGCGAAGAAGACGGATGCCATTATTACCTTTGTTAAGAAGGAGCGTCTTGATCAGTTATCCTCTACAGAGAAGCATCAGGGTGTTATTGCATATGCGGCAGCCTATGAATATGCTGAGGTTGATGATATTCTGCAGGCTGCACAGGAGAAGGGAGAACCCCCTTTTATTGTATTGCTTGACAGCATTGAAGACCCTCATAACCTTGGAGCAATTATCCGTACAGCGCATCAGGCAGGAGCCCACGGGGTAATCATACCGAAGCGTCGAGCGGTGGGCTTAACCGCGACAGTAGCAAAGACCAGCGCAGGGGCGATTAATTATCTTCCTGTTGCTAAGGTAACAAATCTGGCAACCACCATAGAAGAACTAAAGGAGAAAGGTCTCTGGTTTGTCTGTGCGGATATGGACGGTGAACTGATGTACCGTGTGAATCTTAAGGGACCGATTGGCCTTGTCATAGGAAGTGAAGGCGAAGGTGTCGGCAGATTGATTAAGGAAAAGTGTGACTATATAGCAAAGATACCGATGTTCGGTAAGGTAGATTCCCTCAATGCCTCTGTTGCGATGGGGGTATTAGCGTATGAGATCGTAAGGCAACGAATTAACTAATATTTGACTGAAGATATGACCCAAATAATGTGCTTAAGAGGTTAAGGAGGATCTAGTGTGGGAGCTGTGGAGAAATATAATTCCCTGTCCGATGAAGAAATCTTAGAACGTATCAAGCAAGGAGATCAGCCAGCCATTGACTATCTGATGGAAAAATACAAATACCTGGTACGTAGTAAGGCGAAGGCCTTATTTCTAATCGGAGGAGATAAAGACGATCTGATCCAGGAGGGGATGATCGGATTATATAAAGCAATCAGGGATTATCAATCCGGAAAGGATAATTCCTTCTTTAACTTCGCCGATTTGTGTGTATCCAGACAGATCTACAGCGCAATCAAGGCCTCTAACCGCAAGAAAAATATTCCTCTTAATACCTATATATCCCTCTATGCCCCAGCATATGGGGAAAACAGCGATACAGAGGAGAAGGAAACTTTAGTTGACATAATATATCAAAAAAATGTATCAAATCCTGAAGAATTAGTTATTGACAAAGAGAATACCAGTATGATAGAATATGAACTTGTAAGGCGTCTGAGCGACCTGGAAAAACAAGTCTTAGGCCTATACATGCAGGATTTGAAATATGTACAGATTGCAGAAGTTCTTGGTAAAGAACCGAAGACAATCGACAATGCATTGACTAGGATTAAGACGAAATTAAATCAGGTACTCAAAGTGATATAGAACAATCACTTCAGTGATTTAAAACAATCACTTTAGTGATCTAAAACAATCACTTCAGTGATATAGAACAATCTTAAGCCTGCATTTGCTGTTGTAGCTCAGCTGGTAGAGCACCTCATTGGTAATGAGGAGGTCAGCAGTTCAAGTCTGCCCAACAGCTTATAGAAAAATCAAGGGTTGTAGCGATTTTTGAAAAGTCGTTATTGCCCTTTTTCTATGGGTATTTCTATGACCTTTTAAACCAGTTTCTTATTATACTTCTTAATAGTATTTTTATACATAGTCTTATCGGTATGAGAATAATTATCGAGCGTGGTTTTTACGGTGGTATGACGCATCATATCTGCAACCATCTTAGGGTTTACGCCATCCTTCATCATATTGGTTCCAAAAGAATGTCTGGCATCATATAATCTAATTGGATCAATATTGTTTCGCTTCAGTATCCTTTCTAAGGCTTTATATAAATAGTCAGGAGTCATAGGACGCCAATCATCGGTAAAGCAATTAATGTATCCATCCTCTGGAAAGCTCTCAAAAGGCTTCTGCTGCTTCCAAATATCCATCTGGATAACTTTTATACTATTAATGTGTAAAATGAGCTCAGGAGAAAGATAAACCTCTTCCCTGGCCTTATCGTTCTTTAACTCAGTTGTGTTTCTTTCTTTACCTATGCCTTGCTCCGGCCGGAAGCATTCACCATCATAATCAGACCATCTGATTCCGCAGACCTCACCGGGACGCATACCGGTGCTAAATAAAATCATAAAGGCAGTATAACAAGTAGCTTTTCTTGTATCATCGAGCGATAAGAATGAATTAATTTGTTTAGGTGTCCATGTTTGCTTCTTGGTTGTGCGGATATTCGGCTTCTTAATTCCGATACATGGGTTTGATCTGATATAGTTCATTGACACAGCAAAATCGAAAATCTGTTTAAGTGTAGTCATGATCTTGGCTATAGTAGCGGGCTTGTAATTCAGAGAAGTCATAAAGGAATTGATGTCGATTGGCTCTATATCTTTGATCAGTTTGGCTTCGAATACCTTTTTAATATGATATTCATAACTTTCCTTATAACCGGTATATGTCCTGTGTGCTACAGTTCTATCTTTTGTTTTTAACCATTCTTCAGCGAGGTAACCCAGGCTTGCCCTGTCTAATACCTTGTGACTTCTTTCCAGGACATCTTTTCTCATTTCTAATTCCTTCAGCTGAGCATCTGATTTCTTGTCATATCCTTCCGACCATTCATATTCTTGTTTTCCATCTTTTGTACCAAGATACACAGCCGCATACCATCGGCCATTCTTTTTTTGTACACTCATATAAACCTCCTTAAAAATAGGCATAAAAATGCCCGGTAGCATTGTTTTTACCGGGATATGGTGATATAATTATATCGTATTTAAATTATCGGTGACCCCGGTATATTTATCTAAAGGCTGTTCCTATTCGCAGTAGGAGCAGCTTTTATTTTATGCGATTCTAGTTCAATTATATTTGTATCAATTCTGCTGTAATCACCTTTTAAAATATGTTCAAGTTCATGTATATATCCGCGCTGCTGTTGCTCGAGGTTTAATTTACTGTTAATAAATATTGTATAGGTCCCGTCCTTATTATCAGTTGTAATAGCTCTGATTCTTGCAGGCAAGTCCTTCATTAGCACATTAATCGTGTGATCATCCCCTAAAGTTAATAATCCCTATTATACTAGTTCGCATAGACAAAGTATGTCTATTATTCATGGCTTTCTTCTTTTTTCATCCTTTTAAGCATTTCTGCGGCAAATCTTATATCTTCCGGCCTTGCATTTCTGCCAGCATCAAACAGTATGCGAAGCTCTTTGTTCTCAAAAACTTCTTGAGCAATTTTAGCGGTCTCATCATTGAGGTAGTACTGCACATTTTTATCCCTCTCAACTCCCATGAGATAATCCACTGTTACACCAAAATAATCAGCAATGATTTTGAGTTTATCTTGTTTCGGCGTGCTGACTCCGGTTTTCCATGAACTAAATACTGACTGTGCTATACCGGTGTCTTTTGAGACCTTATAGGATGTTATACCATTTTGTTGTAATAATTGTTCATAAATCTCGTACATATTTGTTCACCTTTCACAAAAAGTAATCGTACTTCAAAAAACATTAGTACATGCTATTGACGACTCACGTTTTGTGGTGTATATTTGGACTATACTACATAAAACGTAAGCATAATAAAAAATAGCAACATAAAAATGTAGTGCTACAATTATTTGATTTACTTCAACTCGACATTGAAAGTATATCAGAAAACCGAAGTATATGCAATATGTATTTAAATGGAAATAGTAGGACATTAGTCTTATTGAAAGGAGGGAAATTATTGTACGGGAAGTTTTTGAAGTTAATTACAGAGCAAGGTTTAACGCCTTATAAGGTATCCAAAGAAACTGGAATTTCTCAGGTCACATTAAGTGATTGGAAAGCTGGAAGGAGCACACCAAAGGTTGATAAGCTCCAAAAGATTGCTAAGTTACTTGGCGTAAAGATTGAAGATTTACTTGAATAGGAGGGGTGGTATGAGTGAAGTGGCTTATTACACCTTGGAGCAAGCAGTTAAGATACTGCAGGTATCGGAATCAACTTTGAGAAGAGGAATAAAAAAAGGCGAAGTTCCCAGAGCGAAGTTTTGCGGAAAGGTTCTTATTCCTGCTTGGTTCATAAAAGAGGGATTTCAGAAAGAATAATTAAAAACTGAGATGTATGAAATAAGAGATCTACTAGGGAAGGATAAAATATCCATCAAGTGAGGAGGGACAAGCTTATGAATTTAACAGCGGTTGTTATAACAGCAATTATATGTTTAACAATTGCTTACCTTGGCACTCAAGGTAAAAAGAAAGATTAGGAAGGTGAGACAAGTCTTGAGACATAAAAATATCAAGCTAAAGCTTGAGGAGTTAGCTGCATCCATCCTACTGGGAGGATCTCTCCTATACATATATGGTCAGTATGGAAACCTAGAGCTGAATGCGATAACAACCACACAATTTATTTTTAGAGCGAGTGCGGGGCTTATAGTTCTTGGCCTGGTTGCATGGTTTATTAGCCGTCATTATGTAGATGGAGAGTGGATCTGATTTATCATAAGAAAAATTTAGTTTATCTGAAAATGAATAAGGAAAAGGAGAAGAACATGATAAAAAACAATAAGGTACATGTGATAGGAACGATATGCTCACCCTTTGAGTATAGTCACACGATATGCGGAGAGGATTTCTATATTGCATACATAAGCACTTTAAGAACAAGTGGTGCTGCAGATATTCTACCGGTCATGGTATCAGCCAGAGTAGTAGATATAAAGAAGGATATGACAGATTATCGAATGGAGATCATAGGATCGTTCCGGAGCTATAACCGCCATAAGAATGATGGAGGTAGAAATGCTTTGGTGCTTAGCATTTGGACTGAAGTATTCCAGGAGACTGATTTATATGACTGCAATACCATTGAAATTGATGGTTATCTCTGTAAAACACCTATATTCAGGACAACACCGGGAGGTAGAGAGATCACTGATTTATTGGTAGCTGTCAATCGACCATATGGAAAATCGGATTATATTCCAACGGTTGCATGGGGAAGAAATGCTATTTATCTTGCGTCATCCTTCGGGATCAGTGATCGAGTAGCATTGAAGGGCAGGATCCAGAGCCGCAGATATACAAAGATCTTAAATGGAATACCTGAAGATAGAGTGGCCTATGAGGTATCTGTAAATCGTGTATTTGATGGAGAGAATGATTATGAGCAAAACGAAACAGAGCAGCAAGGCGAGGTATTACAATGATGGTATTACCAGAATCACTGATGCATTCTGGAGAGTGAGTTGCCCGGACTGCGGACATGATAACTGGAACCTTACATATGATTGGGTATGCCCGAGCTGTGGATCAGCAAAAGCGGTGTATACCAATCCAACGGTAAAAATAAGCCCGTCCTCTTAGGCGAGAGGGCGGGCAAGTCAGCCAATATGCTAACGTTATCTTATATAAAAATCTTAGCATATATGCGTCTGAAAGTCAAGAAAATAAGAGGTTTTGACCTCTTTTCCCGACCTTGTAATAGGTATTATTTCAACGACCATCACTTTAATAATTACATAATAGGAGTGTATATCTGTACATGGCTAAGATTTATGATTATGATCCTGAGGATATATACGATAGAGAAATTCTAGGAGAAGAGACACACGAAGAAAAGATCGAACAACTGAGAGAAAAAAATTATCAGTATGTGGTAAAGACGGTAGTGAGTGGCAAGGTGGTGGAGAGTGAAATCTACCCGGTGTATACCAAGCGAACGAATGTACCGCGTAAGGATAAAGAGAAACCATCAAGAGAAGCGCAGAGAAATCTGAATGATAAAAATGCTAAGAAGAGAATCACTCGATTAGTGAATGCGAATTTTACATCAAAGGATCTGGCTGTCACTCTTACATATGCGGATCATTATCTTCCGACAGAGGAGCAGGCAAGAAAAGATGTGCAGAACTTCATCCGGAGATTAAAACGGTACCGGAAAAAGAATGGCCTCCAAGATCTGAAATATATATACGTACTCGGCTGTGTTCCGGAGGGAAAGGTTACAAAGAAGGTTAGAGTTCATCACCATTTAATCATTAATGAGATGGATCGGGATGTAGTAGAGGGCTTCTGGGATAAGGGAAGACGGGAAGCGAAGAGATTACAGCCAGATGATTTCGGGTTTGCTGGTTTGGCTAGATACATGGCAGATCAGAACTGCGGATCAAAACGCTGGTATGCATCTAGGAACCTACAGCAACCTAAAGTATATAAGAGCTATACCAAATTAACAAAGCGAAAAGCGGAGCAGCTCTTTCGTATGGAGCTGGATCACGAGGAAACGTTTGAGAAGATGTATAAGGGTAAGTACAAATATACGGACTGCAAGAGGTACGAGAGTAACTTCACCGGAGGATTTTATTTGTACTGTCATATGATCAGAAAAGATTGAGAAAGGATGATTGATAGTGGAGGTAACAATTTATGTTGATGCATACCATACCGGGCATTTGAAATTCGGTACCGGTACATACAATATGCTTCTGGAGTATATCACAGAGAAAGGACCAGTCACAAAGCAGGTCTATGGAGGCATCAAAAGAACAACAGCAAACCGGACAGCAGTGATAGCTTGCATAGCAGCTTTAAAAGAAATTGTTCTTCCTTGTGATATTAAGATAGTTATCAACTCGGAGTATGTAACACAGGCAATCAACTCGAATGAATGGTTCAAGTGGCTGAATACAGGAAAGAATGCGAAGGGGAAGCCGCCTAAGAATATGGACCTATGGCAGCAGCTCTTTGAATTGGTGGACAAGTATCATGTGATCTTTGAATATGCAAATTACAATTCATACACGGGTTGCTTAGTATCCATGGCAAAGAAAGTAAAGATTGAATTTAAGGAGGATGAAAGTAATGTTTGAAAAATTTGGAGAATTCAATTCTGCTGATGAAATTAACCAAGCGGCAGCAGGTCTTATGGATGAAGGAGATACAGAAAGCATTATTAAATTAGCAATAGAGAATGGACTTGATCCGGAGTTCGCACAGGCTTACATCGATGGTGATATACCGGTGTTAACGGATCCTCTTATGGCAGCAGTCGGCAAGTTGGAGCTGGAGCGTAAGAATGTTAAAGGTAAGGTAATTACCGGTATACTGGATGATTTGGTTAATTACTTAATGACATCATGCTCAAATGAAGAGTTTGCAAAGACTGTAAGGATGAAAGGAAAAACTCTACAGGGCTGCGTTGATTACTGTGAAAAGAAATTGACTGAAATAGCTCAAAAACAAAGAAATGGGAATCAATTCGTTGGGTTATCCGTTCGTAATATGGATGTTTACTTAATGGAGAAAGAATATTACATGTACTAAGGAGGAAGAAGGGATGAAAGCATATAAGGGATTTGACAAAGATCTTAAATGCAGGGGGTATCAGTTCAAAGAAGGATCGATACATAAGGAACCGGAAGCAAATTGTGTTAAAAACGGATTTCATTGTGCTGAAGACCCATTGGATTGTCTTAGTTATTATCCTAATTGGAACAACTCAGTTTATTATATCGTTGAAGCTTCAGGAGATATTCATGAGGATGGATCGGATTCGAAAATATCTTGTACGGAATTGAAATTGTTAAAAAAACTGACAATAGAGGAATTTGTTGCAGTAAGTATTAGATATATAGTTCAGCATCCGACCAGAAAATGGAATAGCAGAGTAAAGAAGGATGAAGGGATTGCTGAGAGTATATTTGCTATTGTAAGGGGAAAAAATCCGATTGCATCTGGAAAGCTTGGTACAGTACTTGGATATGTCAAAGAATTTAAAAAGGGAAATCTGATTGAGTCGATATCAGTTTTTGTGGTAGATGGTATAAACTTTTTCCCAGGTGTATGGTACGACGTGGAAGGAAAGAAGGTGGATTATGAAAAAAGAGCTGCTGTTAAAACTAAGAAGGCTTGAAGCTACACCGGCAATGATGAGAATGGCGAATGATGATAAACCTGAAAAGAAAAAAATATCTCAGTGGTCAGATCAGAAATGCGAGGTTTACAAATATGGGTTATATATGAGGTGTCAATATTTAAATGGCATTCTCAAAGTTTCCTTTTTCCTATCGAATTTAATGAGACTTGGATTAAAGACATCTGTTTATGACCTATACATAAACAAAGCTTCAGGAGAATTTATTACTTACGACCATGAAAACAAGAGGTGGACAGAAGCGAAGCTGGATATGCTTTTCTGGCCGGAATACGTAAGACACTCCGGCAAATGGATTAACAATGATGGAACTAATAATATCAAGCGATATCTTGATGTCAAAAATGGAGGATTTAAAGGTCTACTAGATTATCAGCTGCAAGTAAGAAAAGATCAACTAATTCGCAGACATCGAAGAGAGACGGATCCATGGGATCTAGCAATGGAGCAGATACCAGAGAAACCTAAAGATTGGGATAAGTGGGTAAATAAAGTTGGATTGACTTCGAATTTTATATTTTATGAATATAAAAAGGGAGGGGCCGCTGAGGGGTACTGCTCATGGTGCGAAAAGACAGTTCCGGTTAAGCAACCAAAAAATAACAAATCAGGAAAGTGCAGCTGCTGTGGGCATGACATAGTATATAAGTCAACCGGAAAAGTAGGCAACAATTTCTATACTGATACAGAAGTTATATTTCTGCTACAACGTTGTGAAGATGGATTTGTAGTTAGGGAATTCTCCGGATACCGGCATTATAGAAATGGAGATTATATGAAACCGGAAGTAGCCTGTTTTGAAAGGCGCAGGGTTATATATAACGATCAACTATCTGCAAGCGCATATTATTATGGTGAATATAAGCAAATGGAAACCAGATGGATAGCTACAACTCCGGCATCATATTATTCGTCAAGCAGTGGGAAAGTATATGGGAAAACAATACCTTCTCTTTCACAAAAAGAATTAAGTAGGACAGGCCTACCAGAGATGATTAAAGGGATTGAGAAACTTGATCCGGAATCGTATCTTTTGGCACTGAGATACGATAGATATTTAGAACAGATGGCAAAAGCAGGGCTCACAAGATTAGCATATGACGTTGTAAGGAGGAGAATTGATTTAAAAGTGAAGACAAGCGGAGAACTTCATAAAATGCTAGGGATTGATAAGCTAAAGCTTAAGCGGATCAGGAAGAATAACAGCGGATATATATTTTTGGAATGGATGAATTACGAGACAAAACATAAAAAGAGCATTCCGGATGAGATAATCGCATGGCTTGATAAAGAAGGTATTCACCCGATTGAACTGAACTTTATTTTGAAAAATATGAGCGAGGTGAAAATTCATAACTACTTGAAGAGACAATGTATTAATACTGGAAAGAGTACAAAAGGATTGATATCGACATGGAAGGATTACCTGGATATGGCCAAGAGGGTAAAAATGGATGTAAATAATGAACTTATTTATAAACCTAAGAATTTAGTGAAAGCCCATAATGACGTAGTTCTTATGATCGAGAACAAAGAAGTAGCTATACAAGCAGGTGAAATAGCGAAAAAGTATTCACGAGTTGATGATATATGCGTTGAAAATAAGGCTAAGTATGAATATGAAGATAAAGTTTATGCCATTGTTGCTCCAAGGGGAATCGAGGACATCATAGTAGAAGGGAAAATATTGCAGCACTGCATGGACAAAACAGAACGATACTTTGACAGGATCAATCAACGGGAATCATATATTTTGTTTTTACGGAAAAAGGATGATATCAAGAAGCCGTACTATACACTAGAAGTTGAACCGAACGGTACCATCCGGCAGAAGCGCACTATCGGAGACAATCAGAATCCCGATATCAAAGAAGCTGCTAAGTTTCTGGAAAAGTGGCAAAAAGAAATTCAGAAGAGATTGACCGAAGAAGATAAAAAGCTTGCAGAAAGTAGCAAGAAAAACAGGATCGAGGGATACCGTAAACTACGAGAAGATAAAGTAAGAGTTAGAGGTGGTATTTTCGCAGGTGAGCTATTAGCGGATATACTCGAGGCTGATCTTATGGAAATTACTTATGATGAAAAGAGGTGCGGATAGGATGGGAGGGCACGATCATCACATTGTTTTCCGCTCTCAGAGAGGGCTTGATATTGAAGATAACATGATTGAATTATCATATGAGCAGCATTTAGGAAACAATAGCCCTCATATGAATAAGGAGGTTAATCTGAAACTTAAGAGAGATTTACAAAGCTATTATTACGAACGGTTTCCGGATGAAGAGTATTCGATCTCTGAGATAGCCATCATCCTAAGGAAATCGGAGAGGTACATAGAAAAGCATTTTCGCAAGGTAAAGAATTTCGCAGGCATTTATAAGCGAGATGAGATCATCAAAAAACTAATGGGTGGCAAATTTTATTAGGAGGCTTGGTTATGGTAAAAGAAGTAATAACGGAAGTATTACAGGAGCAGAGCTATGAAGAGATTAAGAGTATTATCCGGGATAAACTTAGCAGCGTTGCAGAAAGCTTTGTTAGTATCGGGTACCGCCTAAAGCAGATCCGTGACGGGGAAATGTATAAGGCAGATGGTTATACTGACATCTGGGAATTTGCTGAACAGGAATATAGCCTCAGTCAGACGAGTGCATCAAGATTTATGAGTATCAATGAGCGGTACTCGGTAGACGGAAACAGTGCATTTCTCCTTCCTCAATATGCAGGTTACGGATGGAGTAAATTGTCTGAGATGTTATCGTTGACCGATGAGCAGTTGAAACTGGTATCCGATCGGACAACCAGAGTAGAAATAAGAGAAATTAAGAGGATGAACAGCGAAGAAATGACAGCTGAAAATGAAGTTCATGCGCATGCGCATGAAACAGAGGAAAGCCTTGATATTACTCAATCGCAACCTCAATTTTCAGTGGATGAAAAATACCGGATTCCGAATGCTAAAGAACTGTTGATAGACTTCTTCCGACTGAAGGAAAGAAGAGAAGCGATGATTGTACTGGCAAAGCTATTATCGGTTTATCGTGTTAATAATGAGATTAATCTTAAGGCAGCAGAGATCATCAATCCTTCTGGACATTTGATGTATCGAAAAGGTATGGCAATATTGATGTTCGAAGAGGACCATATCAAATACAACAAGTTTGGTGGAGAGACCACGAATTATACATACGAAGATTTTGTTCATGACCTTTTAATGGTATTCGATATGTCTCTGGAGGATCCTTGGGTTGCGTTCTACGGAGAGCCGGAGCCCGATCCGATACCGGAGCCAGTGGCACCGAAGTACGAACCAAAACAGGAGGTAAAGCCGGCTGGAAAGAAGCCAGAGCCAGTTAAAGATAACAAACCTACTCCGAAGTCAGAAGAGAAGAAGCCGGAGAAGGCAAAGGAAGAAGCTCCGCTTCCTGGCCAGATAGAGATTGAGGATTACCCGGAGATGGTACCGGAGCAATCGGATGAGGATGAACAAGAGGATACTTCATGGCAGCAGGACAAAGTCAGTCAGTCAGAAGACCAGGTAATGAATGAGCCTGAAGAACATTTTGAGGTACTGGAGGCAGATATCGTTCATTCACAGGAATCGGTAGCGAAACCAAATATTGAAGTAAAATATGATGATGTAACCGGTGAGATTGAAGTATACCTGGATGGAAGCAAGGGAATCAATCTAATTCGAGTAGTTGATACCAACACCGGCGAGAGCTGGGAGGTAACAATCAATCAGTAGTTTAGTGCCATTTAGTATACATATCACAATGAACTTGAATGGCCATGTCATAGCATCCCGGAGGCAGAGACCTCCGGGGGAAAGGAATTGTATGGGGTATCGAGTAAAAAGAATAGAGAAATTGGAAGAGGAAAACAAGGCTTTAAAGTCAGAGAAAGACTACTGGCACCGAGAAGCAATCAAATGGGCTAATCGATTAGGAGAAAGCAAATTTAAATTCCGCAACTTGCTCAATCAATTCGGAATTCCAGAGAGTGATTTTACGGATGATGAGCTGGAGAAGTTTTTATATGCCAACCGGCAGCAGGAGTGATATAGGAGGATGTAATTGAAAACGCAGGAAACCATTGATATTGAGAAAAAGCTATATTCCAATACAGTACAAATGGGTGTGTACGGAGCATTTGAAGTTACATTCGGGAGAGAAAGAGTTGATTACGTAACAGTAGACCGTAAAGGAATATGGAGAGCTTATGAGATTAAGGTAACGAAATCTGATTTTCACTCTAAGGCTGCCAAAAGCTTTATCGGGAATTATAACTATTATGTAATGCCAGAATGGCTTTATGAAGAGGTAAAAGCAGAAATCCCTTCGCATATAGGGGTAATGGACGGAACTAGTGTATTAAAAAATCCAAAGAAAGTACCTTTATCTCTTTCGATTGAGACTTTATTTATCAACCTTGTCTGTGCTCTTAATCGGGAAGCTGATAAATATTATAACAATCAATCTGAAGATATTATAGCAAAGTATAAGAGGGCTATGGATAGGTTAACGAAAGAAGCAAATAAAAATTATAACAATATGTGTAACTGGATGGATAAGTATTACAGACTAAAGGAAGAAGTTGAGAGTGCAGGATCTATCCAACCCTCCATTGACACTTGGTAACATCAAAGACCAATACAATGCTATTCCTTATCCCATATGCATCATAAGTACACTCAAAGGTTATGATGTAGTTCTCTTCTTTCCTCATGAACGCTCTTGAGAGCATGAAAGTAAACCTCTCCTGACGATCATCTTCGATACGAAAATAGAGTGGCTTAAGTTCTCTGGAAGCTTTATGGGTTGTAATGACTTCCACCGGATGCCCAGAAGGGTGTTTAATCTGAGGGCGGTGATCTGGCTGTAGAAATGGCATAGTATCACCTCAAGAAAATAGTAATCACATTATAGAACAAATGTTCTTGTATATCAATGAGAAATGGAGGAAAAGAATTGACAGTCCAGCAGATTAAGGATGGAGTAATGAAACAATTTGTCGCAGGTGAAGAAGTAACTATAAGGACAATCAACGAAAAGGGCAAAACGACAGGGACATATACAGCAACAATAGATAGGTTTTACCCTTCCCATATAAGCATATTCCACAATGGATATTATGAGAGCTTCTCCTATTGGGAATTCTCAAAGTATGCAGTCAAATACAATCAGAATAAGAGAACCAGAGTAAAGCCGGAGAGCACCAGAAGATCTAAATACGCGTAACCGGTAAAGTAAATATTGATTCTGTAAATTAAGAAGTGCATAAGCACGGGAAGGAGCATTATGAAAGTATATGAGCTCATGAACATATTAGAGGATATGCCAAGCGGAGCAACTGTCAACTTCAGTACAATTGTATCAAAAAAGGAACTGAAAGCAGGAGGTGTATTTGATACGGATGATAACGGTAGAAACTTATATTCTCTATCAGGTGAAGTTTTAGAAGTTAGCGGTGA
This sequence comes from Bacillota bacterium, assembly GCA_023415475.1. Lineage (GTDB taxonomy): Bacteria > Bacillota > Clostridia > Lachnospirales > Lachnospiraceae > Mobilitalea. The sequence goes on along the minus strand of JAEZKL010000140.1, from coordinate 13,423 downwards.
TGGAAGCGGTGTCTATTTGAGTAACTAAATTGAGATTTAGTGCATTAGCACGGAAAGGAAGTTTTATGGAAGGACTAAAAATCAAATATATCGTTCGGAAGGTTGAAGACGGAAGCCTTGTAAATAAGTGTTTCGTATTACGTCCAGACAAGGATGAAGCTGCAAGAAAGGCTTTGTTAGCATATGCCGATGCTACAGATAATAAGCAACTGGCAGAAGATATCAGAAAATGGATTGATGATATTAATTATAATATCAGCGCCATTAACGAACATACAATGAGATGCATGTTTGAAGATGAAGATTGAAGATATCAGTGGTGAACCAAACTATAATTTTATTCTGGTACCGGATTGGAGCCGTTAGTTAACGAAAGAAGGTGAAAATGTGATAGCAATAGATGATCCAATCTATTCGGTACATATCGGAACAAATGCGGGGTTGATTAAAAAGGTGACGGCTCTTTATTTCTCTGAGGGCGATAAAATAGCTGATGTTACATATGGCAAAGGTGCCTTCTGGCGAAAAGTAGATACAAAAAAGTATAAAATAGTTGGAAGTGATATATTAACCGGAACAGACTTCCGTGATCTTCCTTACCAGGATAAAGAATTTAATCATAGCGTAATAGATCCTCCGTATGCAAGAATCACGAACCTAAAAGGAATGGTTGATTGTTATAATACAACCAGGTACACCACGCATGATGATATTATTGATCTATACGAATCAGGATTAAAGGAATTAATCAGGATAACAAAAAAAGATGGTTATATCCTTTGCAAATGCCAAGATGAAATACAGGGATGTAAGAAAAAATGGAGCCATATTGAGATAAAGGATATAGCTGAACAAATGGGGCTTTATGCCAAGGATTTATTTATCCTGGTAAACGATAGAAAGCCAAAGGTTACACGCAAGCAGAAGCATGCACGAAAATCGCATAGTTATTTATGGGTGTTCCAGGTGGTGCAGAACTAAACTGTAATTTAGCTCATTGAGCGGAAAGGAATTTAATAATATGTTCGGTTTAAAAACAAAGAGTAAAAATGAAACAGAACTTACAGTAATCGGTAAACAGGAGGTTCTTACCGTAAGTGATTTAAGCCTTTCTTTATACAATGAATATGAAAAAGTTCAAGTCCTTATAAAGAAAAACGAGGAACTTGAAAAGCAACTTGTCCAGAACAAGACTTTATCAAATGACTTAAGAACACAGAATGTGGTTATTAGCAATCTCAATAGTCAGATTGCAGCTAAAGACAGAGAGATAAGCAACCTAAATTCCAGTATCTCAAGACTGGAAAATAAAATCGAACAATTAAAATCGGAAATTGCTCAGTCAAAGGTAATAGCAGATAAAATGCAAGAAAGCATAAATAGGCTAAAAATTGGCTGCAACGATCAATCGTATAATCAAGCATTGTATGATTTAATAACCAAGGTTCAAGAAGCTGACAAAAATACTTATGGCAAAAATCAAGTTATTGAGATGATTCGCACATTAGAAAGGTGCGTAGCAAATGAATAAAACTGTAATTTATCAATAAGACCCTAGATGTCTGAGCGAAGCAAGTTGATCTTGCAAGCATTCAGGGCATCGGAAAGGAAGATATGAGCGAAATAAGACCAAATGATTTAGTATTACATAAGCCAAGCGGAGAAAAATGGATAGTATGCGGAGTGAACAACGAACAGGGGAAATTAATACCTAGCGGTTATCCTTTTCCATCAATGGCTAATATATCTGACTGCGAGCTTATAGAAAGTAGATATGCCGCAGAGCCACAGACTGTAGAACAGATTAATGCATTGAAACAGCATGGATGTACAAGTTTTATAGATGTAAAATCGGCTATGTTTCACGGATTAATTTGATTTATCAGAAGGGAGATAAAAAGAGGATGGGATATTTAAATAACCTGGCAGCAGAGATATATAATGATGCATCTAAAAAAGGATGGCATGATAATCCGGTAGCCTTCGGGGATGCAATCACAAATATTCATGGTGAACTATCTGAGGCATGGGAAGAATACCGACATGGACATAAAATCAATAAAACCCATCATAGCAGCTGTGAGAATTTTGATCAATGTGAATTACCAATAGATTGCATTGACTGTGAACTAAAGAAGCCGGAAGGTGTTCCTTCTGAATTTGCAGATGTAATAATTAGAGTCTTAGATAATTGTCATATGTATGGTATCGATATTGACCAAGCGATAACAGAGAAGATGGAGTACAACCGGCACCGGAAGTACAAGCATGGTGGTAAAATCATCTAGAGAGTGAGGCAGCAATTATGGCCAGATATCCTCAATGCGAAAGATGCCCAGATGAAGATACCAGTAGATGCGAAACATGTGATCCGAACAAACAAAAGAATCCGGAAGAAATTACAATAGAGAGAGCGATAGAGTACTTTGAAGAGGAGAACGAAAGATACGAGAATATGTTAGGGGGCCGGACAAATCTAATAGAGGAATACCGGATTAACCTATTGGTGATAAAGGCACTAAAGATGATAGATAGTGAAGCCTTAATGTAAATAAATAAAATTGTGAAGGAGATTTATTATGAGAAAGAGAATTTTATCAGTAATGTTAATCGTAGCTCTTGTTTATGGCCTGGTAGGATGTGACACCACAGTCACTGCAAGCGATACATCGAAGCAGGAAGAGGTTCAAAAAACGTTATCTTCTAATCAGGAGACACCAACTGATATCGACTATTCATTAGAGCGATACAATCTTATTCGCCGGGCATACTGGGTAAATGGTCAGAGGGAGAAGGCGAATACATTGATATGTGCAATCGAGAAGCCTCTGGGATACATAGTATTATTTACTGAGAGTGGATCAATAATTGGCACATTCATAGTGGATGGTAAAGTATCAAGCCTTAATTCTTACTTAACTCCGGATAGTGAGTATTATGAGATAAATCAGGGAGAGACTGGAACATGGGATGATTATAACCACTGGCTTGCTGATGTAGATGGATCATACGGTTATAATGACGATGGAATATTCTTCTTTACACCGGATGGCAAATACCTGGAATGGACAGGCACCTATCTATACTCTGATATTCCATTTGAAGTATCGGATCCTATCTTGAAAGTAGGTACCATCAATGAATAAACTTTGTAAGGCAGCAGGACTATTTGTTATCGTATTGATTATTGGGTTAATCATTTTCTACATCACACCTTCAGGCAGGGGAGTAATTAATAATTATTTCTTTAAGATCCAGAAGGTAGATGATGTTACGAATTACGATACGATCAAAAAAGTTGAAGATACTTGCAGGGCAATGATAAGCAGCTATGAGACGGACAAGCTCACATATCTTCAATATAAGGACAGTGCAAATGAGGAAAAGCAATCATGGGCTGAACAGGCCAAGATGAGAGCTAACAAAACAGCGAATTCTTATAACAATTATATACTTAAGAATTCTTTCATCTGGGAAGATAATATACCGGAGGACATAGACATAGAGCTTAAGCTTATAGAATGAAATCTCGTGGCATCAGGATTGGAGGGCATACATTTGGCAAAATGTGATATGGAACTGATTGAGAATACAGTAAATGTGACTATACAGAAAATCAATAAAATTACTGTTCTGGATCGTATGAAGGTACTTAAAGATGAGACATTTAAGAATACAGAAAAACTGCTCTATAATTTTAATACCCTTAGGGAACATGTATATAATGAGGACAGCTACTTCGAGATGATGAATAAGAGATCCTCAGGAAGTATAGTTAGATATAGTAAAACTAAAGCAGTGCCGAACGATGATGAGATGATGAAATTTAGAAGGGAATCACTCGAAAGAAGTAGAAGCGATTTGGAACGTGTAGAGAAGGCTTTGAAGGAAGTCCGTGGATGGAAAGAGTATGAGGTCCTGCAATTGAGATACTTCCAAAAGAAGCCGGAAGGGGATACATATACCTTCGGAGAAATTGCGGAATTGCTAGAGAAGGATGAAAAGACAATACGTATTTGGAAGAACAAGATAGTTAATGAAATAGCAATATATCTATTCGGATCGGATGCAATATAGGACTTGACAAATGACCGTTTTCGCACCCTGTACATTCCCTTTTAAACATGTTATAATTTTTTACGATGAAATATTTATAAATAGTTATCAAGTACTTCCTTAGTCCATATATTGTTTCCAGTAAAAGGCATTCTGAATTGTCCGGCAAGTCCGAATTCAGAGTGCCTTTTTAACAAAAGTAATGGCAGCTAGCCAATAATACTATATAAGACCTCCAAGAGCGGAGGCAGGGCACCGGGATATATCAAAACGGTGCCTTTTCCTTTTTGTTGCAAATACTGGAGAAATGTGGTAGTATTTGGGTGGGAAGGAGCGGTGTAAATGAGTAGCAAAATGAAGTTAAGTGATTTGTTCATAAAGTTAATGGTCAATTCTCAATTTGCAATGGCATCTGAGGATGATCAATTAATAAAAAGACTTATTGAGAATGGTAATTTAAACGATAATTTACGTTATATTAATGACACATCGATGGTAAATGAATACTTAAGAATATCATTTATAAAAACAACTGTACTGACATTAGCCGAGCTTGATATTATTGAGAAAGACTGTGATATATTAAATGTTGACATATCAAACAAGCTTGTAAGTAAAGCCATGGATACGTTTATGGAGTTAAAACATAAATAAATTTATAATGATTTATAGAGCATCCTTCGGGGTGCTTTTCTATTGCGTAAATTTAGGTGTGTCGAAAGCCGGGGCAGTATCATCCATACAAGATAGGCAGGTGGGAAGCCGGATGATTAATATAGACGATTGAGAGGTGGTGATATGCCAAGAGCAAGAGACCCGAACAGAGACAAAGCTTTTTTAATATATAAGCAATACGACGGTTTTATAGATTTGGTTGAGATTGCAAGTCAACTTAATCTTCCGGACGGTACTATCCGAGGGTGGAAATCGAAGGATAAATGGGATGACAAAATGAACGGAACGTTTCAAAAGAATACGGAACGCTCCAAAAGAAATAAAAATAACAATAGAGAGCCGATTGCAGATGAGGTCAAGCAGGTGATGGAGAATCCCAAACTGACCGATAAGCAAAGGCTTTTTTGTTTAAATTATATTAAATACTTTAATGCTACTAAGGCGTATAAAAAGGCTTATGAGTGTTCCTACGAGACAGCAATGGTTGAGGGAAGCAATTCCCTAAGAAACCCTAAGATTAAAGACCAGATAGCAGAGCTTAAACAAGGGAAACTAAACCAATCATTCTTAGAGCCAGGAGATATCTTTCAGAAGTATATGGATATGGCCTTCTCTGACATCACGGATTATGTGACATTCGGAGTGAGAGAAGTTACATTCTCAGACAATGAAGGCCGAGAAGCTACAGTTGACATGAGTTATGTTGACGTAAATGAGAGTTGGATGGTGGATGGTACATTGATAAGCGAGATATCAAAAGGCAAGGATGGAATTAAGTTAAAACTTGCCGATAAGATGAAAGCCCTTGATTGGATAGCTGATCACATGGATATGGCAACTACGGAGCAGAAAGCAAGAATAGAACACATGAAAAATAAGGACGCACTTGATCGTGAGCGGTTTGAACATGATAAGAGTATTGACAGTAAGAAATATTGGTAGGTGATACAATGGATAATTTAACTCTATTTTATGTCAGTAAACCATGGAGAGAACTGTCTTACAACCTTAAGATAGAGCGCGGCGGCAAGTGCGAACGGTGCGGGCATAGGCCAAAACACTTCACTAGCCTGATAGGTCATCACAAGATTAAGCTTACCGAGGATAATGTAACGGATCCAAACATATCACTCAATCCTATTCACATTGAGATTATATGCTGTAAGTGCCACAATAAAGAGCATGACCGCTTTCATAATCACCATAAAGTATACATTATTTATGGTTCTCCTTTATCAGGTAAAACAACTATGGTAAAAGACATGATGCAGCACGGTGATATCGTTATGGATATGGATGCGCTATGGCAAGCAGTAACATTCCAGCAGGAATATGTTAAGCCAAACAATGTTAGGTTCAATATATTCAAACTAAGGGATGATTTACTGGACCAGATTAAGACCAGGTATGGACAATGGTATGATGCTTATATCATTGGTGGTTATCCTGATAAGTATGAGAGAGAACGACTAGCCAAAGAGCTAGGAGCGGAGCTGATCTATTGTGAGAGCACAAAGGAAGAATGCATTGAAAGATTGGAACAAAGTGATAAGCCGAGCGATTGGCTTGATTATATTATGGAATGGTGGGAGAAGTATGAAAGGAGTTAACGACCATGAAGCGTAGAGCAGGAAGAATTTATATAAGTAATAAGCTTATAGAAAAAATACCAGTTAAAATACTATCCGAGATTACAAAGGACTTATTCGTAGTAAGATCAGAGCAAAGCTACATAAGAGATGCAATAGAGTATATTGCACTCAGTGATAAGTTCGAAGAAGTAGAAACGATGTGCGAACTTCCCGAATATGAAATGTTAGTAATGGATAATGATGGAGTGTACTCAGTTGAGTATAAAAGACACCTCCCCGGGGTCATGAAATCTATTGATGGCTAATAACTGTGATTGGGTTGTCGGAGTGATACACGGTGAAATTTTGACTTTTTGATTTTGAATTTCTGAGAATTACAGAGAGTAGGTGAGAACATGGGTAATGCTGAATTATTAGCCGAAATCGACCGGCTTAAAAATGAATTTAAGGGTGCAGATGAAAACAAGCTGAATGTCCTTCAGGGGTTAATTGAACAAGCGGCCTGTGAGCGGATTTATTTAAAACGGCTAAACGAGCAGGCTATTGTATCAGGATTGGTAGAATTTCATCCCGAAAATGCAAAGCTGCAGCGTACCCTTCCTATATCCGGAGAGATCGCGAAGCATTCGGCCAGTTATACCAATATTATGGACAAGCTCATGAAACATCTTGCTGTAGAAAATGATGATGAGGATGATGATCTTGACGAATACGAATAGAGTTAAAGAGTTAAGAGAGCTATATCCAAATTCATGGCTGCTCGAATATACAGAAAAATGTAAGTTAAAAGAAATCATCATAGGCAACGAATTAATGATGATGTTGGATATATTGATTAGTCACTTTGATAATCCGGATATAAGATTTGATACGGCAGAATCGGACATAAGAATTAAATTCATCGAAAAAGAATGCAAACACTATGAGGCTCCATTTGCCGGGAAGCCTTTTATTTTGACCTTAAGGCAGAAAGCATTTATCGAAGCTTTTTATAGTTTTAAGATTTTTGAGCCTGAGATTGATAAATGGGTAAGGCTGTATCAAGAATATTTATTATTAATTGGCAGGAAGTGCGGGAAAACCCCTCTAGTCTCAGCTATGGACTTAGCCGAATGGTTTTGCGGCGAAATGGGAACTAAGATACTTTGTTCCTCCAACGACTACGAACAAGCGGATTTAATGTTTCAGGCAATAGATGCCATGCGAGAAGAAAGCCGGACGCTGGCGAAGGTTACAAGAAAGAATATTAAGGGCATGTTCTTTGGTAACCCCAAAAAGAGAAAAACCAAAGGGAAATTCAGCTTTCAGAATAAAGGCAATATCAGAAAGATATCTGCCAAGACAGGAGCAAAAGAAGGAAAGAATATTAAGGTTGGGTCCGTGGATGAGGTTCATGAGCTAAAAGATAATACCTCAACAATGCCAATAAGACAGGCTTTATCTACGCAAGACGAGCCCATATATGGAGAACTAACCACAGATGGGTTTATTAGAGACGGATACCTTGATGAAAGGCTGAAAGAAGCAAGAAAGGTATTGAAAGGTGAGCTCGACAGACCAAGATGGTTGGTATGGCTGCACACCCAAGACAGTGAAGAGGAAATATGGAGAGATGAGAGCACTTGGAATAAAAGCAATCCAGATTTAGGAGTTATTAAAAAGTGGAGTTTTCTGAGAAAGATGGTAGATGAAGCAAAGGAGAGTTCAGCAACAAGAGCCTTTGTTCTAGCCAAGGACTTTAACCTTCCTCAATCAGCCTCAACCGCATGGCTTCCGGAGAGCAAATTAATAAACCTTGACACCTTTGATTTAAAAGACTTTACCGGGGCTTTTTATATATCGGGAAATGATTTTGCAGAGACAACGGATCTTTGCTCATCAACTATTTTACTTAAAAAACCGAACGACAGAAAAACCTATTTACACACCAGGTATTGGTTACCTGCAAGCAAGCTAGAAGATAGTCCGGATGATGTTGACTATAGAGAGTGGGAGCGTGAAGGCTGGTTAACGATAGTGCCTGGGAACTCGGTTGAAACATCCGTAGTTGCGGATTGGCATTTTGAATTACTGGAAGAGTATGATCTAAAGCCTTTTAAATCTGGATATGATAACCGGTTTGCTAAAGACTTTGTAAATAGATACGAAGAGATATTTGGAGAAAAGTACACGGTAAACATTCCACAGGAATTTAAAGTATTAAACAATCCAATGCGGACGCTTGAGGCAGATATACGGAGCGGATTAGTTAATTATCAAAACAACCCGGTATGCCTTTGGTGCTTCCGCAATACCGGCATCGTCTTAGATAAGTTAGGAAGGATTATGCCGACAAAGATGGAAAAAACCAAAAGAATAGATGGTACAGCATCTAAGATTGATGCATACGCAACTCTTGAATGGTACCGATCAGAATTTATGAGCTTGATAACGTAGAAAGCAGGTGAAAAATGGGAGTATTTAATTACTTAAAAGGTGTTATTAACGGAAAAACAAATATATATGGGGCATGGCTAACCGATTCACAACCGATTTTCACGAGCTTCGGGAAAGACATTTACCTATCTGATTTTGTGAACAATGCTATCGATCGAGTGGCAAGCGAAATCGGAAAAATCGAGATAAAAAGCGTGGTATCAGCCATGGATAAGATACATATCCAAAACGATGATATTACTAGGCTGTTCCGGTTTAAGCCTAATCCGTTACAGACCACAAGCGACTTTCTTTCTAATGTTGAATGGCTAAGAAGAAAGCACCGAAATGCTTTTATCTATCCACAATATCAGATTATAACTCTTCCGGATGGCAGGCAGATCAAAAAATACATTGCATTCTATCCTTTGAAACCTTCGGGAGTTTATATTGGAGTGAATGAAGGCCAGGTATGGGAAATAAAATTCGACTTTGAAGATGGGAGCAATTATACATTGCCGTATGCAGACTTAATCCACTTGAAATGGAGAAGAGGAGCAAACACCATTGTTGGAGGTGGTGACGATCAGGGGAGGGCTAATGACTATGATATCGTTAGGACCATAGATGCACTGGATAAGACGATACAGGGACTACCAAAGAGTATTGAAGCCAGCCTACAGATTAAGGGTGTATATCATGCTAAGACATTAGCCGATGCAAAGAAACTGACCGATATCAGATCAGATTTTGAAAGCCATCTTACCACAAGCAAGAGCGGTATGGTTGCTACTGACTTAGGTGGTGACTTTACACCGGTAAACATCAAAGCAGCAGATATACCGGATAATGCCTTGACGTTTCTAAAATCGGTTATCCAGGAGCGTTACGGAGTATCAGCTGCGATACTTTCCGGAGATTACACCGGGACTCAGCACAGCGCATTTTACCAGACAGCAATTGAAGAATTTATTATCCAATTCGAGCAGGCAATGACGGCCTGCCTTTTTACTGTCCGGGAACAAGATGTAGGGCACCGGATAAAGTGCTATTACAGCAAAGTAAATTACATGGCCCAAGCTGATAAATTATTGCTTGCAGATCTCGCTACTAAGACAAGGCTTCTAACCCTTAACCAGATCAATGATATGTTCGGTGTTGAGCCATTTGATGGTGGAGATATAAGACTCCAAAGTCTAAATTATGTCGACTCAAGTATCGCAAATAAGTATCAAATGCAAAACAAAGCTAAGCCAAAGGAGGATGATAATAGTGCCACAGAAAAATGATTATGAACGCAGGCTTATAGAAATCAGAGCGGTAGATAACACCGAGGACAAGATGATTATTGAAGGCTATGCGATCACTTTTGACCAACCGGCTACACACAAATATGGTAGCCGGTCATTTACAGAAACAATTAAAAAGGGAGCTCTTGATAAAACCGACATGAAAGATGTTCCGCTCCGTTATAACCATAACGACAATGTAATGATTATGGCTCGTACACGTAACAAGTCATTGTTGCTTATCCAAGATGAGAAAGGACTGAAAATAAATGCGACTCTCTTAGACACGCAGAGCAACAGGGACCTATACAAAGGAATCCAAGAAGGACTAATTGATAAAATGTCATTTGCCTTTACCGTTCCGGAAGGAGGAGACAAGTGGTCATTCGGAGAGAAAGAGACCACAAGAGAAGTACATAACATTGATAAACTGTACGACGTGAGCGTGGTGGACACCCCGTTTTACGATAGTACGTCTATATATGCTCGTAGCCTTGAATTACTGGACAGTGAGGAAAGGCGGCTGGATAGCTTGAGCGAGATTGAAACCTTAAAACAAAAAATCATTCTGAAAGGAAAAATCTAATTATGAGAGAGAAATTATTAGCCTTAATGAAGGCAAAAAACGAGAGAAAAGCAGCTATTGTTAAGCAGGCAGATACAGTTACCGAAGTTGAGGAATTAAGAAAGCTCAATAAGGAGCTGGACGGAGTAAATGAGGAAATCAGAAAGCTTCAGGAAATGATCGATGAGCTTCCGGAGGAAGACAAATCAGCAGATCCGGATCAGAGAACCGCAGCAGTAAACGGAGAAATCCCGGGTGTGGTTGTTGCAAGTGGCAAAGGACAGGAACAGCGCAAAGCTGGTAGCGATATTGAAAAGGAAATCGAGAAGATTGCTACCGATCTTAGAAGTGGCAAAGAGGTGGTTATTACTGCGGAAATCCAAAAACATCTGGAAGAAAGAGCAGTTACCACTTCCAATGTATTACTTGAAAACAAGTACAAAAGAGAGGTTGCGGAGAATTTCAATGAGGTAGCACAGACGGTTGACCTGGTAGATGCATTTCCTCTTGATGGCGGTAATCAGTATGACGTAACATTCCAGATAGATGATGGAGATGCTGATTACACCGCTGAAGGTTCAACATATACCAACGATGAGGGAACTTTCGGTACTGCAAGTACCGGTAGAGCAAAGATTACCAACAGCGCAATCGTCAACGAGGAAGTTGTAGAACTTCCCAATGCAGACTATCTTACCAGAATCGTCAACAGCGTAAGAAAATCTATTCGTAAGAAAACTAGCAACCAGATCATCGCAGGCTTAGGCGGCGCAAATCAGCTCAAAGGCATTTACAATATGCCGGTAACATTAATCCCTGCTGCATACAAAGTTAGTGTTTCTGCAATTGATAAAGACACCTTAAGAAAGATTGTTTTTGCTTATGGTGGAGATGAAGATCTCGAGAGCCCTGCAACATTATTCATGAACAAAAAAGATCTTGCAGCTTTTGCAGCAGTTACCGCGACAGATGGCAGACCTTACTATTCGATTACTTACAACGGACCTAACGGCTATGTTCAGGAAGGAAACATAAGAGTTCCTTATACCATTAATAGCGGCTGCAATGCCCTGTCTGATGCAGCAACGGCTGTCAATTCTAAGACTATGGTTTACGGCGCTCCGACAAACTATGAGCTTCCAATGTTCGCACCATTAACCATCAAACGCTCTGATGAAAGATACATTGATCAGGGCAAGATCGGCTTCTTCGGAAAGATTATTGTTGGTGGAGTGGTTAATAAATACAAGGGCTTTATCTGTGTTGAGAAGATAGCAGCAGTGTAAGGAGGTAACAAATGAAGGCCGAGGTATTAAGGGAATACGAAGACAGGCATACCGGTAACCTTCACAAGCCCAATGAAATATTAGAAATGACCGAAGAGCGGTACCAAGAAATAAACGGTACCGCTCACGGCATTTTTGTGAAGGAAATCGCGGAGCCGAGACTGACCAAAAAAGCCGCAAAAAAAGCAGGTGATTAATATGGCTGAAACAACCTTGCCAGAAGGATTATTAGCAGCAGTAAAGAATTATCCCGGCATCGACATTACATGGGCCGATGCTTCGATTGATGCGCAGCTTACAGGGATCATCAATATTGGAACGGAATTTCTGGACGGAAAAGCCGGGGCTGCTCTCGACTACTCCAAAGATGGAATGCCGAAGCAGTTACTACTCGAATATGTCAAGTATGCAAGAAACGGTAATTTGAACGAGTATATGACAAACCTTGCTCCTTTTTTGATGGATTTAAGGGCTAAGAATGGTGGTGCGTATGGCAGCGATACAACAGTATAACGATGGGATTCTAAGAGTTTATACGGTTAGTAACATAGCACAGCCCGGCAATATGCCAAAACAGGGATTGACCTTGAAGATTACTAACCCATTGAGGTATGCGGAACTTAAAGTGTTTGACAGTAAGTTTTGGTCTGCCTCACAGGATGGTACAAAGATCGAGCGTTTATTAAGAGTGCCGAGAGTAGACGAAGTTGTGCGTGATGATAAAGTTATTCCGGTTGACGGTAAGCAGTATAAAATCGTACAAATACAATACCCAGTTGATGTTATACCAAAGAGTATGGACTTGTCGCTGGTGAGATTGGAGGTAGCCTATGACATTGGAACAAGTTAGAGACGTATTTCTTTCTGTTTTACCTGAGGCAACCTTCCATTATAAAGCGTGGTCGAAACCTGACAAATACATCGTATGGGCTGAGGACGGACAGGGCGATACCGTTTTTGCTGATGATAAGCTGGACGAAAGAGCCATTGAGGGTACCGCTGATTATTATACCAAATCCGAGTATGATCCAGTGGTAAAGCAAATCGAAACCGCCATGGATAATTCAGAAATGTCCTGGAGAATAAACTCAATTCAGCATGAAGAAGAGACCGGATACATCCATTATGAGTGGATATGGCAAGTAGGTGATGATCTCGGCTAGGATGACAATTAAAGGCCCTGAGGAATATGCTCATAGATTATCGGAACTAGGTAAAGCATCGACCGATATTTGCAAAAGGGCAGTAAAAGCCGGAGCCAATCCGGTAGCAGATGAAATGCGCAGAAAACTCCAATCTCTCCCAGAGGATACATTCAGAAAGTTGGACAATGATGAGAAGTTCAGCGGTTTACCTGGTGCACAGAAAAAAGATTTACTTGATTCTCTCGGAGTTGCTCCGGCAGACATAGACCGTAACGGAATTGTTAATACAAAAGTGGGTTTCCACGGTTACGGATCCCATAAAACAAAAAGCTATCCAAATGGACTGCCTAACAAATTACTTGCAAGAGCTGTAGAAAGCGGTTCGTCCGTACGTAAGAAA
>JAEZKL010000126.1 GCA_023415475.1 Bacillota bacterium | reverse complement strand
TGAACATCATCTACTTCCAAGACATTCACACCATAGAATCGAGCAATTTCATAAGCTATACTTGATTTACCTGTTCCCGAAGCTCCACCAATCAATAAAACCGTCCAGTTTCTAGCATTACTCACTTATTAATCTCCTTTACAAATTCCTGTTCATATATTTACAGTCCCTTCTATAGCAATGCAAAATGGGGACTCTCGATAATTGATTTCATTTGACATAAGCAAAAAGGGTGTCCGGCGGGGTCAAGCATAACTCGCCAATTATCAGAAAATTGCTCCTCCGCGATTGTTGCTCCACAATGGATTGCGTATTGAACTGCTTTTTCCAAATCATTAACGGCGAAGTCTATATGTGCCATTTGCTGTTGAGCATCAGGCTTTTCCGGCCACACAGGCGGTTTATACTCAGGATTCCGTTGAAACAATATACAAGGATATGTTCCATTATTGGTTCCAGGAGCGTATAAACATGCATAGTCTTCATCGTTAAACAATATTTCCCACTTGAGAAGCGCTGCATAAAATTTTGCTAATTCATGCGGGTCCTTGCAATCCACCGTAAATGAGTACATTTTGATTTTCAATTCATCATCCATAACGCTAATACCTCCTCATATAAGTAATCTACAATACAACTTTCTGTTTGTCCTTTTCAAATACTATATTAACACATCAATTAAAATAAATCTAAATAATATCAAAAATCAGATACGCCATAAATGAAAGCTTAGAAAATACCCTTCAAACAAGGGGTAAGGGAATCTCAACTATCGCGAATTCAAGTATATATGTATAATGGGTTCGGGAAAGAGTATGGGTTTGACCATGGTGAGGTGCTCAGGGAGATTGTAGACCATTAAAAGCTACTCCATTAATAATGGTCAGGCTGGACATATACACCCGTCAAGTTTGTGCCTATGCACAGACTTCATTATGCGTAATAGCTAGTACAGTTAATCTTTACATCTTCTCAGGGGTATAACTTTGAAATGATAATATTTGGATAAAATATAAATAGACTTGGAAACAATATGTATAATTTCCAAATCTATTTTAAGCATAGGAATTCTTATCTTGTTTATTACTCTGCCTTAAATATTGAAGTAATGAAATTATATAAACCACTGCGAATAGCATAAGAATCGTGATCAGCTCCTGGTACTTCATACCAGATATGATTTACTTCGTTCCGTTCCATTATATTATGGTAGCTTTTCGGGAAAGCTCCAACAACACTGTCTTTTGTCCCAGAGCAAACCATTATAAGATATGGGGTTTCCTCGCTGTTCTTGATTTTAAGCTCTTCCTCCTGCATCTGGCCGGGATGAGGCATAGCCCAGTCATTACCAGGTGTTAGACCGGGTGCAGGTGCAATTCCGAGTACATAACCGAAGAGATCCGGTCTTGTAAAGCCAATGTATAAAGCTTCTCTACCTCCCATTGAGAAACCGGAAACTGCTTGATTTTCTCTTCCGGTAAGTACGGAATAATTCTCTTCCATGAAAGGCATTAAATCATTCGCTAGATCGTTAATGAAGTTGTCATATGCAGCAGTGCTTTCTGCATTAAAACCAGGCTGCAGATCTTTATCCGAGGCAGCAAATATGTTCGGTAAAACGATTATCATTTCTTTTGCTTTACCTTCAGCGATCAGATTACCGCTTATCTCAACTATTTTATTGTTATTATCGTTAATAAGAGCATATTCATTACCAAAGATACCATGTAAAAGATATAAAACTGGATACTTTTTAGCTTCATCATAGTTAGGAGGGAGAACAATGTTAACGCCTCTAGTCAGACCGGTAGTTTTTGAATCATAGGTTTTATGTACCACTGTGCCGTAGGTAACATCTGCTTTTTTTTCGTACTTGGCTTCGGGACAATTTTCAGTGATTTTAATTGTATCCATGTAAGCATTAGAAATGGCAACCATTGTTGAGATAGAAGCTTCTGGCTTTTGTGTAGAAAGAGGAGCTGGTGTTGCTGTAGGTGCCTGCGTGCTTATAGGAGTGGGAGCAGTCGTAGGCCCTGCTTGAGGGGCTGCTTTAGCCTTAGTAGGCTCCGGCTTTTGAGCATTAGTAGATGTGACGCCGTTATCAATGGATTTAGAGCAGCCTGCTAAAATTATTGCTGAAACTACAACTATAATACCGATACCGAGTTTTATTACTTTTTTCATGTTAAATCTCCATTCTTCCGGACAATATAATTTGAAACTGATGTCTGGACTTTTTATGGTACAGTAATTATTAGCCGGAATAGAATATGCTGTTTTATAAAATTATTAGGTAATATATTACTGCTGATATTAACATGATACCATAATTTGGGTACAACTTCAAAGTAAATCGAAATCATAGTTTTATCTATTTAAAACCGATGGGGGATGAAAGCCTCCATTCTCATTCTTCCTAAAGCTCGGTCTGTGAGAGTACGAATCTGATCAAGAGTTTAACATGAAAAAAATCCATCTTTTCAGATGAACCTTTTTCATATCAAGCGCGAGACGGGATTCGAACAAATTAAATTTTCTCCTTATCTTACCATATCTGCATCTTGTCATTCTAAAGTGCCTTTGCCATGAACATTTCAAGTGGCTGTTCAAAACCTGGTAGATCAAGAACTAGGCAACCGCAGTCTCTGTAACCAAGCTTTCGATAAAAATGTTGTGCATCTTCATCAACCTGTGTTGATGTCATAATCATTTTATAACCCTGATTAGCCATTTCACCTTCCCAAAACTCCATAGCTTTTCGGCCATATCCTTTCTTATGATACGAAAAATCAATATAAATCATTGTTAAGAAAGGTGTATTATCCCAAAACATATTAAAACGCAATATCCCAATCGGTTTCTCTTCCTCGAGAATAACATATCCTCTTTTATCAGTAACTTTTTTTATAAATTCTTTCTCTGGCAAGTGCCTATCAAGCGTATACCAAAATTCTTTATCTTCTTCCTCTAAGTATCTAATATGAAACATGTTGATTCCCCTATTCTTTGATTTTTTATTCTGCACCATTAACTTGTTATTGATAACACCATTCTATCATAAAAATCTGTATATAGATTATTATAATCATTTTAAATAAATAACAATAAAATAGGGCTTTCACAAAATAGAGAATATCCGTGGCTACGTAACTCGATTTTGTAAATGCCCTATTAAAATAGTCAATTCCCTTGTTTGACCGGAGATGCTTCCTCAATCTTTTCTTTTGTCTATTCCTGGAATGTATAGAAAGCCTTCAGGGATGTATTTTCGAATTTCAACCAATAACTCATGAGGAAAAACATTCATTGCATTTATATATTTCATTCGGTACTTGCTCCTTATTCTAATAATTCTTTAGAATGCGGATTCTGTACTATTCATGAATGAATTGGCAAATATAAATTACGCTCCACACGTATTTGCCGATTACAGA
>JAEZKL010000089.1 GCA_023415475.1 Bacillota bacterium | reverse complement strand
CGGCAGCTGCACGGCATATAAGCTCCCGACATGGGGCGCAACGATTGTCCCAAGCGTTCCGGGTGATATTTCCGGTGGATGATATACCAAGGATACTATTCTTTCAGAGGCTTGAAATTCCGGTTGTTCGTTGCACCACGTTACCACGAAACCACCCCCCCCGTATCTATCTATAGTCCTATTCCTAAGATATGCTGATGCAGGATAGTGGATATCACATTATTGCATGTCTTTTCTCTGCTGGTATTTGTAGTAGGGGAGGTGACTAAACATAATGGGAGTTCGGATAACTATTTGGATTTCGCTAACAGTAGGGGAGGGGATACTTCGAATTATTTCTGTTTATCGTGAGTCTTCTGTTAAACATAATCGGAAGTTCGGATCACTATATGGATTTCGCCTAATAGTAGGGGAGGGGATAAACATAATGCGAAGTTGGATAGCCGCTCGAGTTATGGATAATCGGAAGTTGTATCATTGGGTGTTATGAATAATTCTTAAGAACGTTGGATATGTTCCCGCTGACTAGCCACGTGGAGACGGTAGTATTGATGTCACCTGTAGCTAAATAAATGCTTATTTGCATGGGTTTCTGACATCGTTAAAACCGGTTTATCAAAGTGTAACCGCAAGAACCGTCCCCGCGGTTTTCTGAGGATTATTTGTGGGATAATATAATATTAATACAATAAATCAAGGAGGCAGGGTATTATGGACGAAGAAAAGAAAACAGAAGAGTTTAAGGTTAATGGCGAGGAGTTGATGGCAAAGATCAAAGCAATTATCCGGGAAGGCAACGCGAGACAAGTTACAATAAAGGATAAAGATGATAAGGAAATTTTAAGCTTTCCGCTGACCGTCGGCGTAGTTGGTATCGCATTAGCCCCGATTTTTGCAGCGGTTGCAACGATCACGGCTCTGGTAACAGAATGTACAATTGTTGTTGAACGGTAAAATCGTAATTTTATTAACAGTAACCTTAGTCGGAATAGATGCCCCGTCTCAGTGATTACGGTGGAATAAAAGGTGTAGTTATCCCTCTTGAGTACCGATATGTCATATCATCTACAGAACAATCTTCCAGCACCGCAACAACGGAGGATTTGAGAAAAAACTGTAGGCAATCTGGACATTCCAATAAAATGTTCAGATTGCCTACCCGCGTTTATGTAATAGTTCATGTTAGGAAAGTTGGCCCCACTTATTGAAGTTCGTATAAACATAATGCGAAGTTTGGGGAAGAACTCGATATGCTCATAATCTTATTATTTAAATGTTATATAGCGCGTTCAACTTCAAGCCTAATATCAGCATTAATGTCAATCATAACATAATAGGATTTGTATTTTTCGTTATCCGATTTTCTAAGTTTTTCGATTAACTCAGGAATATCACTAAACGCATCAGCCCAAACCCTCATACCATTAATTATAGAATCAATCTCGTCAATACTTAATAAGTCTATTCTTATGACTTTCTTACAATCAGATAAAGTAGATGAATAGTCCATTGGAAAATGATCTCTTGATTGTTGAATTTCACTTTCAGCCATCTCTCTACTCAATTCGATTTCACCATTGTCTTTAGTAATTAATAATATAGTATAGTTATTCTTACGCTGAGCATATAAAGTGATTCGAATAGCATAGTTAGCAACTGGTATAAGTGAACTCTTTTCTGTTATAAATATTTTTAAGCACTCAGGAAACATATCCATTTCTCCTCAAAATTAGAATACCAGTGACGCCATAAAATGGAAGTTAAATTGAAATGAACGATTAAAAGCACTTAACATTAAGATAATTGATCCATCACCATAAAGCCATGGGGTGCAACAAACGTTAAACATAATCGGAAGTTCGTATATCGATTGTGCTAAACATAATGCAAAGTCAAACACTCGAAAAATTATGGTTCTCCTTCAAACCTATAACCCATTTCGTGCAATGCAGACAAAGTTGCTTCGGGAACATCGTCTAAACCTCCTTTTGCAATCCGTATGCACATAAAAACGCTTGTCTTGCTTGGATATGATGTCTCACTCATATATGGGCAAGCTACTATAATCATATCGCCACTATTCAAACTGTTAAATAAACTCTCGATGCCAGATTGATTGTCCATAACGGTTGGAGCGCCCTTTTTATCAATCATCATATAAACTCCGTCGGTTGTCACAAGGCACCGTCTCGCTTTGAGATTGGCGGCGACGCAAAATGCAAATACGGCTACTGTGATAACAATCAATGACAGCACTAATATTACTTTCTTTCTCTTTTTCATATATATCACTTTTTCGAACAAATTCCTTTTTATCGATAAGTCTCAGGTAAACATAATGGGAAGTTCACTTCATCGCCGTTGCTAAGCATAATGAGAAGTTCGTGTGTCAAGTTCATTTCCAAGTAGCATTCCGTTAAATATCACAGTAACTTTTTCAATTTACGGTATATGGCTTCACTAATGTTATCTATGTCTGGATTTTTCATGTCTGAAATGTTAACTAAAAAATCAGCAATCGAACGAGAAATATCCTCTGCTTTTTTTAATTCATGACCGAGGGCAAGCCCATTTGTATATTCCAATGTTGATAAATTTCCTTTTAAAATTCTTACTCTACTCTCCCAATATTTGACGTATTCAAACTGCTTATCAGTTGAATAAATAATGGCATCAATGACTGCTGGAAAAATTCGCGTACGATATCTTGGCTCTTTCATTATTTCAAGCGCTTCATACATACAATTTGTAGATTTCAAATACGAATCACTGATAAGCAATATAGCAAAATCATTATCCCTTATTGTTTGCATAAAATCTTTTAGACTCTGCCAATTATCAACCCCTCGAATATCTCGAGTAACTTTAATACCTTTTTCTAAAAGGTAATCGTCTATCATATTTGCGTTATCCGTATCAGCCCAACAATATGATAAGAAAATGCATGGTTTTTTAGAATGGCCCGCTTGTCCTCCTGTAGTCTCAACAAATGTACTTTCATACTCATCAACAGAAATATATGCTTCAGCTTGCATAATCAAATTCATGTACATTTTGAATTTCTCTGCATTATATTGTTCTTTGGTTGATTGACCATACATCAATTTAACAGCAGATGGAACTATAAAGCCACCATGTATTTTTCCTGCCTTTTTGGTATACTCACTGCCTATACCAAAAATATCTTTAAACACCTGACATATTGTGGGTTCCATATCATCTATATTAGCAGGTCCAGCTTTCATCATTTCATTTCTAAGAAAAGACAAACGATGTAATTTCTCTTTTATATCCATAAGCAACCACCTTTCAAGTAAAGCCAAATTGTATATTAATAGAGTAACGAAAGCCCTATTGTAATCGCGTAGCTACAAGTTCATATTTGTCTTGCCTCATTTGCATTTGATAAACAGGGATACTTGTCTTAGAAAAATGTTCGCATATCTTCTGTATGTATTTTTTTTGCGCCTGCGCTCCAAGATAAACCCCTGTAATGAAGTCTTTAAAGTAAAATACGAGTGTTTTACCATTGTACTCAGGGTGTGAAAGAGAAGGATTCGTAAAGATAATTCTCCATTCCCTTTCATAACTCCAAACATCTGCTTTATATAAGGTCTCGTCAATAATGATAGTTCCAATATTCCGTGTTTTGTCACCTAAATCGTTTCCTCGTATTGTATGTCGGTCTTTAATATACTTTACTGGTTTTAAATGCTTTTTGCTTTCCCAGTTGTTAAAGTCATACTCAATACAGAAGCCACTGTGATTCTGCGCATAGTGACTCCACATTAAAATGGAATCATTAACTTCCGAAAAACAGGTAACTTGTAAAACTGATTTTGCAGATTTTATTGCTTTGTTTATGTCTTCCTTCATAGATTGCAAAAAGTGTTTATTTCTAACTTTAAAATGGTGAAAGAAAACTTCTCTCAAGACTTTATCAACATCATCGTTTATCATAATAGATTCTTTTTCGTATTGCGTAAGTGTACATCGCGAGGATAGTTGCCTAATTAGCAGCTCACGCATAAGATGACTTTCAAGAAAATCGCTATCTACTAAAAAATCACAATCATATGGATCATTAAAAGATTCTGGATGGGCAGGAAAAATGAGGCCATCATATAAGACTTGTTCCCATTGTGAAATCTGTTCTCCATCAGGCAAGCCAAACCGAGACACGATATTCTCACTGAAATATCGATATTTATAGAGTTTAGGATTTTTCATCCTTATTCTCCTTATTTAATAGCATATAAATTGGATGTTATGATACATATTATTGTATCGAGTATGTATACCTATCTGCAATATATCATTTTGTTTGGGCACTGCTTCAGCATATTATTTTATTGTTCAAATCGGATTTCTTTTGCCACAGACAACAACAATCCTATTAACTGCCGATGCTGGGCTGACCAATAGCCAACGTCACAGACAATGATAAGTTTCTTTCTTGCGCGGCTCACAGCGGTATTGATGACATTCCTTCCGTTACTAATTTGAGACAGGGAATCGGTAAACCATTTATTTGTCGTATCAACCACACTGAATAAAACAGTGTCCCACTCTCTTCCTTGAGAGCCATGGACCGTCAAAATAGAATCATCAAGGTCGCGGTTTCTTTTCATCATTGTCTTTAGCGCATACCGCTGATTATTATACGGCGTAATAATTCCGATATTTTTCTCATCGGTCTTGCTAATATAGCGAACAACAGCTTCGCATTCTGATATGCTGATTCTTTGGCGAGAACCTCTCTCATTAGGCGCATTGATATAAAAAATATCCGTATCATAATTGCTATCGCCATAAAATTTGTTGGGATAGACATAGGAGGCCAACACACTCGCAAGTAATTCTCCGAAGCGGTATGTATGGATTAAATCGAACTTTTCCATTAGCCGAAAACATGCAGGCTCATGATTCCGATAATCGATGTAGAGATCATACGGATGCTTTGAGAGGACATCCTCCGCATAAAGGGCCGATTGAGCCCACAGAGATACCGGCGCATATTTTTCTTGCTCAAACAATTCGTCACCCATCTCACAAACCGGAGGAAGTTGCATATGATCACCGAGGAACGTAACGGGGCAATGATAAGCCAAAAGAGTGACCCCTTTTATTAACGAACAGTATCCAGCTTCATCCAAGAACACATGATCAGGCCTGAAATCGCCGTTCGGGGGCACCCGGCTCAGGCAAGTATCAACTGTCCCCGCTAGAACCTGGCACCGATTCAATCTTGTGCCTATGCTGTTAGATTCGATTTCTTCACGCTGAGCAAGATAGTCGTTTTTTTCCCCTTTTAGCATTGATCCACGGCTAAACAACTCTTCCTCAGATACAGTCAAGAGCTTTTTGTATTTGGGGACGTTTTTTTCAAGTAGCCTCCGATTATTTCCTATCGCAGTTCTGATGGTTAAAACATCTTTAATATAACTTTCTTTACTTATCCTTGAGGCCGCATCAAAAAGCTCTTTTGAGAACGTAGTGAGACTTCCAACGCTTTTTATATAGGTTTGAATGGCACGGGTTATATGCTCCAATTGACCATATAAATCCTTCTTTTTTGAAGCACATTCATCTAGTGTCTGATTATATTGCTTTCTTCGTTCTGTAATACTGTCGAAGTCTTTAATCGCTTTCTGCAATTGAGAAGCATAGCTTTCATAACGTCCCTGCATTAGTTTCCGTAGGATCCCTGTACTATATTTCTTAACTTGATCGTTCAAAGCTTTGACTTGACGTGCAGACTGAATCTCCTCATCCTTTAGCTGTTGAATCCCTTTAGCGGCAAGCGATGCTTTGCCGTCAAGGACTATCATAGCATTATCTATCTCCGCTGTTTGTTGATAAAGGCCGTGTAGCCGCTCTAGCAGCGTCGGCAATTCGTCCTCACAACGCCTGAGCGCACTTTCAAATTCGGAAAATTTCCGATACTCAGGCAACAGCCCAATCAGATCTTCATTTTCAGAAATCCGGTTTTCAATGATGGTTATTTGATCGTTAATTTCAGCCAACTTACGGGCGACGGCGGCATCCTCGCATAGCGATGGATATTTAGCCGCAAAATCATAGGACGGAATTCCGAGACGTAATACTTTTTCAAGCTGTACACCTGATTCTTCAAGAACAGAAAGGACGCCGTAAAGTGTCTGCTCTACGGCATTATTGGTCGGCGCCGAGACTAAAACGCGTTTACCGTCCCTGATAAAGGACAGAATACATCTTGCCAAAACGAATCGTGTTTTACCGGTACCCGGGGCCCCCCAGACGTAGGAAAACGGCACCGAAAGAGCGCCTTCAATCGCAAGCCGCTGATCTTCTGAAGGAGATTGGTGCAAACTATCAATCTCCTGGTATTCGACACTTGGAAAAGCTACGGGAAGCTGTAAATAATCGCCGTTCGCTCTATACCAGTTCTCCACACGCCTAACAAGGAAACGAAGGTCAGAAATAACCACAATACTGGTGGAAGGCGCTTTCGCAAGATGATTACGGGCCTCACCCTTGGGGCGAACTTTAAGTATCCGACGGCTTGCGTCATACTCAATTGGTTTTATCTGTTCTTGGCTGTAAATTTCATTATGGATTTTGACCTGTACAGCTTCGGACTGTTTTAGTTTGCTAGAAAGGCTTAGCACGTAGCAATCACCTTCTTCGGCAATGCGGTCCACTTTATATTCGATAACACCGCGGTTGTTATCGGTAAGATATTGATAGTAGATTGCGGCGCTTTCTACCGCCACTTCTTGAAACGTCATACGACCGCCTTAGCAATAGATTTCTTTTTATTAAATGCAAAAGTTAGCAACTCATCTTCTAAAATCTCATTTCGGCAGTTCATCTATAATTGCGTGAAGCATCAAATTAATGGGAAATTCGCGTCATAGAAGGTGTATATAAATAATGTCCACTATAATGAAGCCTAAATTTTCAGGGGACCAGCTTCTTCCACAGATGAAATATTGGGTAATTAATAAACTCTTGTCTCTTCTCAATAGAAAGATTACCAAACAATTCATTAGCAGCATCGAAGTTTTCTAATAGGATATTTACGCCACAAAGAATACTTGTATCAGTAGTTAATGTTTTAATTAGTGCTAATTCCGCACATTCTTCAAGGAGAAATGCGCGCTTGCGTTTCACCAGCTGGAGTTGATTTAATTTCATTATGGGTCCAGGTTGTTTTTGGGAAAGCCAATTACAGAACTTTTCTGCAAGATTGAACAGCTTATCATCTTTATTTTCTTGCTCGTCATATGCGTTAATCATATCAAGCAATAATAAAATCGCTAAGTTAAAAAAGTGCTCTGATGGTTCCGAACCTATGAGTGATTCATATATTTGTTCATAATCTATATTTGAAGTATGAAGAAAATTGCATTTATCCAAAAGCATATAATGAGAGCCTTTAAGGCTGGTAAGTCCTTCCACACTAGGCGAATACATTATTGTATGATCCTTAAAGAAGTTTTCCACCCTATAAAGGTCATCATTTTGTTTAAAGCAAAATACCATAATAGCTAAATTTGCAATATGTAGAGTTCCATATGTAATAGTATCAGTAGTATTGTTTAAATGGATATTACGATGAAATACTAAGGAATCGATAAGAGCCCTAATGATTTCTTCTTCATTTGCAGACACTTTAGAGCATTCTAACTCTTCTACGACATTAAGTTGGTCAAGCATAAGCTTTACTTTTTTTAGATAGTCAAGGTGCCTTTGCATATCAATTACAAGTTGATCATTATCTTTTGTCTCTAAATTAAACGTTATATCGTTAATAGTTAATGTTCCAGATTCAAGTACAGCAATTAGAAAATCTACATCTTTGATTCGCTCAGACAAATTACCCGAGAATTTATAGTCAAGAGTAGCGCGCTTATTATTTAGGTTCCTCACTCGCACGCTTTTGCCAATTTCTACGATAGCATCACCATTTATATAGATTATGGTGCATGAAGAGTAGTACATTTTTCCATCTACTTCAACTTTTTTGTCTATATTAGCCGAAAAAATCGCGTTAGATAGCTTATCTACTGGGATCTCAATATCAAGGCCCTTTGGTCTGGCATATATGTAGAATTGATGAGTAGTTACGAAATTGCCAAGCCCTTTATCAGAGATACCTAACCCAGTAACGGTAAAGGAGAGATTCTCAATCTCAACTCCATTATCTTTTAGACTTTCGAGGGATATGTTTTTGCTAGTAACTGCCATTTGTTTTGGGCGATCTACTAGAAAATTGACAAATATGTTGGTTATTTCATTTGTGTCATACTCTGGATATTTTAAAAATTTGATATTTTTTCTATTTTGTCTGCCAATGTTTTTCAATATATGAAACAAATCGTATGGAAGCAACATTGCATAATAAATTTGGTGTTCGTTATTGTCATTTAAATAAACCACAAAATATATAATACCACCGTCTTGTTTATAATTTACTAGGTCAGAAACCTGAACAGGATAAAAGATTTCTTCTTGGTTCAAATTTAACTTCTTGGTTCCCTTAACTTGAACAGGAACTTTACCCCGAAAATTATCTTTATCATGTTCTCTATTCCAATATACAAATACATTTCCATCCCATGAGGGAGTCTTGTCATTATTATCGATATATGGTTCTAGAAAAGGACAATTCAATATTGTTGCTTCAATAATATTAGTGGCTTTTTTCTCTGTTGTATTTGTATTTCCCATCTGATACCTCTTATCGTATAACAAGTGAGCTAAAGTTCAGGGGAGTCTATGTTGTGATTTCATTATTCGTGATCTAATATAATTATACTGTGCCAGCAATTGAGCCTTTCAATAGTCCGTTTTTCAACTTATCTCTGACTCCTTAAGTAATTCTACTGTGATATCTTCTGCTTCATTTGATTCAAAATATTGATCGATCTGTTGTTTGCATTTTTCATATTCACTATCTTTGATTACTATGAATAATACTGCTTCAGGGATGCGATTAGTCGATCCCATATAATTATGCTTTAAGTTCAACACCTTAAAACTAAATTGTTTTAGAATACCGAAATAGGGACTTTTTGCGATGTACTTAATTTCAAAGATCAAGTCTTGCGTACCCCATTTTCGTGCTCTAGCTATTATGTCATATTCCGTTGCGTCTAAGCGTATATGAATATCCACTTCATGTGTTTTATAATATCTTTTATAAATATATTTTGATACGCTTTCCTCAATCTGGAGATATTTTTGCAGTCGTTGAGATGAATGAGATTTAGATATATGCTGGAGGTTTTGGTCGTGTGTTTCTGGCTCTAATTCATTTATTTCTGCTTTTACTTTCTTGGTTATGTCTTCTTCGCTCATTTTAATAATACTAAGCTTGAGGTGTTCATTTTCAAGGTCATATTTACTATCAATTTTTTTCTGTATAGTACGCCATTTTACGGCTCCATAAAAAATAAAGATTATACCAATTATTGAAGAAACAATACAAACTATAGGAGCAATTCGAACCGCACTATAGAGGCATTGCTGCCTTATCTGAATTATTTGCTGTGCTAAGGGCGATAGTTCCGACAATGCAGAAATAGTGGTATGTAAATCATACGGACTACTTATAAGATAGTTGAAAGCAATTATCGGGGCAACAAACAAGATTACCCCCATTGATACCATAAACTTATAAAAACTATCATATTCTAACTTATTCATACTGTACATCCTTAACAATACCATTATCCACCTAATGCGGGGTAGGGCGGGCTTCACATTATTCGCTTTAATAGTACGGGAGGGGATACTTCGCATTATTCGCCCAACGTGGGGTTGTCCGAGCTTCGTGTTATTCGCCTAATACAAGGTAGGGCTGACTTCGCATTATTCGCCAACTGTGGGGTTGTCCGAGCTTCTGATTATTCGCC
>JAEZKL010000040.1 GCA_023415475.1 Bacillota bacterium | reverse complement strand
GGGATAAGTGATGCCGTTGTATTTCTTCGGAGCATCAAAGGCACCGTCAACCGGAATACGGAAGGTATCCAGTGAGGTCATCTTATTATCTATCACATCTGCCATAGCTTGTTCCAGTTGGTCTTTCGTCATATTCGTTGTCACATAACTAAGACTCTTCTTCGTAATCGGAAGTATATTAACTAAATTCTTCGGTGATATATAACTCTCGAAGATAGCCTTTAACGCTCTCTGCTGACGTACGATACGTCCATAATCGTTATTCGCTCCTCCCAGGGTCTTCACCTTACGAACACGGACATATCCCATCACCTGATTACCGTTCAGATGATTTACACCCTGCTTTACATTACGATTCTTTTTCTTTGATATGTAATTGGTAGAATTTAAATATTTTGCTTCTTCCTTACCCAACTCAATATCGACACCACCGACCAGATCTACGATCTTCTCAAAGGATTTGAAATCAACTGATACATAGCCGTCAATCTGAACCTTATAATTTAGCTCAACGGTATCCACCAGTAATCTGGCGCCGCCCTTAGCATAGGCAGAGTTTAATTTATTCGCTTTATAACCCGGAATCTCAACATAGCTGTCACGGAGCAAAGAGGTCAGCTTTAATGTATCATCCTTCGTATTAATCGAAGCAATCATCATTGAATCGGTATTTCTTGCTCCGCCGAATTCCTCGATACCGAAGATCAGATAATTCGTCACATAATCCTCTTGCCTTGCTCCCTCGGCATGTCCGGCATCCCCGGCCTGTTCATATTCCTTGATAATCTCATCATTATTCATATTATTATACATAAAGCTGCTTGCTGTTTTATATATAATACTTCGTCCCGGCGGAGTTAACAGTACGAAAGCCACGAGGATTAGCAGCGTAAGTAATGTAATTCCTATTGATTTCAAGACAGGATGCTTTTTCTTCTTTCCCTTAGAAATCTTACCCGTTATCGGAGGGCTCTCATACTTTCTCTCTACAAACGGTTCCTTCTCAACCTGTTCTTCATTCATGATATCAATAATCTGTTGCTTTAATAACTCTTGATCGCTTCTATCCGACATCTTATCACCTTTTCCATAATATATAATCCGAATGAGTTATCTGATATGATAAACCCACTTTTCAACTCTAATTATTGACGATATTTCACTTTCTGTCAACTTATAACGAAATTGCAGATCCAGCCTTCGATAACCAAACCCTTCTGTCTCTTCCATGGTACTCATTTTATCATTGTTTTTCTCTCAGAAGTACTATTCCGCCTTTATCAGGGTAGCCCGTGTTCCACAGCTCCTTCAGGGATAACCAGCTATAATTACCATAGGTTGCTATCTTAATATGAAACTCGTCTTCGAATTCTTCATAGCCAATTACCAGAAACCAATGCCAAACAAGGTGTTTCATTGAATAGCTTTTATGTCTAAGGAGCAAATAAGGAATCGGATTATTATTCTCGATTTGCTCTCGTATAACCTCCTTCGCCTTGTCTAGTGTATTATCACCGGAAAATGCCTCCAGCCGAACACGTTCCTCTCCAAGCTCTGACAAATACTTCGCGAAGCCGTCGATAAACAGCTCTAAGGTGTTAATTCCCTGCATTCTAGGACGTAGATATGGCTTCATCTTCATCGCAAATCGAATATAGTCTTCCTTCGTTAACCGGTGAAGGTCATACGGATAAAGGGACGCTTTCTCTTTATTCAGTGCAAGACAGATACAGCTATCACAAGCTGTTGCAGCACCACATCCGCCAAGCTTCATCATAGGATCCTGGAACCAGCTTTGATTCCCACCGTAAGAGTGATCAATTGTAAAATAAGACAGTTCCTTTCTCATTCATTCTCCTTCTAGCTTATGCGATAAAATCAACTCATTGCTTCCTTCAAAACCTGACAGGATAAGCAGCTCCCATACCTTTGATGATTTATTCCTGACGATTTCTTTCATAATATCCGAAGCCCGGTCTGAAATTCTCAGTAGGTTGAAAGCCATATTCCTCGAGTAGACCCACTCTTTCCGGTGTATTCGAGGCTTTGATTACCCGATGTTCAATATCAAAATCAGATATGAGCTGTAAAATCGCCAGCTGTAATAATTCAGCATTTATCCTTCCCACCGCTTCTTTGTCCGAATAGCATTGTAACAGCTCCTCCGCATCACTCATGGTCTCATCCGACTGCACAATAGTATATTAACATCTCATATCAAAGATATCAATGCTGCCTTTTCCAATTCTATGAATACTTACTCTCCTATTACGAATAATAGGATTGATATATCAGAAAAAATGACAAGTGAGGTCTTACTATGTTCACTCCAAAAAGAATACTATTTGAAAAGAATGCACTCGATTATACAATCGGAAAATACATCTATCATAGCTTTATTACAAATAAAGAGATTGACATAACCCTGCTTCGCGGTAATAAAATCAAAGAAAATATTCCCGGGGAAACTGCGCCACAGCTGTATCAGGAGGGTAAGAATACGCTGGTAGTCGGTGTAAAAAAAAGTACAACCTTCCAGACCTGCAAACCCTCTGCTCATTATCAGCTTCCATTACTTTCGGGCTGTATCGGGCAATGCCAATACTGCTATTTGCATACCCATATGGGGGATAAACCTTATATGAGGATCAATGTCAATGTAGATGATATCTTATCTCAGGCTGAGTCCTTAATAAAACAGAGATCTCCGGAGATCACTATCTTTGAAGGTTCTGCGACCTCAGATCCGATACCGGTGGAGCCATATTCTAACCTCCTGAAATCGGCCATCGAATACTTTAGCCGATCGGAGCTTGGCAGGTTTCGATTTGTAACGAAGTACACAGATGTGGATACCTTATTAGCACTTGATCATCGCGGTCACACCGAGATAAGGTTCACTCTGAATACGGATCCGGTTATCAAAGACTACGAGAACCGAACTCCTTCTCTGGCAAAACGTATCGCTGCCGCGCGTAAAGTGATGACAAGTGAGTACCCAACCGGTTTTCTGATTGCACCGGTATTTCTCTATGATCACTGGAAAGAGGATTATCATCATCTGCTGCTTGACCTGAAAGAAAGCCTCCCTGACAGGCTAGCCCATCCCTTGACCTTTGAAGTAATCTCTCATCGTTATACCACCCAGGCTAAGAATATCATCACAGAGATATTTCCGGATAATCAGCTTCCGATGAGTAATGAGGAGCGCAGCTATAAATACGGGCAATTCGGCTATGGTAAATATGTGTATACAAAGGAAAATATTAATAAAATGGTAGATTTCTTCCGACAGGATATAAATGAAATTTTTCGAGATAGATCGATTGATATTAAGTATATTATCTAGTGATATAGAAATCAGATACGGTAAGCCTCTCTTATGTGACAATGTCACATTGATGTCTGTAAATATATTGAATTCTCTGCATAAGTTAGAGTATAAAATAAAAAATTATAGGAGGTAAAGTTATGAGTGATTTATCATCAACATCTTGCAACAGAAACGGTGGCTGCGGCTCCGACGGGGGATTTAGCCCAATCATTTTAATCCTTTTACTTACGATGTGCGGTGGCAATAGCGGAGGTCTCTTCGGAGGCTTCTCGGGAAACAGTTGTAGCGATGGCTGCGATAACGGATTAGGCGGAATATTACCCTTAATCTTAATTCTTTGTCTTTGCGGTGGTTCCTTCTAATGAATTAATCATATCGCATAGTCAATACAAGATGAATAATCTGTAATGAATTTAAGGCTATAAGCGGAAACGAATACTGATCGGATGGATCGTAAGGATCCTCCCAGGGTATTCATAAAGCTTATAGCCTTATTTCATTTAATATACGGTTAATGCTGTATCACATAAGGAATTATATTATCTTTACCACGGTTCCTACCGGAACCAGATTGAATAATTCAATGACATCCTTATTATACATACGAATACAGCCATTGGAGACATTTTTACCAATGGAGCTAGGATTATTCGTTCCATGAATTCCATAGCTTCCGGTAGTAGCTGACAATCCCATCCATCTGGCTCCGAATGGTCCTCCCGGATTTACAGCCTTGTTTTTGATGTAAAAGGTTCCCCTAGGAGTCGGAGTCGCTGCCTTTCCTACTGCTACCGGATAAGTTTTGAAGATGACCCCGTTTCTGTATAAGGTTAAGGAGTGGTTACTAATATTGACCACAATGTAATTGGTTGTAGAAGCATTCTCTGGCATAGACAACCTGGCTTTCATACTGCTTTACACATAATATATGCGCTTCCCAGCCTGTGCGTATCCATAAAACTGCCAGTTTGTGTCTCATACTAACTAATATGCTTATCATTTGGATTAATTTGTACTGATTTAAGTGTTAAGCCTGATATATGATTTTCCTCTTCTTTTTACAATAGGACCTTCTGCCTGTTGCTTAGTGATGTTTAGTTCCTCCTCAATTGATTGCTTTAAGACCTTTTGACCTTCCTCGATCAATTTATAGATCAGCTTTTTCATAAACTGCTTTGTCTCCGGACTCATACTCTTATAAGCTCGAAGCATAGCATTAACTGCAAGTCGCTTTTCTGCAGTAATACTGCTGATGGTGCCCAACCCGGCTGCATTGATGATGTCAAACAGCTCCTCCACAAATGTCGCCCGCTCTTCTATTGTAATTTCACTGAGCCATTGACGCAGAGCCTGATTTAAGAAGATACTCGATTTCTTGACTCCTGGCATATAGACAAAATGGTTGCCAAGTACCTCCCAGGACATAGCATTATGCTGCATAATTCCCTTCTGTTTACTATTAACGACCACATAATCCTCCAGATGCTCCATTAGCATTCCGACCACCGAGGACTTCGGAAGGATGGTATGAATGACAGGGACCATCCGGTGATATCCTTCACTGTCCAGAAACTTCTTCTGAAAACCGGGGCCGTCATTATTATATACCGCTATGATCCGGTTCCTTGCCTCCTCCACCATAGCTGCAACATAAACTGCCAGATTACCACCCTTAGAATGACCCCCAAGATAGATGTCCCCCTCCAAGCATTTCAATACAAATCTGGTATACTCCACTGCATCCCGTTGAGCCTGTACCTCATCCAGAAAGCTCATCATGAAATCTTCCTTCCATCCGATCAGGTTGTCATCGGTCCCGCGAAATGCGATATAATGAAGCTTATCATTTAAGGAAAACACAAT
This sequence comes from Bacillota bacterium, assembly GCA_023415475.1. Taxonomy (GTDB): domain Bacteria; phylum Bacillota; class Clostridia; order Lachnospirales; family Lachnospiraceae; genus Mobilitalea. The sequence continues at coordinate 15,310 of JAEZKL010000040.1, read as the reverse complement.
CGCCGAAAACTGCTCTGTATTATCTACATTGAGACGATTAATATAATAGGATAACCTAAGACTGCCGAAGCGACGCGAGGATGCTGCCTTTAATAGCAGCTCAGGAATATGTTCAAAGAAAGGATCCTTGCACCGTGGCGAACTAAAATCTATGGCGTCATAAGCCTGCTGTGCAATCTCGGACAATATAACCCTGCTGTCACTTGCCTCAAACGGTATAAGACTATCGTATTCAATATAGGAAAGGGTGGATAAGATAAGGCTGTCCACCTCATTCATCGGATCGGCATCGAAGCTTAAGTCACCTCGCCAATCGAGATAATCCATGATATTGTTCATCCGTTTCCCTCCCTGTGTATGTTCTCCAAATATTCCTATCTACTTTATATTAATATAAAACCATAAGGTTTTCAATTACATTCCTATCATGATCTTCTTAAATATCCATTTCCATGCATTTTATATACCAATAATTTTATAATGAACCCGTACTCTAATTACTCTATAATGAGGTTATCAATGTGTTTACCGGAAAGGATACTCCCCAGCCCGGTTGATATTCAGTAACTCATTCATATCTTAAGCTAATCAAACATAAGGAGGAAGTCAATTGAAAAAAATGCGTAAGTTTTTTTCGTACATACTGATTTTCAGTATAGCAACTCTTTCATTCATCCCTTTAACAAATGATATCACTGCAGCTCAGGCCGCCAGTGGAATATATATTAATGAAACCAACTTAACTCTGGAGGTCGATCATTATAAGACCCTGCGTATCCGAGGTACCTCCAAGAAGGTATCCTGGTACACCAGTGATAGCCATGTAGCGACGGTAACCTCAGGTGGTAAGGTATTTGCCAAGGCTCCGGGCTCCGCTACCATCACGGCACATGTTAATGGTCAGAGATTCCGTTGTAAGGTAAATGTTATCTTTATGAAGGAAAATGTGGTATTAACAAAAAATAAAACCACTACCTTAACGGTATACGGTGCAAAGAAAGAAGTAACTTATGCTTCCAGTGACCCATCCATCGTAACGGTATCTGACAGCGGTAAGCTGACAGCCAAATCAACCGGTACCGCTACGATTACAGCCAACGTTGATGGTAAGGAAATCAATAGTAAGGTAAGTGTAGTTGGTCTAAATCATGATTCTATCGTACTAGAGCTTGGTGGCTGGTCCGGCTTTATCAAGACTCTGAAGGTGAGCGGAACCTCAAGTAATGTCAAGTGGTCCACCGGAAATTCGGTGATTGCAACCGTTGGTAAGGACGGAAGGGTTCGAGCTAAGGGACCCGGTACCACCAAAATCACCGCTACCGTAGACGGTATTAAGCTGACCTCTACCGTAAAGGTAATTAAGGCAAGTACGAAGGAATTTACCCTGGATATGGGTGATACAAAGTCTCTCAGTATCTTAGGAACCAATAATAAGATAACCTGGGATTCCAATAAGAAGTCAGTAGCAACCGTATCATCTACAGGTGTAGTATCCACGGTAGGACCCGGTACTGCATCCATCTATGGCTTTGTCGACGGCAGAAAGGTAACCTTTACAGTTCATGTAGTCGATTAACAAAGGTTTATTGCTAATTGTATAGGGAATAATAATAAAAGGAGAATTCGGAAGACAACGCCGGATTCTCCTTTTATTGTAGATTTTATATTTGAACTCACATCAAATCGGAAATGCTTATGAAGCATACTTCATTCGCAATTACCTATATTCGATACAGTACATAATCCTGCAGTTCCCGTTTAAATCCTGCACCGGATAATGCACTTGCAGCCTCCGGCGGAAATTCCTTCACTAACAGCCGAGTCTGCGTAGAGAAAATCCGATGTCTGGTAAAATCAAGTGCTACGATTCGAAGTGCCTCCTCCAGATATTCTATGTCAAATACGCGGAGCTGCTTCCCCATTCGTTCCAGTACAGCCACCGGTACTCCTGCCTTAAGTGCAACGGCTGTTCCCACAACATTCATAAATGACCGGTCTGCCATATGAGGAAGACTTTTTCCCCATTGTTGGGCAGGATCAACAGCGGATAGCCAGATAATCTCCGTACCCGGCTGCTCAAGTGCTGTCATTGTAGCTGAAAATTCCTGATCCTTGATAAATTGGACGCCGGATAACCCTTCGATAAAGTAGCCTCTACGTACCTTCCCGGTGTACTCCCATACGCGAAGCGTCTCCAGAGCCTGGCTCCAGGCTAAACCAAAGGAAGTCTCTCTGGATAAGATACCAACCCGCTCAAAGCATCTGTCTAATTGTTCTTCGATTGAAAGTGACTTCCTTGGATGGGTAATTTCCCATCTACCGGCGGACATCGCCTTAACACGGGCAGATACCCGCTGCTTAACAGTAGCTTTGTTTAGCTTCTCCTTATTCAGCCACTGCCGAACCGGCAGAAAGCTATCCGCACAGACCAGACTCTTCTCTGCCAGAGATAATAAGGTATCATAAGGTGACTCATCCGAAAGCAAACCGGTAAGCCTTGGCAGAAAGCTGGCTCCCCGTCGATATAAGGCATCATAGATGATTTGTTCCTTCTCTGATAATTCCTGAGCCACCTCTGAGGTGTCAGTATCCCAGTCAATATCTGTGTACCGGTGAAAGCTAAGCCCATCCTCTCCCTTTAACTGCCAGAAGAAATTCCCTTCCGCAAGAAGGCTGTCCAATAATTCCGGTCGATATCTGGTAACTCGGGATGGCAGCAGAACACTCTCCCAAAGTGCTGCCGGATAAGGCAGATCGGAATATTGTCGAAGGAATGCTTCCAATTGCTCTCCGGGTGCAGCAGCCTGATAAATGCGGTTTGCTAGAAATGCAGCATAATTTTGAGAGGGCAGGGTCCTAATCTGCGCCCTTCTGCTCCGGATGGTCTCTTTTCTGGCTCTGTCGTATAGCTCGGTATGGTAATACAGGCCGTTACTTTCGATTGCCTCCCCGTCACTACATAGCTCCTTCAGAAGCTCCAGCGCAAGCTCCTGCTTCCAGAAATAGCGATCACTAACCGTTTCCGCCGATTGTGGTCCGCGATACCGCAGTAAGCGGAGAACCAGCTGCTTTCGGATTGCTATATCTTCCTCCGTAAAAGCCGCCTGATATCGTTCCAGATGTTCTGTCGCAATCCATAAGCCGGGCTCTATATAGCTGGCTTGTCCCCGTCTGGCCAGAAGCTCCAGCCATTCAATCGGCACATCAAGCTCACCTGCAATCAAATCCCCCTCAATCATGAGCAGAGTATGCAATTGCTTCTCATCCTCCGGCAGACGTCTTCGCTCCGATACTCGAAGCAGATGCTCCGGTGCCGGTGCAATCAGCTTACTCTCCTTCAGAGCAGCGTCTACTGCCCTGTGAATCCCCATCGGTGTCGGAGAATAGTCATACATATTAGCTGCTTCTGTTTGCTGCCTGAGTAAGAAGGACATAGGTGACGGCGATTCGACAAAGAGCTCGCAGATACGGATCATCCCGGAACGAATTCCGTTCAGAACATATTCCAAGCCGGGCAGATCCCAATAATCCTCCAAGCACTCCCTCTTCGTCTCCTTGATTAAGGGATGATCTTCATATTTTATTAGAGAATTTAACATCTCCGCACTTCTCATTCGCTGTACCCATAGCGGCACACGGCCTGACTTTCGGACTCCCATCATAAGAGCATGTGCGGTATTATACCGGAAATTCATATTAAATAGTGGTGTTACCGGTAGGACTGCCTCCAGAACCGTTCTTGCCTCTTCCGGTCTTAGCTCCTGTAATATGCCTTCCGGAATCGCCTGTTCCCCATATGGGAACAACAAAAATCCATCATCATCCTCTACACAGCTGATATTGGCATGTGTATACCTCTTAGCCACTTCCAATGCCAGGATGGCAAGCGGCGAATTAACCGGCCGGCCGAAGACGGAATGAACCATCATCTGTTGATTACCTGTCTCATCACGGAAATGCTCGATCAATATCGTCCGGTCATCGGGAAGAATTCCGGTCGCTTCCCGCTGCCTTTTGATAAAATCCTCTCCTTCGGCAGCCGCATTATCATCGAGCCCCAGCTCACTGAGCTCTTTATTCAGGGTTCCTATCTCATATGCGATGGAAAGCCTGCGAAGTATCGCACCAAAAGCAATTCCTGTCTGAAGTCTGCGACCTTTGATCTCGCCTTTCCAGAAGGGTAATTTGGCGCCATAGCTATTGGATTGAGTTACCAGGACGGTATCCTTCTGTATCTTTGTAATCTGCCAGGCAAAGGTGCCTAGAAGAAACCGGTCTCCTACCCTGGACTCAAATATGAATTCTTCATCCAGCTCTCCCAGCTTAACACCGGTCTCCGTCTTTACGGTATATAAGCCTTTATCAGGAATGGTTCCGCCTGCGGATACCGCCAGCATACGGCTATAGGGATCTCCCTCCACCCGTTCTCCGATCCGGTCATAATGGATTCGGGGACGGACCGGGATGTTGCGGTCATGCTCATAATCGCCGGCCAACATACAGAGGACAGCCTTCACGTCCTCCCTTGTAACGTCACGAAACGGGTAAGCCCGGGGTAACAATTCCATAACCTCATCCAGTTCATAACCGTCACCGGTTGCCATGGATACCAGATGCTGTGCTAATACATCGAGGCATAATCTGGGCGGATTGGAATATTCCACACCGCCGTTTCTGGCAACCTCCGCCGTTAATCCACTGTATAAGCCCTCCGAGGCAGTTCTCGGAAAGATATGCATTACACTGGTCCGATTCGGATTGTGTCCGGCACGGCCAAGTCGCTGCATCGTACTGGAGATCGACCTGGGACATCCGATCTGAAAGACCTGATCGATATCACCCACATCAATACCAAGCTCCATGGAAGAAGTCGCGCAAAGCATACGGAGCGTTCCGCTCCGGAGCGCATTTTCTACCTCAAAGCGCTGCTCCTTGGACAAGCTGCCGTGATGAGTTCTTGCAAATCCCTCTCCCGCAATCTGATTTACATAATAAGCCAGCCTCTCGGCATAAGCACGTCCCTCGACGAAAGCAATGATACTTCGGGAGTATTTACAATGAGCATGAACCGATCTGGCAATCTCCTGCCACACAGTATCCTTAATCCCGCTTCGTTGATCTGGAATCGGACTGGTGATGGCAATCTTAATATTCTTATGCATCTTCGGTGCTACAATCCTGACCGGATCGGGAGATAGATACTCTGCAGCTATCGTAAGAGGTTCTATGGTTGCGGATAAGCCAATACGTTGCAGAGGCTCCTCGCATAGCTTATCTAAGCGTGCTATGGATAGCATCAGATGAGCTCCGCGCTTTGAGTCTATCAGAGCATGCAGCTCATCCAGGATAATCGCCTTGGCAGTGTGTAGGATGGATTGCCCTGTTTTACTGGTCAACATCAGGTATAAGGATTCCGGTGTTGTGATCAGAATATGAGGAGGCTTCTTCACCATCTGCCTACGCTCACTCTGAGTCGTGTCACCGGTACGGATTGAAATACTTAATGCCGGTGGTTCACTCCCTTGAGAGCTTCCGGAGGATATCTCTTCTTCGTATATTCCCTCCAGTGGGCGTTTCAGATTCTCTCGGATATCTCCTGCCAAGGATTTTAGGGGAGAGACATAAATCAGCTGAAGCTCCTGCTTAAGAGTACCTTCTCTTGCCTGCATTTTCAACCGGTCGATAAATACCAGAAAAGCAGATAAGGTCTTACCGGTACCGGTTGGAGCCGATACTAAGGTATGATTTCCTTCCGCAATCGAAGGCCAGGCCTCCTCCTGAACCTGAGTCGGGGAGCCCAGTGTCTTTTGAAACCAATTAGCGGTATAAGAATGAAATAAAGTTAGAGAGTTCACCCGAATTTCTCCTTTCCATGGTCCTTCATTAAGAATATCATATCTCTACCCAATTACGATGATCAGTATGGAATGAAACCTAGGAAGAAATACAAAATAAATCTACATAACATAATTATGTCAACTTAATATCTGTATTTCGTATCCTAAAACTGTAAAACCTTCAAAAATAAATTCAGTACTCTTCATTTCAGCAATCATTTTACCTGCGACTATAAAAGAAGCTCTTTCATTTCTACATAACTAAGTAATTCAATTTACATGAGAATGCTATATAATATAGGACTCAACTGTTTTTCCGAATATAGATCTGTAAAGCCTTAATTGCCAATAAAAGTACGCAGACAATAAGAATGAACAGAATCAGCAGCACTGCAATCTGGATAAATGTAAATATTGCTAGATATGACATCATAATCCTCCTTTATGGTATACTTCTACTATCATATAATTCTGAAGCTATTATATCCCATCCCTTATCAAACATCTACCATTATTTGCCTTGTTAATCCAATTCTAATATGCAGAAAATCGGACTATTACATAAAAAACTCCATGAAACGCTTCTGTGTTCATGGAGTAATCGCTATACGTTATTCACATAATCTTCCTATTTTATCAATAAGGATAAGGTTCCTCCTACAATCAGAATTAACCCGAGTAAGGCTTTTCTAGTCAAGGTCTCCTTAAGGTATACATAGGAGAAAATTATCGTTACAAGTATGCTTAATTTATCAATCGGAACTACAACACTGGCAAGACCATCCTGAAGTGCTCTGTAATAGCAGAGCCAGGAGCCTCCGGTTGCAAAACCGGATAAGATCAGGAAAATCCAGCTTTTACGATCAATCCTCTTAATCATATGCTTCTTCCCTGTAATGAACACGATTACCCAGGCCATGATCAATACGACTATGGTACGGATTGCAGTTCCGAGATTAGACTCTACTCCCTCTATCCCGATCTTGCCAAGGATCGAGGTTAGGCTGGCGAAGATTGCAGAAAATGCGGCATATAGTATCCATCGGCTGTTACGTACCTCCGGAATCAGGCCATCCTTTTTCTTTTGTATCATCAGGAGGGTTCCTGCACCGATTAATATAATTGCAGCCATCTTCACAATTGTTATGCTCTCACCAAGAAACAGAATCGCCAATATCATGGTCAGGATCGTGCTGGATTTGTCAATCGGTGTCACCTTATTCACATCGCCAAGCTGCAGTGCTTTAAAATAACATAACCAGGAAGCTCCCGTTGCAAAGCCGGACAGAATCAGAAAAAGCAGTGTCTTCCCACTGATCTCATCTATGGTACCCTGTGAACCCACGATAAAGACCATGAGCCAGGAAAAGATTAATACCACCACGGTTCTAATCGCTGTAGCAACATTCGAATCCGTATTCTTGATACCGATTTTGGATAAGATGGCTGTCATTCCGGCAAATAAAGCAGAACCAAATGCAAAAAGAATCCACATAGATTAGTCCCCAATTCGTTTAGTATTTGTCCAGTATCTCCCAGAATGCCTTCAATTCCTTATCCTTTTCTTTTGCTTCCTCTGCCAATTGATCGGTATGCTTTCTTAATGCAACCACATCTTCGTCCTCACTTCTGGCAGTAATATAGTCGCGCAAATCCTCAGTAATCTCACCATCAAAGATCTTCAGCTTCCCCTCTCCATCGGTTATAAAGTAGAGCTTTGACAAGGAAGGAGCTAAGGTTTTCAGACCTATGAACTTAATATCATAATATACAAAGACGATGTAAGCACCCTCTTCATAAGATTTCTTAACATAACATTTAATATTCTTATATTCATCAATTCCTTCGACCAGCTTAAGTAATTGCTCCTTTGTAATCACATTTTCCGGGTTGGAGGAGATGCTCTTCAAGGTGTCGATATCACAATTACTCTTAGCCTCATAATAGGTTTCAGCCAGATCAACGAGCTCAGTGGGATATCCCTTCTCCTCCAGCGGGTAAATCGGCAAAGGAGTCGGAGTTGGGATCAGCGTTGGAATCGGCGTTGTACTTGGAATAGCAGCAGAATCCATGCTCATAAGACTGATGGATGCCTCTACCATCTCACCCTCCTTCGCTATTAAGCTGCTCCTCTTCAGATTCGCAGCTGTAGTCGAAGCATCCTGTATCTGAAGCGGATAGCCGGCCGGATTGTAGACTAGGATAGCCAATCCGATTGCCATGGTTATCATGTATATGAAGATTATCACTTTTATTTTTTTGATTTTCATCGTTATCCCCGTTCTTTCAATTGCTTCGTGGGTAGTTGTATTAGACCAATTTTAGCAAATTTTCTCAGGGAAATCAATAAGATTATAATAATTGTGTAACACATGTAATATTTATGTAATATTTGAGTATTTTCGCTATAATATGACTTTATAGTGCTAATGAATATGTTATGAAACAGCCTTCATCTAAGATCAGTTTATTATATCAAGGAGCTTTTCAACCGCTTGCTTGGTTGCTTTACTATAGAAGAAGTCGTAGCGAAAATAGAGATATCCGTCAACCAATCCGGTATCTCTTCCATATTCAATCATATCCTTCAGGATATCCGGATCCTTCCAAGCACTTTCCAAGGAAGATCCGGCGCGATAAGCTGCGATTCCTACATACAGCTTCACATCCTTATTTGTCCTTAGCTCCAACCACCGATCAAGGGTTTTATCATAGGGAAAATCTTTATTCTCAAAGGACCAGTATAATTGGGGGCAAATATAATCGATATAGCCGGGTTTACTGAGCCAGGTCTTGATATCCGTATAATATTGGTCATTTAACAACAGATAATCCAGAAAACCTCCCGGGCTGATACCAAAATCGACCTCTTCGTTGATTTCCTTAATATCCGAATATATATACTTTACCAGGCGGTTAACATTATCTCTTCGCCAATCAGCAATGGATTTTACTTTCACTCCATTCTCCTTACTCCAGCTGCTATATTCCTCATATTCCTTATAATCAAAATTTTTCTTGTAATTTGAACCGAGAGTCGGATAGAAATAATCATCAAAATGGATTCCGTCCACATCATAATTCTCAACAATCTCCTGTATTCCGTAGCGAATATGAGCCTGAACCCAGTTGTCAGAGGGATTATAATACAGTGCTCCGCCGAAGGATAACACCCTACGATCATCCTTTTTCGAATTATTTGTAAGCCATTTTCTCGCTATATTATCCTTCGATAATTTATTTACATCTGTCGTATCGCTGGTAATACGATAGGGATTGACCCATGCGTGGAACTGTAAACCCCGTTTGTGTGCTGCCGATACCATGTACTCTAGCGGATCGAAGCCCGGATTCTTACCTTGCGTTCCCGAGATGTATTTTGACCAGGGAAAGTATTTTGACGGATACATTGCGTCACCGAAGGGACGAACATGTACTACGACTGCATTCATTTTCATCGCTGCTACATTGTCAAACATCTCATCTACCACCTGATGAAAGCGCTCCTCGGTATAGCCGGCAACTCCGGTCTTCGGGTCCTTTAAACGATCCAGAAACTCCAGATAAGAGATCCATACTGCTTGGAATTCGCCGTCCTTTTTTATCTCCTGTGCATTCACCCTTGCAGTCGGTATCAATATCAGCAGAACGATGGTAAGCAAGAAACAAAGAAATTGCTTCGAAATGGATCGGTTTCTATATTTTATCATGCTAATCAGCTCCTTCGTTTTGTAGAAAAGCCTATCAAAGCCATTTTGACGAAAGGCTTTGACAGGCTTCCTATTAGTTTATTGTTCTTCTATTCTCTTCTTTTATCTTCCTGTGGGATACGTACGGAAGACCTCCAATAATGTCTCATAGATAGTCTTCGCAGCCTTATCCTGAAACGTTGGATCTGACAGCTTAGCGAAATCGCTCTCCGTTGACATAAAGCCCAGCTCGATTAAAACTGCCGGCACCGTATTCTTATGTACGACCGTATATTTTTCTGATCTTGAGCCGCGATTCTTCGTACCTAGATTACTTGATATCTTATCACAGAATATATTAGCCAGGGTTTTGCTTGTAAGACCGGCACCGTTCGGACTATTATTACTAGTCGAATAATATACCTCCGTACCATAAACGGTTCTGTTAAGATTTGCATTCATATGTAAGCTGACAAACAAATCCGCTCCGTATTGACTGGCAAAGGCTGCACGGTTACTGAGGGTCATGTCCACATCACTAATTCTTGTGAAATAGACCTTAAGCTTCGAGGTATCCTGATTGAAGTATTTCTTACCAAGAGTATATAGTATCTTGAGGTTCAGATCCTTTTCATTCGTTCCGTAATACTGAGCACCATTCGCTCCGCCGCCATGTCCCGGATCCAATACAACAATATTCGGATATATTTCCTTTGGATTACCGATATTGATGTAGATATTCTTATCATCCATCGTATATTCATAACCCTGCAGCTTAGAAGTTTTAAACCGGATCTCCGTCACATTGCTGCTGCTCAGAGTCACATTAATACTTTCCACTTTGCTGCTTGTATTTATGATGTTAGAGTTGCTAATGACCCCGGTATAATCACCGCTTAAGCGAAGAATAAAGCTACGATTAAAGTAATCGTCTTCATCGGAAATCATTGAAGCAGTTAATCCATCAGGCTTAGGAATAATTATTTCACTCTCATTCGGATCAAACTGCCCCGTGGGTCCCGGTTGTGTCTGAGGATCCGTGGAGGGCTGCTGAACGGCTCCGGGTGTTAGGAATAGGATGGAATATTTATTATCCACTTCCGATATGTAATATTCATAACCCATATTTGCACCGATAACCAGCTGAGTCTTATCTGCCGAGCCAACCGAATAAAATAAATTAATGTATTTGGAGCCGGTAAGGTTCGCATAGATATCCCCAAGACCATTGGTGGTATTAGGTAAATCAATATTCAGAAATCCGGTTGAATGATTCATCGTAACCTTCAGTGGCTTGATACCGGTTAAGGTTATATAGTCTCCTGCATTATTGGTTCCGATCACTGCTGAAATCAGTGTATTATAATATACCGTTACATAGAGTATCTGCTTGTCCTGAGATAAAGACAAATCGTAAGTACACTCTGAGGAAAGCAGATCCAATATAATTGTTGTCTGTCCTTCTTGACTTGCATAGGTCCCGATGGTGTTTACATAGTTACTGTAAATACCATACATCTGATATGTCATATCTGTGGTGGATAGGTTTGCAACCTGTATCGATATCTGCTTATCCGATTTCGAAGAGGTTACCTTTCCCATGCTGCTATTGGCAGCAATCATAAAGGTCTCAGAATTCTGTTTCATTGTACTGTAATCTCTGGTTACCGATGTAAGTACTGCTGGATTAACCCCTGTAGTCTCTGCATTAAGCTCATGCAGCTCTGTACTGATAGCAAAAAGTGACGAATCACTCATCCATTGACTTAAGATAGTTCCTGTCTCTATAACGACACCGCTGTCTCCCAATTCAGGGGAAGAATTAGAGCCACCGGAATTACCCGGGGTAGTTACCTCCTTATGCGAAGTAATCATTGAGGTTCTTGTCGTATTATTCCATTTATAATCATAGCCTAAGCAGGAAGCGGTAAAGCCTCCGGGAACCATAACATAAGAGGTCCCGACATTATGATTGGTAATAATCATCGGAGCGGTATCCATCTTCGTTGCATTACCGTTCAGATATGCAGTATTACTGCCGACAGTCATAACCAGAACAGTATTTCCTTTGGTCAGGGTAACGGTCTTTTCGGCATTATTATAGGTGTAGGTAGCTCCAATTGCCGAACTCGCGAATACTCCCTTGGCACGTAGCATAGCCGTATTATTGGTTATAATGCTGGGCATATTGCCAAGATTAATATCCTTACCATTGACATTTACCTTTCCCTGAGCTCCGGTATATTCGAACTTCTTACCATCGTTATAGGAAAGCATTAAGGATGTCTTCTCTATCGCTACCGTGCTCTTATTGCTGATCCAGGTGTATTTCAGGCCTAAGGTTTCCGATACAAATCTGGAAGGAACCAATACCTTAACCAAGCCTTCCTTCACAAATTTAATTTTCATCGGTGCGACAGGCAGGGTAACAGTCTGACCGTTTAATCTGGCCTTCTTACTTCCTATCGTCATCTGAAGTGTCTTACCGTATTTAGATATGGAAATTGTTCCTTCTGCCTTATCATAATTACATTCTGCAGCGATCTCTGATTTCTCAAAAACATCATTGTAAGGAACCATTGCAATTCCATTGACCAGAATACCCGGTGTCTGAGCCTTTGTTACGGTGTCCCCATTCAAAGTAACCTTTATCTGCTTATCCGTATAGGTACTTTCCTTCTTTGTAGCATAATTGTATATTCGTAGTCCGGATGCCGCCAATGCAGAGCTTTGAAAAATGCCCAATGTCAGGAAGGCTACTACCAAAAAAAAGCCTAGCCTTAATCCCAGATGACGGCTACGTACCTTATTATCATTCGTAATGTTAAATATCGTTTGTAATTCTTGATGCATGCTGTGTACTTTCAACCTCCTGTCATAATCTACTCGATTTGTCGGTAAATGTAAGAAGAATTCTTCATTTCTTACATGTTCCGATTTTATCTTCTGTAATTATAGATATTACGATAGTATTAAATAGTGTTAAAACTGTGTCAACTTCCAAATTTATCACATTTTTATTGTTTTTTGTACCTGCTCTACCAAATTTCTTCTAAAAAACCATTAGAATTGCATCATCAAAGTGCCTATCTGCATAATTCTACCTATGTAGTAATATTTTTCCGAGCAAATCGACAACCCTCTACAGCAGTCGTCTTTCGAATGAGTAATTATCATTCTTTATTACATAATTGTTAATTTACATTCCACATCGATAGAATTCACTATTTACGGTTTCTTACAAATTATTAATGCACTCTTTCACTTAATGGCATGCGTACTGTAATACCATATCCATATATCGGTGATTATGGTCATTTTTAGACAAAGAAGGTGGAGAAGGTTTTCATTCCGGAAAATATGTGATATAATGTCAAAGACTAGAACAGTGTGACGTCACCCAAATCTACGGATTTATGGTTATGATGGCATGAATGTTTAGCATGAAAGGTATGAAGATATGAAGCTGCAACAATTGCTTAGTTATACGAGAAAAGCTCTGGACGATTACAGAATGATTGAGGACGGTGACAAAATAGCAATTGGTGTGTCCGGCGGCAAGGACAGCCTGACCCTCCTCTATGCACTCTCGGGAATCCGTCGTTTTTATCCAAAAAAGTTTGAGATTGAAGCCATAACGGTCCATATGGGCTTTAAGGAATTAGATTTTTCAGCCGTTGCTGATTTGTGTAAGGAGCTGGACATCAATTATACTATTGTAGAATCCGAGATAGCGGATATCGTCTTCGAACACCGCAAGGAAAGTAATCCCTGTTCTCTCTGTGCGAAGATGAGAAAAGGAGCCTTCAATACCAAGGCGAAAGAGCTGGGATGCAATAAAGAGGCTTATGCGCACCATTACGATGATGTCATTGAGACGATGATGATGTCCTTAATCTATGAAGGCCGTATTCACTGCTTCTCTCCCGTCACATATCTGGACCGTTCCGATATCACCTTAATACGACCGATGATCTATGTGGAGGAACCGGATATCAAGGGCTTTCGTAATGCCTTCCATCTACCGGTGGTGAAGAACCCTTGTCCGGTGGATGGTTACACCAAGAGAGAATATGTAAAGCAATTAATCAAGTCCTTAGGGACGGAAAGTCCCGGACTCAGAGAACGCTTATTCCATGCGGTACAGACCAGTGGTATAGAGGGCTGGGCAAAGCCCGGAGAGATAAGAGAATAATCCGAAAATCTTCTTTATTATAATAATAACAAGATTATAGTAATAACAAGACAGAATTGTGAGGTTAATGATGGTAGAACGTAATTATCATGATCAAGTGAATATAGACAATACTGTGAAGCTACGTATGCTGGAGGAAAAGCTGCCACACTTCTGCAAATATTTCTTTCGCGGAATCGAACCAACTACCTCTTCCCGTACGAGAATCGCCTATGCTTATGATCTGGGGGTCTTCTTCGAGTGGCTTAAGCATTCCAACGCCTCTCTGAAGAATACACCGATCACGGAATTCCGTGTTGAGCTTTTGGATCAGATCAAGTCAATCGACATTGAAGAATATCTGGATTACCTTACCTATTATAAATCGTCCGACGAGAAGGAACATCTGAATGCCGAGAAGGGGAAAAAGCGCAAGCTGGTATCTCTTCGCAGCTTCTATAATTATTATTTTAAGAAAGAAATGATTACGACAAACCCGGCTTCCCTGATTAGTGTACCTAAGCTTCATGATAAGGAAATCATCCGTCTTGAGATCGATGAGGTAGCAAAGCTTTTGGATGAGGTGGAAACCGCCAATAACATGACCAAATCACAACAGAAATATCATGAGAAGACGAAATTACGCGATTTGGCAATGATGACACTCCTGCTTGGGACAGGCATTCGTGTCTCCGAATGTGTCGGCCTGGATATCAATGATGTAGATTTCGAGAACAACGGAATTAAAATCCGCAGAAAAGGTGGTTATGAGGTAATTGTATATTTTGGTGAGGAAGTCAGAGAAGCAATCCTGGCTTATCTGGAGGAACGCAAGCAGATTGTTCCCTGCGAAGGTCATTCCAATGCCCTCTTTCTCTCCCTTCAGCAAAAGCGTATCAATGTACGTTCTGTTGAAAACCTCGTGAAGAAATACGCCTCCACTGTCACAAAGCTTAAGAAGATCACCCCCCACAAGCTCCGTAGCACCTACGGTACCAGCTTATATCGCGAGACCGGTGATATCTATCTCGTTGCCGATGTACTTGGCCACAAGGACGTTAATACCACAAAGAAGCACTACGCAGCGATTGAAGACAGCCGCCGCCGTAGTGCCGCTAATGTTGTTAAGCTGAGGGAAAATAAATAAATAAATATAATAACTGAAAAAATATTTTAGAAATTTGTTTAAAAATGTACTTTATTTTCATGAAAAGTAATTCATCACCTAACTCAGATGTAGTGATAGTATCAGCATTAGATGACTTAACTGAAACTTTGAGTTATTAATATAAAAATATAATTGATTAGTTGCTTTGTAGAAATTTTCACTTTCATGAGCTTTTGCTTAACCCAGCAAACTGGAATTTAATCGCACAACAGCTTAATTAAGAATATTCTAATTGATAACTTCTATAGTTTAGCAGAAGCGAACTTTGTCATCTCTTCCATCTTCTTTTCAAATATCTCCGCCGGAACCAGGGCGTAGCCTTCGCCATCCTCGCTTAAGAGTATCAATCTCTGCCCCGGAACCAGGTTGAATTGCTCGCGGGCGGCCTTTGGTATAACCACCTGTCCACGCTCATTTATCGTAACTGAGCCCCAGATGTTCT
>JAEZKL010000012.1 GCA_023415475.1 Bacillota bacterium | reverse complement strand
TTAGGAGGGTCATATAATGGCAGTTGTTGAAGAGTTAATGCGCAAGGAAAGTGATGGGACAATAAGCTTTGGTAATTACGAATTACAAGTAAAATCAAAGGCTTCCGATTTCGAGCATCAGGGGGATATCTATAAGGTTAAGACATTTTATGAGATAACCAAGCTTGAGAAGAATGGAATGTTTGTCTACGAATCTGTACCCGGTACTGCCGTATTTCATATGGATATAAAGGATAATCAGATCAGCTTTGAGGTTTGTGGTAAAGAGACAGCACAGATTACATTGGAGCTTGAGGCTGAAAAGGAATATGAGATTTATAAGAATAATCAAAACCTTGGCAAGATGAAGACTAACTTAGGAGGTAAATTAGCACTAAGTTTAGAACTGAACGAAGATGGCAAGGATTTCATAAGGGTGGTTAAACTGTAAAATGGCTAAGAATAAAACCGTGTTTTTCTGTAAAGAGTGTGGCTTCGAATCAGCAAAATGGTTGGGGCAATGTCCGGCCTGCAAAAGTTGGGATACCTTTGTAGACGAACCGGTTGTAAAGAAAAGCAGTAAACCCGCCAGTGGCATAAAGAATGCAAGGGAGCCGATGCTGATATCCGATGTCAAGACCGAGGAGCAGATGAGATTATGCTCCGGAATCGAGGAGCTTGACCGTGTCCTTGGAGGAGGAATTGTCCAAGGAAGCCTGGTGCTTGTAGGCGGTGATCCCGGAATCGGTAAGTCAACCTTACTGCTTCAGATGTGCCGAGAGCTTGTAGTAAAATCAAAAAAAGTGTTATATATCTCCGGGGAGGAATCCCTGAGCCAAATTAAGATGAGAGCGGAGAGGCTCGGCGTTTTTGGCGGTGAGCTTCTCCTCTTATGTGAAACAGATTTGGAATTGGTAGAGGAAGCAATAGATAAATATCATCCTGACATTGTGATTATCGATTCCATTCAGACGATGTTCAAGGAGGATGTGGCTGCTGCACCGGGCAGTGTAAGTCAGGTGCGGGAAGCGACAGCAACCTTAATGCGTATTGCTAAGATTTCCGGAGTTACGGTATTTATCATAGGACATGTAACCAAGGAAGGTGTAGTTGCGGGGCCTAGAGTATTGGAGCATATGGTGGATACGGTATTGTATTTTGAAGGCGATAATTATGCCTCTTATCGTGTGCTGCGAGCTGTCAAGAACCGTTTTGGTTCAACCAATGAGATCGGAGTATTTGAGATGCAGGGCTCCGGTCTGGCGGAGGTTAAGAATCCGTCGGAGTTCATGCTGAAGGGAAGACCGGAGGGAGAACCGGGGTCGCTGGTTGCAGCCTCTATCGAAGGCACAAGGCCGATACTGGTTGAGGTACAAGCCCTGGTTTGCAGGACGAATTTCAATATGCCAAGAAGAACAGCAGCCGGAACCGATTATAACCGAGTGAATCTGTTGATGGCAGTACTGGAGAAAAGAGCCGGAATAGGGCTATCCGATTGCGATGCTTATATTAATGTGGCAGGAGGAATGAGAATAACGGAGCCGGCACTTGATCTTGCAGTAATCACTGCGATTTTATCAAGCTATAAGAATAAAGCTCTGGATAACAAAACAGTACTATTTGGTGAGGTCGGTCTGACCGGTGAGATACGAGCTGTCAATATGGCTGAGCAGAGAGTAGCAGAAGCAGCAAAGATGGGCTTTGAGCTATGTATTCTGCCACAGGCCAACAAGGAACACATCAAGGGGAATGGAATTAAGCTGATCGGAGTCAGAACAATTCAAGAGGTATTAGGGATATTGCTTAAATAAAATAGTCTGCTTACGCTGTTAGCTTAGTAATTGTCTTTGAATCATACATTCATAGTGGGGGTTACGATTGAAGGATATAGCCAATCAAAGATTAGTTCATCTTGCGACAGCACAGGAAAGCATATTTGATGTGACAAAATTAATTGAGAAGTGGGAACAATCACAAGCAATACTTGAGAAAAATGCCTTTGATACCATGAATATGAGCGATATGGTATTGAATCTATCAAAGGAAGGAACGAAAATAGCAGAACGGCTTCAGGAGCATTTTCTGATTGGAATGACAGATGCAAAAGAAGAGGAAATCAAGCTGGTGGCATCCTTACTCCAAGAGATTCTGGTGATGTTTGACCGCATAGTGGATTATTCTGTATGTGCAAATGAGACAGCTCATATTCTTGACAATGAGGTTGCCAGTCAACAGAAAATCGGAGATGACATGAAGACTCAGGTCTGCAGGGTGATTGATCATATCGATTCTTGTGCTGCTTGTGAGGAGCTCCTCTTTGCGGAATTCTAGATTAGGTATCTTCCATTACTCATTATGAATTATATTTCTAAATACATAAAAGGACGCTTGAACATTTCAGCCATATAATAACGGCAGGATGTTCAAGCGTCCTTTATTCATGATAAGTGAATTAATTTGTCGATTCAGCTTGTATGTATTTTGATTAACTTTGAATCGAGAAATTCATTACTCAATACTTTGATATCGTATCCGACTTGCCAAATATTCAGGTGATTCAGTCATACTGTCCAATTGATTTTATCCTGTACCTTAGGATAGAATAGTGGCATAGATACATAAAAGACGAAAAATAAATAAATGTAATAAATAGGATTAAAACGTATTTTTTTCATATTTTTATCATCAGATGAAAAATATCACTGATTTGAATTGTATTATAAGTGAAAGGAGATGAAACACTTGAATTATTCATTTGGTACCGATGAGTATATCCATTCTATTTTAGATAAATATGCTAAGACCTTAATAAAGATAGCTTTCACTTATATGAAAAATATCGCGGATGCGGAAGACATCGTTCAAGAGGTATATATCAGCTTAATGAGAAGAGGAGAAGGCTTTGATAACGAAGAGCATGAAAAGGCATGGCTTATCAGAGTTACGATCAATCAATGTAAGAACCGCCTGAAATCTGCCTGGTATCGTAAGAGCATTCCTTTGGACGAGGAGATCAGTTATCTGCCGGAGGAAGAAAGCGAAGTGTTAGCTGCTGTATTAAGCTTGCCGGCAAAGTATCGCAGTGTAATACATTTGTTTTATTATGAGAATTATTCGATGCTGGAAATAGGTAAGATATTAAGGAAAAGTCCCGGGACGATAGGAACCTGGTTATCTAGAGGCAGGAAACTGTTAAAAACAAAATTAGACGGAGGATTTGAGCCATGAGTAGAGAGAAATATAAAGACGCAATCGATCAGATAAAGATTTCAGAGAATTTTCACTATGAGACGGCGAGAAAGATGAAGGCGGCGCTCCCTGTTAAAAAATCGGCGACAAAATATGTTATAAGAGCAGCCTTTGCTCTTGCAAGTGTAGCAGTCATCATAACAGCCGGAGTATATACGGTAAACCATGGTGGTATAAGGCCTTCACGTCCGAGCATCACCATCGCTGAGGTGAAGCTGCCTACCGCAAACGGTGAAGTCAAGGCAAGGATGCGTCCTTTATTCGTATATCAGAATAGAATCTATATCAGGTATAGTACAGCCATTGCATCAGATGACGGGTATACCGTAAAGGAAGAAGACATGCTTAACCTTCGCGGTGACTATCTAGGTACTACAACAGGTGGAATCGATGAGTGGAGTGGTGATGAGGCATATGTTGCTGACTTCGCCTCCAATATCGGAGAAGCTGAAGTATATACGGTAAAAGGCTATGACAGCAAGTATCGCTTAATGGTTTATACTCCCTATGAGGGCGGCTTTGGTTGTGAAATCTATGACAGCTTTGGAGGATTAACCATGGATAGCGGTGATGACTACTTTGATCTTCTTAAGCTGAAGGGCAACGTTGTCTCCTACCAGTGGGAAACCCTAGACAGCTGGAACAACGGTGGAACACAGAAGACAGAGCAACAATCGGATAAGGCATTGAACAACTTTATCAAAGCACTCTATTCCTCAACGCCGGTTGAGAGATCCATTGACACCCTCATTGATGAGACATCAGCGGATGGGCAGAAGTTCTTATATCTGAAGACAGTGGATAATTTGATTACACCGATTAGACTGCTGAAGGACGGGTATGTATATGTAGACGAGATTGGCTTCTTCCAGGTGAATCAAGAGGATTTTAATGAATTCTATGGTTCACTTCAGTAAGGTACACATATCCGAATAAGTCGCAAAAGTGACACGATAAGTAAAGGTAATGAAGTTGTTCCACCCTGTCGTTTGACTTTTGGCAGGGTGGAGCTGAATTTTTCTAGCACCGGATAAGCACAAAATCTACAATATATACTATAATAATTATGATAAAGCGTTGAAACTAACGATGAAAAGCAGGGATAAAAATATTAATATTATCTTGACAATTAAGACAATTCATAGTACTATAAATAAGCAACATAAATAGGGGTATAGTTCAGCTGGTAGAATAACGGTCTCCAAAACCGCAGGTCGTGGGTTCAAATCCTACTGCCC
>JAEZKL010000183.1 GCA_023415475.1 Bacillota bacterium | reverse complement strand
TTAAGTTATATAAAGACGAGTGGGAGTCTTATTATAAGAAAATAAATATTATTTTTGAAGGAGTGAAATAGATGACAAAGCTAGAATTCATGAACGAACTCGAAAGCTTATTGTTGGATATCCCTTTAGATGAGAGAGAAGAGGCTCTCAAATATTATAATGGTTATTTCGAAGATGCAGGGGAAGATCATGAGCAGGAAATCATTGCGGAATTAGGCTCACCGAAGCAGGTGGCTGACATAATAAAAGCAGATCTTATCTCAAATATAGCAGAACGTGATAACAGGGGATATTTCACAGAGACTGGTTATAAGGATACAATTGTAAAAGAGGAACAATTTGAGATTGTTGGTGCAGCTAAGGCGATTAATGATGACGCAGAGAGGTCGGAGCAGTCGGCAGGAGCGAATTATTCTCAGTCGAAGCAGCAGGGAGCCAATTATACAGGTTATAAGAATCAAAATAATACACAGAATAATAATTCCAATACCGGTTTTGGTATCCTTATTCTAATATTAGCTTTTACGGTGGGGCTTCCTATCACCTTACCGATTATTGGTATCATTATTGGTGTATTTGCCACAATCTTCGGACTTATCTTTGGGTTTGGCGCAGCCGGGATTGCATTAATCTGTGCCGGTATTGCATTATTCGTCGCAGGTGTCATTCAATTAAGTGCTCCGTTGCTTGGCATGGCTTTCATTGGCGGAGGGTTACTGGTATTTGGTATTGGGATGCTGCTTACCTTGGCTTGTGCAGCACTCTGCAAGGCAGTATTACCGGCATTGATCAGAGGAATTGTTAATCTATGCAGAATGCCCTTTAAGAATAGGAGTGTGATGGCATAATGAAGACATTTACTAAGGTTTGGTTAGGAATTGCATTAATTGCTATCGGTATCGGAGTTGCATTATTAGTGATTGCGATTGCTTCAGGAGCCTCCTTTGAGGAGCTGCCCACCTTTTCTTATGAAGAGAGCTTTTCTGATGTGACCAGTATTGATATGGATATTGAATACGGCGAGGTTAAGCTTGTAGAAGGCGATACCTTCTCCATTGATGCCAAGCGATTGCCGGAGAACGGACTTAAGTCCTATGTGGATGCAGACGGAACCTGGGTGATTAAACAGATTACCGATGGAAGAAGCTTTGTAGATTTCTTTGGATTAAATTTTTCAATAGGTGACTTCATACGTTGGGATAGGGATCTGACTCCAAGAATTACAATAACTTTACCGCCGGATTTCGTGGCAGAGGATATCTCCTTGGAAATCAAAGCCGGTGATGTTGAAGTAGAGAAAATACATGCGGCAACCGGAAGCTTTAATATGTCGGCAGGACGTTTGGTGGTCAAAGAGCTGGAAATTACCGAAGAATCTGACTATATCATCGGTGCAGGTGAGATGAGCCTGAATAACGTATCCATTCAAAATATCTCGGTTGATTGCGGTGTCGGTTATGTGACGATTGAAGGGAATGTATTCGGAGACAGTGACGTTATCTGCAACATCGGTAATGTAGAATTGGATCTTGATGGTAAGGAAGAGGACTATACCTATGATATCAGCGCTAGTATAGGAAATATCGATATCGATAATAATAGTTACCACAACATTTCGAATCGAGTTATTAATAATGATGGAACTGAGAATAGCTTATCGTTAAAGTGTGAAATTGGAAATATTTCTATTGATTTTTACTAGAAAAAAGGTATGATTAAGACAAGGAAGGAGGTTTTATTATGGATCAGAAAAGATTATATCGTTCTAATACGAATAAAATGATTTGTGGTGTGTGCGGAGGAGTGGCAGAGTATATCAATATAGACCCAACGATAGTAAGATTATTATGGGTTGTATTCTCCTTAGCAGGAGGTGCTGGCCTACTTGCATATATTATTGCAGCAATTATTATGCCGCTTCAGGCATAAACAGAGTATGCCATCAGGTTGATAGCCAGAGGACAGGTTACTTTCGGAAGCGAATACTTCTTGATGTAACCTGTTTTTTAATCGTATAGAAAATTGCATCTTATACGATTAAAACGCTCCGCTAAGGATGCGCACCTCGCGGCAAGGAATATATTGCTATGCAATCCGCTCGGGCGCGAAAGTGTCAGCAAGCTGACACTTTATTCCGCTTACATAGCGTGCTTCTTCCGGTCTTAAGTCAATACTTTATGAATGACATCAATAATCTGCACTGCTTCATAAGGCTTCGTAAGGAATTCAGAAGCACCGTATTTAATTGCCTCTACCATCATAGTTTTTTGTCCGGCAGCAGTAACCATGATAACCTTAGCAGTTTGGTCATGCTCTTGAATCCTTTTTAAAGACTCTATTCCATCCATAACCGGCATGGTAATATCCATGGTGATCAAATCGGGCTTAAACTCCTTGAATTTTTCCAACCCGTCCTCTCCATTAACGGCTTCTGCAATAATCTTATGTCCGTTTTCTTCTAAAATTGCTCTTAGGATTTTTCTTGATGTTTTGGAATCATCCACAATAAGAATTTTTGCCATAATAGCACCCCTCCTAATTAATCAATACCGGATCGTTAACAACAACTACAATATCGGTCTGCTCTCCATTGATAAGTATCGGAACTATATAAATATCTCCCTCAGAAGTAAGTATCTGGTTTGAATAATAGGAGGGAGGAGTCATATCAATATTAATATTCTCGTAACTCAGCTTTGATACGAATAATCCGTTAATACAATTAATAAATTCACATACTGAATCATAAGCATCCTCATCCATCGCCCTGAATTGCTCCTTCGCGAAGGTGCTTGCAATATGGAGCAATGATTTTTCATTTCCGGCAAAGCCGACAAAGATATTGTGGTCACCATTCATTTGCTGAGAGGCAAGTGAGGCAAAGGAGTAATTCCTTACCTTATATGACCTCTTAAGAACTACATCACTGTCGATAAAGCGTATTATATTACGGATTACTAAGCTAATACATTCACCGGAATAAGGTGCATCCATATCAACAAAGACGGGAATAATACGATCAATATCTCCTGATTTCAACGCGTCAAGCTCTAAGTCCGTATATTGATTTTCTCTTTTAAATTCATCAAGAAGAGCTTCAATTTCACTAATTGTAAAAATGTCTTGTTCGGTAAACAGTTGGAGGAATCTCAGGTAGGAATTCCCCTGGAGGTTGAGAAGATAGGCCACTTCCTCCTGAAGCAGATAGCCCTTTTCAATTGCTATATCACCAAAACGTCGGTCCACTCTTTTCTGAATTTCATTAATTTCCTCCGACTGTTTTATGGTAAGTATTTTTTCTGATATCGCGATCAGCCCGAGTTTAGCTCTTGTTTCGTGATGCTGTTGCATTAGGTTGTCTAATTGTGATTGAGATATCTTATTCTTATCCACCAAGTAATGACCAAAATAAAGCCCGAACATGATATTTCCCCTTTCATAATCCAAGATAAGCTCCGAGCATTCATATGTAGAGAAAATCCGTCCTATGTAACCCCATTACACTATAGCTGGAATTCTCATATAAGAATGTTATTAAAATCAATATACAACATATTTTGTAAAAAAAACAGTGAAAAATTTAATTTATGTAAATATTTATTAAAAGGAAAACATGGAATGAATACTTGTGGTTTTTATGTCTATATATAGGAGTGTTTTGCTCGATAAAATGGATTAATTGAGTAAATTTTAATCTAACATGATGACAATCCAGAATATCTATGATAAAGTAATGAAAGAGTTAAGATGAATAGTGAAGGAAAGGCGTGTATAATTATGAAGACAATCATAGATTTGATAAGCATGGAAGTGAAGGAAGCCTTTGCTCAGAAGGGGTATGAAGAGAAGTTTGGTGTAGTAACTCTTTCGAACCGTCCGGATTTATGCCAGTACCAATGCAATGGAGCATTGGCTGCAGCGAAGCAATATAAAACTGCCCCGATCAAGATAGCACAGGAAATTACGGAAGCCTTAAAATCAAGTGAGAAAATCAAAGAAATTTCGGCGATTATGCCGGGATTTATCAATATAACATTGAGTGATGAATTCCTGGCCGGGTATTTGAACCGGATGAAGGGGGAAGAGCATTTTGGAGTGGAAGCAGTGAAGGAGCCCAAGACAGTTGTCATTGACTTTGGCGGACCGAACATTGCGAAGCCTCTGCATGTCGGACACATGCGTTCCGCTGTCATTGGGGAGAGCATCAAGAGACTGTTTCGATATGTCGGAAATACGGTAATCGGGGATGCCCATCTTGGTGACTGGGGTACACAGATGGGACTGATCATTGCAGAGCTTAAGAGAAGACAGCCTGAGCTGGTATACTTTGATGACAGCTTCACCGGTGAATATCCGAAGGAAGCACCCTTTACAATCTCTGAGCTGGAGGAAATTTATCCTGCTGCCAGTGCATTTTCCAAGAGTAATCCGGACTTCCTTGAGGAAGCAAAGACGGTTACCTATCAGCTTCAGAACGGACATAGAGGTTACAGCGCACTTTGGAATCATATTCTTGATGTATCGGTAACGGATCTGAAGACAATATATGACAATCTGGATGTATCCTTTGATCTATGGAAGAAGGAAAGTGATGCTCAGCCTTATATTCCTGAGATGATTGAATACTTCAAAAAGAATAATTATGCAAAAATCAGCGAAGGCGCATTGGTCGTTGAGGTGAAGGAAGAAACCGACACCAAAGAGGTGCCTCCCTGTATGATCTTAAAATCAGACGGTGCTGCTCTTTATAATACGACTGATCTTGCCACAATCGTTGAGCGTATGAAGCTTTTCAATCCGGACCGTATCATCTATGTGGTTGATAAGCGTCAGGATTTGAACTTTGAGATCGTGTTCCGCTGTGCGAGAAAAACAAAGCTGGTGAAGGAAGATACCGAACTGGACTTCATCGGATTTGGTACCATGAACGGGAAAGACGGCAAGCCCTTTAAAACCAGAGAAGGCGGAGTAATGCGTCTGGAGTATCTGATTAACAGTGTTACCGAAGAGGTTTACCGCAAAATCATGGAGAATAGAGGAATGGAAGAAGAGGAGGCACGAAAGATAGCCGCACAGGTTGGTCTTGCCGCTCTCAAATACGGAGATCTGTCTAATCAGATATCCAAGGATTATGTCTTTGATGTTGACCGTTTTACGAGCTTTGAAGGAGATACCGGTCCTTATATTCTCTACACGATTGTTCGGATTAAATCTATTTTAGCAAAATATAAAGAATTATGCGGTGAGAATGCAGCAACCGATATCTTACCCGCGACCACTGCGAGTGAGCAGGCTTTAATGCTGGAGATTACTAAATTTAATGAAATGATCTATGCTGCATATCAGGAGATAGCGCCGCATCGTATCTGTGCATATATTTATGATTTAGCCAATACCTTTAATACCTTTTATCACGAGACAAAGATTATCAGTGAGGAAGATAAGAAAAAGCAATCTTCCTGGATTGCATTGATTACTCTGGTTCAGGAGATTTTGTTGACCTGTATTGACTTACTCGGTTTTGAAGCACCGGAGCGAATGTAAAAGAACATACCTTATGTTCATGATACAACAGACAGAGGTGGGAGAATGTTTGTAAAACGAGCGGCAGAGCTAAAGCTTTTGGAGGAGCAATATGCTTCTGGCGGAAGTAATCTGGTAATCCTATATGGTAGGAAGGGAATGGGAAAGACATCCCTGATTACTGAATTTCTATCAGGAAAAACGGCTGCCTTTTATTATGAGGGAATGGAATGTGAAGATCAG
Source organism: Bacillota bacterium (assembly GCA_023415475.1). GTDB lineage: Bacteria > Bacillota > Clostridia > Lachnospirales > Lachnospiraceae > Mobilitalea. The sequence continues at coordinate 8,898 of JAEZKL010000183.1, read as the reverse complement.
CTTCAGCTCCTTCTCTTGACGCGGCAGTTGAAGAAGGAGGAGCAGATGGCCTCTCCTTTGGATTATGATCGACTCTTTTCCGAGCTGATTACAGTGGGGGAAGAGAAGACAATCCTCGTTTTGGATGAGTTCCACTATATCATCAAGAACGGAGCAGGCATCCTGGAAGCGCTACGGCTGCTTAATAATAAGGAACATCCGATCATGATTGTTCTATGCAGCTCCTCCATTCGCTGGGTTGAGAATGAGATGCTGAACAGTCTGGCTGATTATACACCTTATATAACAGCATATATGAAGCTGAAGGACTTTACCTTTGTTGATTTTGTAAACCGGTTTCCGAAATCCTCCGTTGAGACCTGTATCTATATTAATTCTATTCTGGGGGGAATCCCGGAATATCTTGATCTCTGGCAGGAAGACCAGTCAGTGAAGGAAAATATCAAAACTGTAATATTAAATAAAAACAGCGGGCTAATCCATGCTCCTTGGCAGTTGTTGAAGCAGGAGCTGCGGGAGCCGGCTGTTTATAATACCATTCTTTACTATCTGGCACAGGGAAATCGTAAGCTGAATAACCTACATGCAAGAACCGGTTTTTCCAGAGCGAAAATCAGTGTTTACCTGAAGAATCTGATCCAGCTGGACATCGTAGAGAAATTAGTGCCCTTGGGAGACAAGGGAAGAGAGAATGCGCAGAAGGGACTTTATCGTATTAAGGATAATTTCTTAAGCTTTTGGTATCACTTTGTGTTTCCGAATCTCTCAGAGCTGATGCTGGGCAAGGTCGATGCTGTTTTCGAACAGAGAATAGCTCCTTTTCTGGATGTTTATACGGGTGAATATTTTGCGGATGTCTGTACCGAGTTTTTGAAGCTGATGAATCTGCATAACCGGCTGCCAGCTGCTTTCTTATGGTGGGATCGTTGGTATGGGAAAAATGGTACAATCGACATTCTATCCCAGAGTGAGGATAAGAAGACCTTGATCGGTCGGTGCCTGTGGGAAGAAGAAGCAGCCGGAATTCAAGATTACCGCAGGTTGCTGGCCTTAGCAGAGGAAGCAAAGGTTAATCCGGATTATTGCTATCTGTTCTCAAGGAAGGGATTTAGTGATGAGCTTCGTAGTATTGCCGAAGGCAGAGCGGATATTCATCTGATTGACCTAGAGGATTTATAAACAGTGATTATTGAAGCAAGTCGGCATCAATTGGGGAGGTCAGTTATGTATCGTTTGATATCTAAATTAGTGATATACAGGAATCTGGATGAAGATAGTTTACTGCTGCAGCTGTCTGAGCTGATTAAGGAATTTGATTTAAGTCTTAGCAATCATAGTCTAACCGTGTTCGAGAAGGAGAATATGATATCCAGAATATACCATTTGATTCATCAGTTGTTACAGCTTGCAACTGATTATGGCTTTAACACCAATCTATGGCACAATTACCTTACCTTTATTTTAATTACAACGGAGAATCCTTTTAGTATGACCTGTGAGAAGGTTGGTGCGAAGGAAGGGACTGTGAATCAATTTGCCAAGAATGATTATAAAATCTTTAAGTCCTTATTTGACTATGATTTCTCACCACTGGAGAAAGAGCTTGGTATAGACTGCTTCTCAGTAATCTCACATTATCATGCGATAGAGAAAAGCGGCAGCAGATATAATAAAAGTGTCAGTGAGAAGGTTCAGCAGTTAAGTAGGCTGATTGAGGAAGCCAAGGATGAGAATGAGGTGTTCCTCCATGTTACGGATTATTACCGTGATTATGGAGTGGGTATGTTCGGGTTGAACAAGGCATTTCGTATTCGAAAAGACGGGGGAACACCGGTACTCGTACCGATTACGAATACTCAGGAGGTCCGATTGTCTGATCTGGTGGGCTATGAGCTCCAGAAGAAGAAGCTTGTCGATAATACCCAGGCATTTATCGAGGGAAGAAAATCGAATAATGCGCTTCTCTTCGGAGACAGCGGAACCGGTAAATCGACCTCTGTGAAAGCAATTTTGAATGAGTATTATCCGGAGGGACTTCGGATGATTGAGATATATAAGCATCAGTTTGAAGACCTTTCTGCCGTGATTGCTCTGGTAAAGAACCGTAATTATAAATTCATTATTTATATGGATGATTTATCCTTTGAGGAATTTGAGATTGAATATAAGTATTTAAAGGCGGTCATCGAGGGAGGACTTGAGACGAAGCCGGATAATGTGCTGATTTATGCGACCTCCAATCGGAGGCATCTGATCCGGGAGACCTGGAATGACCGATCGGATATGGAGACAACACAGGAGCTACACCGTTCGGATACAATGCAGGAGAAGCTGTCCTTAGTTGCCCGTTTCGGCATAACGATTAATTTCTCATCACCCAATAAGAAGGAATTTCAAAATATAATACTTGAGCTTGCAAAGCGTCAGGAGAATTTAGGGATCACCGAGGATGAGCTTCTAATGGAGGCGAATCGATGGGAGTTGTCCCACGGAGGTATGTCCGGGCGCACAGCTCAGCAATTTATCAATTATCTGGCAGGGAAACCTAAGTCAGATAATCAGAAAATGGAGGATTAGTATGGAAAGATATAAAATCTTAGTAAAAGGGATCGTACAGCATGAGGGAAGGTTTCTGGTAGTGCGCAGATGGTTTGATGACCGTCTGTTAGAGCCATATCAGTGGGGATTTATTGATGGTGCAATCGATTTCGGAGAAGCTCCGGATAAGGCAGTGCTTCGATGTATCCATGAGCAGACCGGATTGTCTGCAACAATTGAGAGAATACTATATACTTGGACCTTTACAACCGGTGACATTTTCAATATCGGTATCAGCTATTTGTGCAGAGTAACTCTTGATAATATAGTATTGTCCGAAGAACTGACCGATGGAAATTGGATTACAAGGGACGAACTGGAGAACTATATCGATCGGAGAGTACTGAATGATGTAGAGGCTGCGGAGATATAAGTGACAGGAGCTAAGTTACTTTTTCCTATAAATTACGGACAGGATTACCGGTATAAAAGGAGTTGTGAGATGCTTACTTTAATTAAGAGTGGTTATGTGATTGATCCTGCCTCCGGCAGAGAAGGCGAGTATGATGTGCTGATTGACGGAGAAATGATCCGACAAATTGAAGCAGATCTTTCAGCAGAAGCTGTGGAACGATTGGCAAAGGAGGAGCAGAAGCAGTTCGAAGTATTGGATGCGAAGGACAAGTATGTGATGCCGGGCTTCATCGATCTTCATGTACATCTGCGAGAACCGGGCTATGAATATAAGGAAACGATTGCAACAGGAGCGATGGCGGCTGCGGCAGGCGGTTTTACTACTATCTGCCCGATGCCCAACACCAAGCCGGCTACGGACAGTACAGACATGATTAAGCTTGTATTAGAAAAAGTAGAACGGGAGGCTGTCGTGAATGTCCTTCCAATCGGTGCAATAACCATAGGGCAAGCCGGAAATGAACTGGTCAACATTAAGGAACTGAAGGCAGCAGGTGCTGTGGCTCTGAGCGAGGATGGCAAATCGGTAATGGATACCGCGCTTTATATGGAGGCAATGCGTCAGGCAGCTCATTATGGAATACCAATCTTTGCTCATTGTGAAGATAAAAGTCTGGTAGGAAACGGGGCCATCAACGCAGGAAAGAAAGCAATGGAGCTCGGTTTGCCGGGAATCAGTAATGCGGTTGAGGATATTATAACAGCCAGGGATATCATTATGGCTAAGGAAACCGGTGCACAGCTTCATCTATGTCATATCTCAACAAAGGATAGTGCCAGGATGCTGGAAGCAGCCAAAAGGGAAGGCTTGCCTGTTACCGGTGAGGCCTGCCCGCATCATTTTATCCTGTCCGATCATGATATCAAGTCCGACGATGCGGATTATAAGATGAATCCCCCGCTACGCAGTCCGGAGGATGTGGAAGCGCTTAAGAGAGCTCTGAAGGAGGGAGTTATTGATGTCATAGCAACGGATCACGCACCTCATTCCATAGAAGAGAAGGCAAAATCCTTCGTCGAAGCTCCATTCGGTATCGTAGGCTTGGAGACAGCTTTTGCATTGACATTCACCGAGCTTGTGCAGAAGGGTCATCTGTCCATATCGCAGGTGGTTGAGAAGATGAGTGTAAATCCGGCAAGGGTTCTCGGTATTGACCGTGGCTGTATCGATGTAGGAAGGGTTGCTGATCTGGTAATCGTTGATCCTGAGGCTGAGTATTATATTGATAAAGAAGCATTCTTTTCGAAGGGCAGGAATACTCCCTTCGAGGGACGAAGGGTACAGGGGCGAATTATCTGTACCTTTGTAGCCGGTAATAAGGTATATCATAGGAGGTTAAGATGATTAACAAATTGGTAGAAAAGATTGAAAAGTTGAGTGCTCCGATTGTTGTCGGACTCGATCCGATGCTTGATTATATTCCTCAGCACATTTTACAGAAGGCATACAGCGATAAGGGAGAAAATCTGGAGGGTGCAGCGGAGGCTATCTGGCAATATAATAAAGGCATTATTGATGCTACCTACGATCTTATTCCGGCAGTGAAGCCTCAGATTGCCATGTATGAGCAGTTTGGAACAGAGGGGCTGAAGGCCTTTAAGAAGACAGTGGATTATTGCAAGGAGAAGGATCTGGTAGTAATCGGAGATATCAAACGAGGAGATATCGGTTCCACCTCCTCTGCCTATGCTATCGGTCATCTGGGTAAGGTTATGATAGGTGGGAAAGCTTATCGTGGGTTTGATGAAGATTTTGTCACCTTGAATCCTTATATGGGAGCGGATGCGATAAATCCTTTTCTTGAGGTTTGTAAAGAGGAGAAGAAGGGGTTATTCATACTGGTTAAGACCTCTAATCCTTCCAGCGGTGATTTTCAGGATCAATTAGTGGGTGAAAGACCACTTTACGAACTGGTGGGAAAGAAGGTTGCTGAATGGGGCGAGCAGCATATGGGAAGCTCATATAGTTACGTCGGAGCAGTGGTCGGAGCAACCTATCCTCAGATGGGTAAGATTCTTCGTGAATTAATGCCAAAGACTTATATTCTGGTACCGGGTTATGGTGCACAGGGCGGTAAGGCGGAGGACCTGATACATTATTTTAATAAAGATGGTCTTGGAGCTATCGTAAATTCCTCAAGGGGAATCATCGCTGCTTATAAGCTGAAAGGATATGAACACTTTGGGGAGCAAGCTTATGCAGATGCTTCCAGACAGGCAGTGATTGATATGAGAGAGGATTTACGACAGGCTTGGAGTCGTAAATAATATGATAAAATAGAGCTTATCAAAGTTTCGCTTTATAAGGCAGAAGACTTTTAATAAGCTCTTTTGATACACGATTCATAAAAAGTTTGCAAAGCTAACTTTTTTGAATATTATAGTATTAACATTTCTCCGGTTCGGGATACTCTACACCGAAGGTATCTACGGTAAGCTTCTTCATAAGCTGAGTCTCTAAGGGAGCATCGGAATAATCCGTCTTTGTCTCAGCTATTTTATTCACAGCCTCCATACCCTCGATTACCTTCCCAAAGGCAGCATAGGAGCCATCTAGATGAGGAGAATCCTTGTGCATAATGAAGAACTGGGAGCCGGCAGAATCGGGACGTTGAGATCTTGCCATGGAGAGAACACCTGCTGTATGCTTCAAATTATTTGAAAAATTGTTATATGAAAATTCACCTTTGATGGAATAGCCTGGACCACCCATACCGGTTCCCTCGGGATCGCCACCCTGAATCATAAAGCCACGGATTACGCGGTGAAACTTAAGTCCATCATAGAAGCCTTTTTTAACTAATGAGATAAAATTGTTCACAGTATTAGGAGCAATCTCAGGATATAATTCTATTTTGATTATATCACCATTTTGTAGCTCCATTGTTACGATAGGATTCGTATTTGCCATTTCAATCATTTCCTCTCAATTTTTAGAATTTGCATATAAACTTAATAGCTGCACATCTGATATGGTCTCATCTTGATATTAGCCCATGCTGGTAAATATAACATAGCCGCTGATTTGTGTCAAGGAGTCGATGGGGAATAACTTCCTTAATTTGAGCTAGTTTATATCGATTCTTGTTGAAAAAATTGTAAAAAGTATCGATAATAGAAGTATATTCCTTTTGAAGTTTAATCCTTGGTCTTTCATAGCAGTCGCATGTGATATGATTGTGGGAGGAGCAGAGTATTAGAAGCATCACAATAATGCATATTGCTTGATATCGATATATCATTTTCATTTTATGTATTTAGAGGTATAGTGATAGAGTGATCGGAAAGGGGTGAAAACAATGGGTGAAGTTTATACATTTGGTGTGAAATCTGGCCAGCATACTGCAATGATTGATATAACCAGAGAGGTAAAAAATCTGGTCAGGGAAAGCGGAATAAAAAATGGGATCTGTATTGTATATGTTCCTCATACCACCGCCGGAATAACAATTAATGAGAATGCTGACCCGGATGTGATAAGAGACTTCCTAATGGTAATAAATAAGCTTATTCCATTATCAGATGGATACCATCACAGTGAGGGGAATTCAGCTGCACATATAAAGTCTAGTATGATGGGGTTCTCACAAACCATCATAATTGAAGACGGGCGATTACTCATGGGGACCTGGCAGGGAATCTATTTTATGGAATTTGACGGACCAAGAATTCGTAAGATATATGTGAAAATAATAGAGGGTTAATAGCCTTTATAATGGGATAAATGCCATAATACAAAGTGAATAAGAAAAGCTAATAACCAATATAAATATAATTCAAGTATAAAGAGGGTACAAGCTTAAGAAATACCTTGTGGAGAGTAAAAAATTAGGTTATAATGTACGGAATAAGCAAGGGCTATGACCGGAAAGGAGCCCTCGAAACATTTATGTTTCAGGGGATCCTTTCCGGTCATAGCCCGCGCAACGCGAGCTTGAAAGCAGAGCTTTCAAGCCTAGCTTATTCCGTACATGATGCGCAACGCGAGCTTGAAAGCTCTGCTTTCAAGCTGAGCTTATTCCGTACATGATGATCATACAAATTAACGATTCATAGGAGAAAAAATATGTCGGTAGCAATTAAGAAAAGAGCCGTAATCACAGAGCAAAATAAGCTTGCAGATGATATCTACAGTATGTGGATCAAGGCAGAAGATATCGCATCGTCAGCGAAGCCCGGACAGTTTGTATCCTTGTACTGTAAGGATGCCAGCAGATTGTTACCTAGGCCAGTCAGCATCTGTGAGATAGATAAACAACAAGGAACGATTCGTCTGGTATATCGTATTACCGGAAAAGGAACGATGGAATTTGCTGATCTTAAGCCGCAGGATACCATAGAGGTGATGGGACCGCTGGGTAATGGTTATACCCTGGAAGGTAAAAAAGCATTGCTGATTGGTGGCGGTATCGGAATTCCCCCGATGCTTGAACTGGCAAAGCAATTAAATTGTGAAAAACAGATCGTGCTAGGATACCGGGACATTACATTTCTGGATGAAGAGTTTACTCCTTATGGAAAAGTGTATATTGCATCTGAGGATGGAAGCAAGGGGACGAAGGGAAATGTCCTAGATGCCATCCGAGACAACAAATTGAATGCAGATATTATCTTCGCCTGTGGACCTACTCCCATGCTTCGAGGAATCAGAGCATATGCTCTGGAGAAGGGCATTACCTGCCAATTATCCTTAGAGGAACGCATGGCTTGCGGTATCGGAGCCTGTTTAGGCTGCGTTTGCAAGACAAAGGATGTGGAGCCTCACAGCAATGTGAAGAACGCGAGAATATGTAAAGAGGGTCCTGTATTTTACGCGGAAGAGGTGGAGCTATGAATATGAATATAACATTGGCCGGAGTTACCTTTAAGAACCCCGTAACGACCGCTTCCGGCACCTTCGGTTCAGGGATAGAATATAGCGATTATGTGGATTTATCCGAGCTTGGAGCAGTAACCACGAAGGGTGTATCAAGTATTCCTTGGCCCGGAAATCCTACACCGAGAGTTGCGGAGACGTCCGGTGGAATGTTGAATGCAATTGGACTTCAAAATCCCGGTGTTGATGTATTTATTATGAGAGACATTCCGTTCCTGCGTAAGTATGATACAAAGATTATCGTAAATGTTGTAGGAAAGACCACTCAGGAATACTGTGAGGTGGTTGAACGGCTGGCGGATTGCGATGTGGACATGCTGGAGATTAATATATCCTGTCCTAATGTGAAGGAAGGCGGTATCGCCTTCGGACAGGATCCTAAATGTGTGGAAGCTATCACCTCCGAATTGAAAAAGCTGGCTAAGCAGCCGAGTATTATGATGCTCAGTCCTAATGTTACAGATATTGCGGAGATCGCAAAAGCAGCCGAGGCCGGTGGAGCGGATGCCTTATCCCTTATTAATACTTTGACCGGTATGAAGATTGATATCCATCGCCGTGCCTGTCTGTTGGCGAATAAAACCGGTGGTCTATCCGGTCCTGCAATCAGACCAATTGCAGTTCGAATGGTATACCAGGCGGCTCATGCGGTTAAACTGCCGATCATTGGAATGGGAGGTATCACTTGTGCCGAAGATGCACTGGAATTTATTATGGCCGGTGCCAGCATGGTAGCGGTAGGCACAGCTAATTTTATCAATCCCTCTGCAACAACCGAGGTACTGAAGGGCATTGAAGAATATATGCTGAAGTATAATGTGGAAGATATAGCGGACTTAATCGGTTGTGTGAAATAATAAGACTATACGAATAATTACGGAGGTCTTATTATGCCAACTGTAGAGTCAGTAAAGATTGATATAGAGGCTTTAGGAACAGCAGGACAAGAGGAAATACTTCGCTACCTTGAAGAAGTATTTGTATTAGGTTCATTTGCTACAGAAGTTACA